>CAZGOT010000009.1:1636-29194 GCA_964527495.1 uncultured Haliscomenobacter sp.
TGCCGCCTCAATAGCATTCCACACCAAATGCCCCGTGGCGAATATGCTGACATCTGCCCCCTCAGCAAGCACCTGGACTTTCCCAATCTCAAAATGCTGCGCGGCAGGGGTGAAAACCGGCCACGAGGGCCTCCCAAAACGCAGATAAACCGGCCCTTGATGCGCTGCGATCGCCAAAGTAGCTGCTTTTGTCTGGTTAGCATCACAAGGACAGATAACAGTCATGCCTGGCAGCATACGCATCATCCCTATATCTTCCAAAATCTGGTGGGTAGCTCCGTCCTCTCCCAGCGTAAGACCTGCATGAGAAGCACAAATCTTGACATTTTTTTCAGAATACGCAATGGATTGCCGGATCTGGTCGTACACCCTCCCTGTAGAAAAATTGGCAAAAGTACCCGTAAATGGAATCTTTCCTGCTGTTGCCAGCCCGGCTGCAATACCCATCATATTGGCTTCCGATATCCCTGTCTGCACAAACCGCTCCGGATATGCTTTTACAAACGCATTCATTTTGAGCGAGCCAAGCAAATCGGCAGTTAGGGCTACGGCCTCCGGGAATCTTTTCCCAACTTCGAGCAGGCCCTCTCCAAAACCGTCCCGTGTTGCTTTCTTCCCGCTACTGATTATTTGATCGAGCATTTTTATCTGTTTTTGATTTGATTGCTGTTCAATCTAAAGGTGCTGGAAAATCGCCCAGGGTCTCCGGAAGCTGGGCAAGCGCACGGGCAGTTTGCTCTGCATTCGGAGCTACACCATGCCAATGGTGAGAACCCTGCATAAAATCTACGCCAAAGCCCATTTCCGTTTTCATGAGAATGACTACGGGCTTGCCTTTCCCTGATGAAGCAATTGCACGATGCAGATAATCCAGCACACCCTGCATATCGTTTCCGTTTTCGTTGACGAGGACTTCCCAACCGAAGGCAGACCACTTTGCCGGAAGATCTCCCAGGGAGATTACCTGATCGGTTGGTCCGTCAATCTGCTGACCATTCCAGTCAACGGTAAGGAGAAGATTATCCACCTTATGATGCGCTGCAAAAAGGGCAGCCTCCCAAATCTGGCCTTCCTGTAATTCCCCGTCACCAGTGAGCACAAAAACCCTGCGGGTGTCCCCATTCATCCTTTTGGCGAGGGCAGCCCCAAGAGCAACAGAGAGCCCCTGCCCCAGCGAACCGGAGGCTACCCGTATCCCAGGAAGTTTTTCATGGGTGGCTGGATGCCCCTGCAAGCGGGAATTAATTTTGCGGAAGGTGGCGAGTTCCTCTATGGGAAAATACCCACTGCGTGCCAAAACACTATACCAAAGCGGAGAAATATGCCCATTGGAAAGGAAAAATAAATCTTCGTTTGCTCCCGCCATATTAAAGGCAGGATTGTGTTCCATTACAGAAAAATACAGGGCCGTCATAAATTCGGTACAGCCTAGGGAACCACCCGGATGTCCACTCTGGGCAAATGCAGTTTGCCGGATAATATCCCGCCTTACTTGAGCGGCAATTTTTTTTAAGCTTTCTATATCATTTTTCATGTCTATGCGCGGATTTGCGGACATAAATCAAAAAGGGCAATCTGAGGACTTTCAGATTGCCCTTTGTCACCATGGATGATCATATCCCGGTGGTGAAAGGAAAAGTAAACCAACTAAGGTCAGTTTACAGAGTCGGAAAGTTCTTTGCCGGGTTTGAACTTTACCACTTTCTTTGCGTCAATTTTAATAGACGCACCGGTTTGCGGATTACGGCCGGTACGGGCTTCACGCTCGGAAACGGAGAAGGTGCCAAACCCGATAAGGGTCACTTTTCCTCCATCTTTCTTCAATTCCTCGCCGATGCCGTCGAGGACAGCGTTCAAAGCGTCGGTAGCTTGTGCCTTACTGATCTTGGCACTGTCGGCGATCTTGCTGATCAAATCTCCTTTATTCATTTTAAAGGGTTTTAATGAAGTACTGATGGTAAAATTAGGTGCATTCTTTCGCTTATACAAGTTTTAAACGCTAAAAAACGTTCAAAATGCTTGTTTTTGAAGGATTTTATCTTTTTTTTACATTATCGTGGAAAAAATTTTACAAAAAAATTCGGTAAAAATAGCAACTAATACACATAAATAAATGAAAATCAGGATATTAATTATTTTTTTTGCTTTCGGCCTTTTTTCATGCAGTCCAAAGGTTGGTTGCCCCGCCCAGGAAAACCTGCAAGCCGAGACAAACCGCAAAGGAGAGTTCAAAAGCGGCCGCGGAAAATCAGCGCTTTTCTCCCCGCGTCAAATGCGGAAGTTTGGTAAGGGATAAGACTAAAAAGCCCGGACCTTTCCTTATTGCCCTTTTCTCTTTGGGTCAAATATATCGCTCAAAGCCTCGCCTATCCTGTTAAGGGCAAGGATAGTCAAAAATATGGCAAAACCTGGAAAAACAGCCAGCCACCATGGGCGGATATGCACACTGGACACCTGGCGCATCAGCGAACCCCAGGTAACGGTCTCCACTGGAAGCCCTATCCCAAGAAAGGAAAGCGAAGCTTCAATAAGAATGGCTCCTGCCATCCCAAAAGCAAGCGTCACCCAAACTGGTCCAAGGCTATTGGGAAGGGCATGCCGGAATAAAATCCTCCAGGAAGAATACCCCAGCGCTGTTGCCGATTCAATATACGGAAGGCTGGTTACTTTAAGCAGTTCTGCCCGTACCAATCGGGCTATCCCCGTCCAACGCACCGCACCAATAATGGCCATTATCGCATAAATAGAAGGATGATCCATTGCAGCTAATAGGGCGAGAATCAATAAAAGAGCCGGGACCGCATTCAGGACCTCCATGAGCCTGCCTATCCAAAAATCAAAGGGAATGGCTGTTTTTTTGCGCCCCCAGGCAAATTGATAGAGAACTTTATATAGTATTGTTGAAATAATTGCGGTTGCAAGGGCCAGTAGTAAAGGTATAGCGAGGTATTGTACTATGCCGACTGGTGCTTCGGAAAGGGTATGTGCCCAAAGCAAATACCCCAGAAGGATCGTTCCTGTGAGGGTCGCAACAATACGGGCCCGCTCTGCCAGGAAGCGATTGTCTCCAAAAAAACCGGCCAGCGCTCCGAAGAAAATACCCAGAAGCGTAGCAGTCAACATACCTATCAATCCAATTAATATTGCTGTACGGGCACCATGGATGAGCCCGGCAGCTACATCGTGCCCAGCCAGATCTGTTCCAAGCAAGTGCCATCGCCGCAGGGCATCGGTTCGCTGGGGGCCAAATGGGCTTTTCGCCCCCAGGTTTCGCCGGTCAATCGTACCCGGGGCGTAGGGGATTGGCGGGAATACCACACGCTCATAGGGTTGTTCGTACCACCCTTCCTGCAAAAACCTACCCTCCTGCCTACCTATCCCGATCTGGGCAAGGTACTGGTCGAATACCGGGAAATAGACCTTGCCTTCCAGCTTGCAGTATAGCGGTTTGTCGTTGGCAAGAAAATCCGCGGACATGGCCGCAAGCACCAGTAACAAAAAATAGACCAGGGCCCAACGCACACCAGTCCGCGCCCACAATAACCTGATCCAGTGTGTTTGCCTGTTCATATTCCCGGGGGCTTTGGCTGGCCTATGCGCACCCGGGGATCCGCCCAGGCATACAGGAGGTCTGAGAGAAATAATCCCGCAATGGTAAGCAGGGCAGAAAGCAATAAAACGGCATAGACAACTGGCCAGTCCTGAGAAAATATAGATTCGATGGTGAGCTTACCCATCCCAGGCAGGTTAAAAATAGATTCTACCACGACGGAGCCGGCAATCATCCCGGGCAGGAGTGCACCCAACAGGGTAATCAGTGGAAAAAGCGCATTGCGAAAGGCGTGTTTCCACAAAATCGTACGCGCCGATAACCCTTTAGCCTTTGCCGTACGGACGAAATCCTGATCCAGAGCCTCTGCCGTGGCATTGCGCATTTGCAGGGCAATAAAAGCAAGCGAGCCATAGGTCAGACAAACCACAGGCAATAACAGATGCCGCAGATCGGCCCCCATTTTTTCAACCCAACCCGCACCAGGGACATATTCTCCCGCCTGGCTGAAGGAAACCAGGCCCAGACCGGTCTGGGAACCGGCAAAGGCGAGTAAAAGTAAAGTCCCAGCCCAAAAAGTAGGAAGGGCATACAACAAAAACAAGGCGAAGCGCGATAATTGGTCAAAAAAACGGTTCCGGTACACGGCCATGTACACACCAAGTGGGATAGATAACCCATAGGCTAAGACTAAAGATAACAGGTTTAGCCAAAGGGTCCATCGCAGCGCTGAACGGATTTTTTCGCCAACAGCCCTGCCGTCGCGATAAGATATGCCGAAATCGCCCTTCAGACAAGCCTTAATCCAATGATGGTACTGGTTATCGGTGCCATACCAGGAGAATCCGGGAACATAGCGTTTCCAGGCTGTTGCCCCACTACCCATCTCCGAAAATGCCCGCTCTATAGCCTTCCGCTGCGGAAGGTCCGGGAGCGGATACCGGTGCAAGACGGCAAGCTGCCCGAGCAGACGGTCAATATCTTCAGCAGAACTGCTTAGCAGAAGAGATTCGGTAATGCGCCTGCTCTCGGCAGCATTATCTTCCCACAGACGGCCTTGCTGACGTTCAAAGGCATAGGCATAGGACTGGATTGCAACATAATATTGCTGTACCAAAGGCCAGGAGCCGTAGCTACCACATAGCCGTCGCAGCGTTTTGCGGTGGCCGGGATGTATGATTTTATAAAGGGTATCCGGATAGGCCTGGGGAAGGAGATTAAAATAAAAAAGCGGCTTGTCAAGACCGAGGATACGGGCAGTTTGCCGATAACTCTCCCCTGCTTGTTGAAGGTCCCGGAGGTTTTCGTCACCAGCACGGCGCAATAATAATTCTACAGGATCCCCGGGAGCCATTTTCCCAAGGGCAAAGGCAAGCAACGAAATAACAGCCAAAGTAGGCAGCAAGATGGCAATACGTTGAAGCAGATAAGCGGTCACGAGACGCTGGGCATTTATTCTTCGTTGATTTTGAACTGTGCCGGCACAAAACCAGGAGTGAAGGGCGTTATGACAGCATCAAATCGACGGTGAATAGCCAGCCGGTCCTTTGGCGCGAACAAAAGTATTTCGACCTGTTCGTCATAAATCCGTTCCAAAAGTTTTCCGATCTTCCTATTGCGCGGTCCATCCTCCATGGTTTGCAAAATATCCTCGATGAGTGCGTCGGAATTTGCATCCCCAAAGCCGAAGCGGTTATCCCCCTCGGTATGCCAGTTTTGGAGAGGGTTCCACAAGGGGGTCAGGGTACGACCTGCTGAAACGAGTTGAAAATTGCGCTCCCGAAGTTGTTCGAGCAGAACCGCTGGTTCTTTTGCTTCTAGCTGTACTTCGATACCGGCCTTACGCGCATTATCCTGAATCAACAACGCGATATTGCGGGAAGTTTCACTGCTTGCATTGAGAAGGTAGGTAACGGAAAGTTCCATTTTCTTGCCATTCACCATTTTATCCACTACGCCGTTGTTGTTGCTGTCTTTCCAGCCTGCCTCCGCAAGGAGCCGTTTTGCCTTATCAAAATTCACTGCAATTGGCTTCAGGTTCCTGGGATAATAGCCCACTGAAGGGGGTACAGGAGCAGCAATCCGCTCCCCGAAGCCTTGGAATACCTCCCGGATAATCTCTTCGGCATCAATCACATGGGAAAGTGCCTGCCGAACGGCCTTTTCTGAAAGCAGGGGATCGCGTGCATTAACTCCTATATAATAATATGCGAGGCTGTTAACAGTGGACAGCCGAAAAACCTTATTGAAGGCAGAATCCTGTTCGAGGCGGAGAAAATCTTCAGGCAGGATACCAGACATCGCATCAATTTCTTCATTCTGCAGAGCAGCCAGTGCAGTGGCAGGATTGGGAATAGGCTTAAAGATGAGGGAATCCGGACCGGCAGCAAGGCGGGGGATTTTACTACCCCACCAGTTGTTTTTTTTGCCCATTACAATGCGTTGATCACTTTCCCATAGAAGCAGTTCATAAGGACCACAGCCCCTGACAAGTTTTGGGTCATGGGAAAAAGGCCCCGAATTGAAAGCTTCCGCGAATTGCTGCAGGCGAACTTCTTTTTCTGCCAGCACAGCAGCTTTTTCCGGGTCGAGCAGATCAGCTAGCGGGATATCTTTTAAAAGGCCTTTGGGGTCAAAAAGGTATTCCGGCAAAATGGAAAAAAGCCCGCCAACCGTTTCCTCACCGAGATAATTTTTTTCCGAAAGGATAACCCGGAATTTTTTGGGATTTCGTGGATCTGTTTCCACACCGGCAAAATCTCCCAGATATGCCCGTACCGGGGCTGCCTGCACCAATGGGTTTAGCAAGGCTTTCAGGGAAAAGAGGTAGTCGCCGGCAGTAACGGGGGAACCATTGTCCCAGGTGGCTTCTTCCAGAATTTCAAAGGTGTAGGCCACTCCCCCTGCATTGGGACCTGTGCGGATATCTTCTACCAACGGACGGGATTTGGCAAGGTCGGGTTGGAGCTCCAGGGAAACCGGGTCGTACGTCAGCAGGTACATATACATATTTTCCACTACCATCCGCCCGTAATTCGTCGTAACGAGAAAGGGGTTAAGCCGGTCTGCTTCCCCCTCCATCCGTATAATGGCAGTATTGGAAGTCCTTTTAAAATGGGTTGTTGTGGCGCCTTCTTTTTTGCAGGAGAAAGGTACTAGGAGAAATAAAATAGCAGCAAAGACAAATATACGGGTCATGGGCACCATATTATTTATGATTATTTCTAATTTAGCGGGAAAGTACGGGTTTTTTCTATTTCTACGACAAAATTTTTAATGCCCTGATCTTTTTTGACCATGACAAAAGTTCTTATCGCTGGTGGCACGGGGCTTATTGGAAGACAATTGAGCGTGCTGTTGAAGGAAGAAGGCTTCGAGGTGCGCCATTTGAGCCGGCATCAGAATCTGAGCGCCACTTTTCCTGCCTTTTCCTGGGATCCTGATGCAGGGACGGTAGATGCTGCCGCACTGCAAGGAGTATCCTATGTCATCAACCTTGCCGGCGCAGGTATTGCGGACAAGCCCTGGACGGCTGCCCGAAAAAATGCGATTATTTCCAGCAGGGTAAACGGCACTATTGCCTTAAAAAATGCCATTGCGGCTATGCCTGAAAAACCCCTGGCCTATATCGCAGCTTCAGCAATCGGCTTCTATGGTGATTGCGGCGATAACTGGCTGGATGAGCAAAGCCCTTCCGGAATAGGATTTTTATCGGAAAGTTGCCTGGAATGGGAAGCAGCTACCAACGAAGTGGCCATGGGTGGAATCCGCACGGTAATCCTGCGCATTGGGATAGTCCTTTCCGATAAAGGAGGGGCACTTCCGCGCCTGGCATTGCCGGTAAAGTGGCACCTCGCCCCCAACCTGGGCAAGGGACTGCAATGGTATTCCTGGATTCATATCGAAGATGTATGCCGGCTATTCCTCTTTGCACTCCGCCAGGACCAACTCGAAGGCGTGTTTAATGCAGTTGCGCCTGCACCCGTCAGGCTTATTGGACTTATGAAAGAACTAAAACGCATCCTCCAGGTGAAGGCACTGTCGTTTTCTGTACCTGCTTTTTTTCTTCGCATCGGAATGGGCGAAATGGCAGATGTGGTACTCGACAGCACCAGGGTAAGTGCACGGAAAACCCTTTCCACCGGTTTCCAGTTTAAATTCCCGGAAATTGGGCCCGCCCTGAAAGATTTGTTCGGGCAGAAAAGCGAATACCTGTAGAACGCATCCGAACCAAAAAAATACGCAACACAGGCTCCCGGACAATCAAGGCTTAAATACTTCGATTTCGTGTTTTTCCACCACAAGGTCAGTGAACTTGCCCTTAAACCGGGTGGCTTTGACGATATGGTTGTCTATCCAATGATAATTTCCCCCACGTGGTTTTCCAAATATTATGTGGTGATAGCGAAACCCATGCCGACAAAGCCATTCTATGGTAACCTCGCGGTGTTCTTCGGTCCGGGAGGTAAAAAAGGTAATGACATGTCCCTCATCGTACCATTTATTGAGGATCTTCAAGGCATCCGGATAAGGAAGCACCGTTGACATACGGAAGATATCTTCGTTGGGAACATCATCGCAAACCGTGCCGTCAAGGTCAATAAGAAAATTTTTTATATGGCCGGGGAGTCGGGGGCTGATTGCCTCCCCTTTTTCATTATAGGAGGGTTGAAGGTGATCTGGATGGCTTTCCATAAATGCGTATTGAAGGGCATCAGGCCCCTTGTTTTCAAAAAGCGATGTAATCTGCAGGGTCAACAGCTTTGCCTCGGTACCATAGCTCAAAGTGCAGATGGGGCCCCGAGGTCAGGTCGCCAGTATTCCCAATGATAGCGATAGCCTCGCCTGCACGCACAAAGCTACCGGTTTTTTTGAGCAGCGTTGCATTGTGTTTGTAAAAGGTGATGACGTTGTTCGTATGCTGAATGGCAATCGTATTACCAGTCTCGAGCGTCCAGTCGGCCATAAAAACATAACCGTCCATGGCAGCCCGCACCGCCGTATTTTTAGGCGCGACGACGTCAATACCAAAATGGTTTTTAGCCATAGAAAAAGGTGCACTGATCTCCCCCCGTATCGGGGCAATAAAGAAAAGCTGCTCGATGGATTTATCCTGTGCGCTAAAATTATTTTTTGGCTTTCCCTGTCGCGATACTTCTGCGAGCCGGCTGAACTCATCCTCCTGCCTGAGTTGCCAGTCTTCTTCTGAAGCAGCTACCTGACGGGGTTTCGGAGCATTTTTATCGGCTTTGGAAAGGAGTTCCTTGTAATCTTCTTCCGTTTGTACTTCACCGGCCAGCAGACGGCGCAGGTTATCGGTATATTTTTCCTGGGCTTCCAGCGTGCTTTGTAGATCCCGTACTTCTTGTGCAAGCCGGAATAGCTCCCGACCTTCCCGCCCCCCGGTGCCTAAATAACCAGGAATATACCGTTTCAAAGGCGTATAGGCAATGAGCACGATCATCGTAATAGCCATTAAGACTACAATGCTGCTAAACAACACATAAACATTGAGCATGGACAGACGAAAGGATGCCTTTTCTTCCAGCGTCTCATCGTTTCGCACGATCAGGCGGTAGGGTGCCCGCATGCGCGCTATCCACAATGCTAATTTTTCTTCATCAATAAACTTCATCGTTATATTGTTTTTGGGTGAGTCTTTAATTGTGCCTCCTATATGCTGCTGTTAAATAGTTTCGTTTTTCATAACGTTTAAAATAAATTTGTGGTTCTAAAAGTTATATCCATACCCTGACGATTGGCGGCAGGTGTCTGGAGACGGGGGCCGGACTTTGCAGAAACAGGCAAGCCGGACAACCGCACCACAAATGGAACTGGATTTGGCCTGCTATAGCAAGAAATGGAAAAAACCTTTTCAACCTGTAGTTGCCTTTTGCACGTCAAAAACTATTTATGTTGAAGCGACGGATTTTTTACTATTTCAGTGTTTTGTTCCTCTCAACCGCTTTATTGAGTGCATGTGTGACTCAAAAAAGCAGGAACGATCTTTCAGGTATAGGCAAGTTGTACCACAATACAACTGCCAAATATAACGGGTATTTCAACGCCCGCGAAATCTTTAACGCAACTTTACTTGATTTACAACTGCAGCATCAGGATAATTATCAGCAAAACCTGGTAGTTTTCCCTTATATGGCCCTAAAAGATCCCAAATCCATAACCCCAAAAATGGACGAGGCCATAGAAAAGGTGACCCGTGTAGTGGCACTCCATCCCCGAAGCCAATGGACCGATGACTGCTACCTGATGGTAGGTAAAGCACAGTTTTTGAAACAGGATTTCGAATCCGCCGAGGAAACCCTGCGGTTTATGGTAGCAGAATTTGACCCGGAAAAACCTGCAGGACGGAAGTCCAAAATTAGTGCAGTCCCCCAAAATGCTGCCCGCGAACGCGTACAGGCCGCCGCAGCTAAAGCTAAAGCACGCAAACAGGCACAAAAAGAAAGGGAAAAAGCAAATAAAGAAAAACAAAAAGCAAGGGAAAAAGCGGCAAAAGCAAGGGCTAAGGAACGCAAACAATATAGCAAGGCCGTACAGCGTGCCAGAAAACAAGGCACTACGGTAAGCCGTCCTGCTCCTGGCGCTAAGCCTACCCCAGGAACAACCCCTCCCCCTGCGGAGCAAGATCCTAAAAAACTGGCCGAGGCCGCCAGAAAAAAAGCGAAGGAAGAAGCAGCTAAAAGAAAAGAAGAAGCCAAAAAACAACAACCCGACAACTACTTCCTCAAGCATCCACCTGCCTATCAGGAAGGCGTGCTGTGGCTGGCAAGAACGCTCGTAGAAAGGGAAAATACCGAATCTGCCCTTCGCCTGATGCGCAAACTCGTCGAAAACCCCAAAACCCTCCCCTGGGTCAAAGAACAGGCATGGCCTGCCCTCGCAGACCTCTATATCAAACGCGAACAGCCCGACGATGCCGTGATGCCTCTCGAACAAGCTGTTGCCTCCAATGCGCCCCGTTTAGAACGCGGCCGCTTTGCTTTTATCCTGGCCCAAATCCACGAAAGCTCCGGCCGCTGGCAAGAAGCAGGCCAGGCTTACAGCAAAGCTATCGGCCTGGCCTCCTCCTATGACATGGAATTCCGCGCCCGCCTCAATATGACCCTCAACAACTTTAAAGCAGGAAGCGCTTCCATAGGAGATACCCGCCTCGCACTCGAAAAACTCCTGTCCGACGAAAAAAATGAAGGGTATAAAGACCAGATTTATTTTACCCTTGCCAATCTCGCCCTCCAAAGCAACGACCGGGTCGCCGCTATCGAAAACCTACGCCTCTCCCTCGCCAGTAGCTCTGCCAACCCCTCCCAAAAAGCGGAATCCTACTATGCTATCGCCCAGCTCTTTGTGGCATCCGAGGAATACCTGGAAGGCAAATTATATCTCGACAGTACCCTAATAGTGATGTCGCCACAGGATCCCCGGGTGGAGGATATCCAGCGCCAGCTGAATACCCTCAAAGATATTGCCGATTTAATCGTAAAGGTCCAGGAAATGGACACTTTACTCAAAATAAGCTACCTGAGCGCCGAAGAAAAAAGTAAACTGGCCAGCTCTATCAAGAAGGCCGAGGATGAAAAGCGCCTCGCCGAACTGGCAGCCCGTAATGCACCCGTAGCACCGCTACCCGCAGCCCAGCGCAGAGATATCGGTGCCCCAGCGCTCAATCAGGCCGAGCTCACCTCCACTTTTTTTGCGTATAACGAACGCAACCTCAAACGCGGCGAAAGGGACTTCTTTCTGAAATGGGGTACCAACCGCACCCTGGAAGATAACTGGCGCAGGTCAAACCGCAAACCAACTGCCCAGGAAGCCGAAACCGAAGGCCCTATCGCTCAAACGCCTAAAGATGCCGCAGGAAACCTCCTCCTGACACCTGAGGAAATTGACCAGATCCTGGGCAATGTGCCCAAATCGGAAAGCGACAAAAAAGTGATGGAATTCAAATTGTCGGAGGCGATGTTCAAACTTGGTGCCCTATATCAGGAACGCCTCCAGAATAATGCCAAAAGTATTGAAATCCTGGAAAAAATGACTGAGCGCTACCCCACCAGCAATTACATCCTGGATGCCTGGTATTATCTCTATCTCGGCCACAAAAACTCAGGAAATATGGATAAAGCCAATGCATATGCCAGCCTCCTGAGGGATAAATACCCCAGCTCTAAATTTGCCCTCATGATTTCTAACCCCGATTATTCCCGCGAACTCAACGACAGGGTTTCGGAAATCAATCGTTTTTACGATGAGGCTTATCGCAATTTCCAGGAAGGAAAATACGCGGAGGCTATGGCTATGTGCTCGGATGCCCGCCCAAAATATGGCATGGACAACCCGCTACGTGCAAGGTTTGCTATGCTGGCAGCTTTCTGTACTGGTAAATTACAGGGTAAAGAGGCGTATATGGCCGCATTATTGGATATTTCTGCCCGATTCCCCGATACAGAAGAACAAAAACAAGCCAGGGAAATCCTCCGCATCCTTGGCGATGCTACGGCATTTTTACCGGGTGGACAGAAAGAATCCCAGGAATCCGGTGACGCGGTCTTCAAAAGGGGAGAAGATGACCAGATTCACTATGTTATCATCGCCGGGGATGCCCAAATGAATATGAACGACGCTAAAAATGCCGTCTCCGACTTTAACAGGAAATATTTCAAGCTAGAGAAACTCAGCCTGACTAATATGTTCATCGGACTGGACGAAAATAGCCGCACGCCACTTATTATCATCAGAAGGTTTAACAACCGCAGCGATGCCATGAAGTATTATGAAACTGCAACTTCCAATCAGTCGGAACTCGCGGCAGGGGCAAAGGTGGAAGTGATGGCCATTAGTCTGGATAATTACCGGGAACTTATCCGCTTGCAGTCTGTGGCGGATTATACCCGCTTTTTCAAATCGAATTATTGACCTACTTCATCAAAACAAAACTTCCTGTTGCCGTTTTGGCTTCCCCGTTGCATTCAAATTGTACCTGGTAAACGAATACCCCAGGGTTAAGGGGCTTTCCCATAAACGATCCATCCCACTTTTCGAAGGGGTCTGCCGTAGCAAATATTTTACTGCCCCATCGGTCAAAAATTTCAAACCGAAGGAGCTTTTGAATGGCATAGGGATTGCTTATGCCATAAGCGTCGTTGAGGCCATCCCGGTTGGGGGTAAAGGCTTTGGGCAGAAAAAGGGTACTGCAGTCGAGGGAATTAGGATCAATAACCGTGATGCGGATGGAATCCGTAGCGACACAAGAAGAAACAGGGTCTCCAATCTGCACAACGTAAAGAAAATTCCCGGCTTTGGCCGCATCAAAGACGGGATTGGCAATCCCGGAATTATCGAGCTGACTGGCCGGCGACCACCGGAATGAAGTACCGCAGGTTTGCGAAAGTGCAAGGGGCACTGGATTGTTGAGAAAGACAATCGTATCGGGTACCGTGATCTTGTCAGGTGGCACCCGCAACAAACCCTGAACCTCAAACCGGCTCAAAGCCCTGCTGTAGAGCCGGAGCTCGTCCAAAGAGCCTCTGAAATACGTCTCGTTGGAGCCATAACATTCACTGGCCCCAAGGAGAATGTCGCCGTCGTTGCGGAGGTCTATCCGACCAAAAGTGGACTGCTCGCGGGCAAGCTGGCCATTGACATAGAGCTTTACATTGCCGGCATCCCGCACTACTGCTATGTGGTACCAGCAAGTGCCCAGAGGCAGTTCGTGCACGATATTGATCGAACGGTCTGCACTTTCCGCAAGAACCACATTGATATTGCGGGTGGAAGGCCGGTAACGGATAAAAAAAGCATTATCGCCCAGACAGTCTTTCCTGCGCTTGGTAAACAAATATTGTATCCCCTCGTTGCTCGTTGCGCGAAAGTAAAATGCCAGAGTAAAATTCTCCGTGTCAAATTCTTCTTTGGCGGGCCCGGCTATGCGCAGAAAACTATTGGGCAGGGTAAGGCTCAAAGCTTCATTGCTCACGCCACATCCAAAATTTGGCGGGGATTGGGCAATCCCTGCATTGGCCGTATTACCCGTTATATCATTGACGGTCAAGTCAAAATGGTAGTAGGCCGTCATGCTGACGGTGCTTTGCCCGGCCAGGGTATGGCTCAGGGACACAGCCAGGCAGATCAAAAGTAGTTGCCTCATTGGCGCTGCATTTTGAATATCAGATGCCGATTTTCGGCGTAATTAAAAGTACAACGCAAGTGTCTTATTGTTCATTGCCAATACACGGAAAGATTGTGCCAGTGGAAATATTGAACTGTTGCAACAAGTATGCGTTTCGGTCAACTATTCTTCTGGGATGGGGTTTTTTATGATACTGCTGATGAAGCACAAGGAAAGCGTATAGATATCAGGACAAATTCACATAACCGTAACAAAAAACGCCTATGTTTTTGCATCTGGAACATCTGGGCATTGCCGTAAAAGACCTGGCCGCGGTGAACGAGTTGTACACCTCCTTATTGGAAAAGGGCCCCTATAAAGAAGAAGTAGTTGAATCCGAACATGTCCGGACTTCTTTTTTTCAAATCGGGGAATGCAAACTGGAATTTTTAGAGGCAACAAACCCGGAAAGTGCGATTGCCAGGTTTATCGAAAAACGCGGAGAAGGGCTACACCACGTGGCCTTTGAAGTAGAGGATATCGAAGCGGAGATGCAGCGCCTGTCGTCGGCAGGCTTCCAACTGCTCCAGGAAACCCCCAAAAAGGGAGCGGATAACAAGCTCGTATGCTTTTTGCACCCCAAAAGCAGCAATGGAGTATTAGTCGAACTTTGTCAAACGATTCGATGAAATGGAATGGTATCATTACCTGGTAGCTGCAATTGGTGGTGTCCTTGCAGGTGCAATCAATACACTCGCCGGAAATGGATCCGTGCTCACGCTTACTATCCTGACCGAACTGGTCGGGCTCCCGGGTAATGTGGCGAATGCTACTAACCGCATCGGAATTGTTGCGCATAGCGTAGCAGGTATGGGGGCCTATTACCGAAATGGCATGTTGAAACTCGGACGAAGTCAAACGATTATCCTGCTGATATTGGCAGGATCCGTCGCGGGTATTTACACTGCAATGCAGGTTAGTAACGAACAATTCCTGGGCATCTTCCGATTTTTGATGGTATTGATGCTGTTTGTAATCCTCATCAAGCCAGAACGGTGGTTACAGGAAAGTGACCTGAGCCGCAAACTCCCCCTTTGGGCATCCACGCCCCTCTTTCTCGGGATCGGGTTTTATGGGGGCTTTATCCAAATGGGCATGGGTATTTTTTTTCTCGCTATTATGGTCCTGGCCGCCCGTTATAGTTTAATGGAAAGCAATGTGGTCAAAATAACGGTTACTGCCCTTTATACCCTGCTGGCGGTAGTTATTTTCCAGGTGAACGGAATGGTGAGCTGGCCTGCAGGATTGAGTATTGCCGCAGGCCAGGCCCTTGGAGGGTATTTTACCGCCAGTTTTGCTTCCCGTCATCCTAAAGCAAATATATATGCACACCGGGTTCTGGTAGTTGTGGTGATTCTTTCGATCCTGCAGCTTTTTGGGCTGTATTCAGGCATAGCCCATCTGCTGGACTAAGCCCCTGCCCTGTATGCCTGCGGTTATACTAAAAATAGCATAGATGCAGTTTTCTCAAAAAGCGTTATACGAATATTGCGAGGCTCATTCCACTCCCCCTCCAGAGCCCTTAAATGCCCTGGAGCGGGAAACGCACCTCAAAACCCTGTCCCCGCAAATGATAAGCGGTCGGCTTCAAGGAGGATTACTTCGGCTCCTCAGTGGGCTCTCACGCCCTCGGCTGGCCCTTGAAATCGGCACGTTTACCGGATATGGCGCATTATGCCTGGCAGAAGGCCTGGTTCCCGGTGGTACGCTCCATACGATAGAAGCTAACCCGGAACTTGCCCATATCATTCAAAAATATATCCACCTCGCAGGTAAAGAAGCAATGGTTCAGCTCCATATAGGACAGGCACAAGATATCATACCTACGCTTCCCGGCTCCTTTGACCTTGTATTTATTGATGCCGGGAAACAAGATTATGCGGCCTTTTTTCACCTGGTAATTGACCGCATGGCTACCGATGGCCTTATCCTCGCCGATAATGTGCTCTGGGGAGGTAAAATCCTGGATCCCGAGCCCGATGCAGATACCCGCATCATGCAGGCTTTCAATGATATGCTTGCTGCAGATACCAGGATAGAAACCCTTATGCTCCCTCTGCGCGACGGTCTCACCATCGCACGTAGAAAGTAATTAGTAGAGGTGCATCTTCCAAAGTCAAACAATTTAAGGATGAGAAAGAAAAATATCCTCTGGTGTATTATGTTATTAGGCGCCACGGCTGCCGCAAAATCTCCGGCCCCGACGCTCCGTGGAAAAATAGTCATAGAAATTGAAGGTATCAAGGAGAGTACGGGAGAAATCGGGGTGTTGTTGTTCGACCGTGCTACGGGCTTTCCTGGCGATAGCGGGGCAAGCATCCGGCACCGGGTGTTACCGGCTCGCTCCGGAGTAGTTTCTTTGAATTTTGAAGACTTGCCCTTCGGAACTTATGCGGTGGCGGTAATCCACGATTTGAACGGCAACCGCAGGGTGGACACAAATCTGCTCGGGATTCCCCGGGAAGGCTATGGATTTTCTAATAATGCCCGGAGTTTGTTTCGTGCGCCCAGGTTTCAGGAGGCGGCATTTGCGCATAAAGGAGCTGTTGCCCTGGTGCGGGTCGAGATGATTTACTAATCCCAAAAATAAAACAGATTGATGCCCAAGGCTTTAAATGGCATTTCAATGGAGCGGCGCGCACAGTACAGGGTTTTTTGTGCGGCTAATCCGGAGATACCTTTGTTTTTTCAAGATTGGTATCTCGACGCTGTTTGCCAGGATGGGGTCTGGGATGCAGTGTTATGGAAAAACGCAGATGGGGAGGTACAGGCGGTTTGGCCATTTTTCCTCAAATACAAATGGGGTTTCCATTATGTCACCATGCCCCAATTCGTCAAATATATGGGCCCCTGGGGGCCTGATTTCCCTGGGGGCAATGTAGCTATTCTACAGAAGATGGCAGGCTCTCTACCCCGGGTAGATGCCTTTCGCCAAAATTTCCACTACGCTTTTTCTGCTATCGAATCGTTACCAAAAGCAGGCTATGCTTTTCGGCAGCATCATACGTATCTGCTGGACATTGCTGATCTGGCATCCGTTTTTAAGGGAATAAACCGCAATATGCGGCGTAATATCGTCAAGGCACAGCAGACGGTGCATATCCTGGAAGACAATGATCCGGAGCGTTTTTTCCCCATCAGCGAATTGCCTTTTAAGAGAAAAGGAATACCCGCGCCTTATTCGAAAACACTTTTTTTATCCCATGATACAGCGCTTGCATCGCAAGGACAGCGCCAGGTATTTTTTGCAGTAGATACCCAGGGACGTACCCATGGGGCTGCTTATTTAATCTGGGACAAGTGCTGTGCATATTATCACCTTTCCGGCGACGATCCTGCTTTGCGGCAAAGTGGTGCGGGCATCCTGCTCATTTGGGAGGCAATCCGCTTCGCACGGGAAGTCCTCGGACTTTCGGTTTTTGATTTTGAAGGGAGTATGCTTCCATCTGTAGAAGCGATTCGCCGGCAATTTGGCGCAAGGCAGACCCACTATCCTTTTGTCTGGCAATACCCAAACCCCCTGCTCCGGATACTGTTCAAAATTGGAAATAAATAAAAGATACCACTTCCGCCCCGGAGACCTGAATGACTACCCATATCGTCAGGGCTATAGCTAAAGACTGGACGACAGCAGGGCTTTTGATAAAGAAATTTTCCAGCGTGTTAAACATGCGCCCAGGTAAAAAATGCAAGAGAAAACCAAGACCCATCAAAGCAAAAAAAATGGGATAGGCCTGAAGGATCTGTGGGAGTAAGGCCAACTGAAAAGTGCCGGTAATTTGACCCAGCATCTGGGCAACCGTCTCAAGAGGCGGCTGTACACTGCCGAAGGCTCCCGAGCGGAACAAAATCCAACCGAAGGTGACAAAGTGAAAAGTTAGCCAAATGGCTACTGGCCGCCTTAACACAGGACAATACCGCGCAGGCAGTAAAGACAGGGCAAAGGTTAAACTGATGAGGACATTGCCCCCCGTATAACGCCAAAAATCATACCAATCCAGGCTTCCCTCAAAGCCCCGGAAGACAAGGGCAACCTGAATCCCTACCTGCAAGACCAGTAGCAGAAGGAAAGCCACCCCGGGACTTGGTCCTTTTTCATCGGGCGTAGCAGTCTCTTTTTTTCTGGTAAAAATCCGCTCCAGTGCAAGTCCGGTCCCGTGCAAGCCCCCCCAAAGCACATAAACCCAGTTGGCACCATGCCAGAGCCCTCCAAGCAGCATCGTTACCATGAGGTTCACATAAGTTCTCCTGCGGCCGAGGCGGTTACCCCCGAGGGGAATGTACAAATAATCGCGTAGCCAGGAAGAAAGGGAAATATGCCACCGTCGCCAGAATTCTGCCATAGAAGCAGCAGCATAGGGATTGCGAAAATTTTCAGGCAGGCGAAAACCCAAAAGAAGGGCAAGCCCGATTGCCATATCGGAGTAGCCGGAAAAATCACAATAAATCTGCAATGCATAACCATAAGCCGCCAACAGGTTCTCCAAACCAGAATACATCTGCGGAGCGTCAAAAACACGGTCTACAAAATTGATCTTGAGATAATCCGAAATTATCGCTTTCTTGAATAACCCTCCCATAATGAGCAGGAAAGCCTGCGCAGATGTCTCCCGCGTGATAGCAAGTGGCTTGCGGATCTGAGGCAGAAATTCCGCAGCCCGGACAATCGGTCCCGCTACCAGTTGTGGGAAAAAGCTGACGTAAAAGGAAAAATCCAGGAAGGCCAGGCCCCATTCCTGCCAGTCCTGCACCCGGGCACTCAGAGGCTCAATTTGCTTTCGGTAAATATCAATAGTATAGCTCAGGGTCTGAAAGGTATAGAAAGAAATACCTGCCGGCAGGAGAATATCCGCCGCGCCGAAATTTTTATGCAGCACAAGGTTCAAGGTGTTCAGGATAAAAAGGCTATACTTGAAATAGGCTAAAATACCCAGGCTGCATATAATACTCGCCCACAGTCCCAACAGGCGCCACCTGCGCTGGGTAGCAGTGAAAATGGCATGCCCCAGCACAAAATTGAGTAACGTCGTCAGGATTAGTAAAGCAAGGTACCCTCCGCTGGACTTATAGTAAAAAAAACAGGAAAAAGCGAGCAGATAAAAAATGCGGACGTTAGTCCTGCGCAGGCATAGCAAGTAACCTCCGTAGAATAGGACAAACAGCAAAAGAAAGGGCAGACTGTTAAACAGCATAGGGCGGGCGGGGTCATAGACCAGAACCTGCTGTATTTCCGAAAAATTAATCCGCCCCTCCATGACCCGCTATATTTTCTGGCTCAATGCCGGATCTTTCCCCAACAAAAAATTCAACAAAAACCCACCGATCCTTTCTGCCCCCTCAAAATTGAAATGGGTATAATCCCGGTTGGCAAGACGACGTTGCTCCACCCACTCTACCATAGAACCCTCCCCTCCCATAGCTTCGTAAAGGCTGAAAAACGAAACGCCACAGCGGAAAGCAGCCCTGCGCTGCGCAACAGTAATACGGTGTACACTGGGATCCGAGCGCATACCACCTTCGACCCGGATACTCTTATCAGAAAGGCCGATGACCACAATGCCTGCACCTGGCATGGTTTTCTTCAGATGGACAATCGTTTTGATCATTTGCTCTTCATACCATCGGTAATCCCGGAGATTCGGATTAAGGACGTTCAGTCCAAACTGCAGAAGGACAAGGTCGTAGTCCAATAGCTCCTGGAAAGCGCTGAGCTGAACTTCCGGGATATGCAGCAGACCTATACCGGAGTTGCCGCGCATAGGGAAATTGTCCACGATAATTCCCTCCCGGCTTTCCATACTAATTCCGTACACCGGCAGGTTATCGGGCAGGGAAAAGTCCAGACGCAGTCGCGTAGCATTTTTGACTGGGAGCTGCAGGGCATTGATGGCCGAAGGAGCCCTTAAATCTATATCCCTGCCATGGAGGTGGATCCGGCCAAGGACTTGGGTATCTTCCTGCTCCATACCCTGTGGCCGGCCATAAAAGAACCGTACGCTGGGAAAGCGCTGGGTCCCGGGATACATTTTTCCGGCCTGGAAATTTGCCCAGTGACCGCTGCCGACAGCTATGGGATGTAGCATACTATCCCCTCGCAGGGTTTCCACACGGGAATTGGCCTTGTTGATTGCCGTAAAATAATCTCCGGCAATACCTACCGGCCCAGGTGCACGTGTACCCGCACGAGGCTTGTGCCACTGCCAGTTTTCCGAAGCAGTCTGATTAACGGTACGGCGGAAATTCAGTACCGCTGGCAAAAGGGGCAAAAATCCGACACCTTCGCCTCCAAATTGCTGCTGAAGGCTTTCCCTAAGGGTTTGGGCAACAAGGTCACCCTCAATAGATGAGTCGCCAAAATAGGCGATCCGAACCTGCTCATCGCCACGCTTTAATAAATCCTGGAAAACCTGCAGATGGTCATCCCCGGAATATCGGATGTGCGCATCGGTAAAAACTTCTGGAGCCAGCACAAAATCCGGGTATTGTACAATAGGAGCAGGGCTGGAAAGGCTGTCTAATTGGTTTTCTGCGGTAGAAAATACCTGAGGGGCCGGGGCAGCGGACCGTACCCTCAATATGGCGAGAGGATCATATGTACGAAAAACTTTACCCAGGACCGGGAAGGTTCGGTGGACCCAAGGGTACACTGCGAGCATGAGCAAAGTCATGGTCAGTATCCCAAAATTCCGCATAAATGGCCGCGTTTGCATAAAATTTTCCGATTCTGACGAGATAACCTCTTAAAAATAGTTTCCCGATAAATATACGAAGTTTTGCTTTTGGCAAAATTTTTTTGGAAAAAAGACCCTTTCGCCAAATCTTTATATAGAATTTAGCAGCCTTAAAATAGTATTTTTTTGTGAAAAAAATTCAATATGCCTGCATTCCTGGATATACATACCCATGCTTTTCCGATATCTGAAGGATCTGCCGACCGGGTATTCCATGCTTTTCATCAAGGGGAACGGCAGGCGCTGGAGGGATATGCAGGGGAATGCTCCGCCGGATTGCACCCCTGGTTTCTTTCGCCCGACAATATGGACGCACAGTGGGAATGGTTAGAGAAAGCGCTGGCCTTCCCCAACGTAAAGATGCTCGGGGAAGCCGGCCTCGATGCACTTCGGGGGCCTGCGCTGGGTTTTCAGCAAATTTGCTTTGAAAAACAGCTCAGATGGGCTTCGGAACGGGGAAAGCCTGTGATTATCCATTGCGTACGGGCATTTGAAGCCCTCAAAACCTGTATAAGGACCGCCACTCCCCAGGTCCCGCTGATATTGCACGGGTTCAACCGATCGGAAAAACTCCTGCACATGCTCCTGCCTATGGGCTTCTGCTTTTCCTTCGGTGCGGCATTGTGCCGGGAAGGCCATCCAGCAGCACGGGCTATCCGCGCAGTCCCCCCAGAACGCCTTTTTCTGGAGACCGACGACAGCGGTATTGCCATCAAAGTCATCTACGAAAAAGCTGCCGAAATATTAGCTTTGCCGCTGGAGGTACTTCAGGAACAAATTTGGGAGAACAGTTTAAAAATCGGAATCGTATGAACGAATGGGAATGGACATCCCGAACAGAACTGCTGATAGGGAAGGAAAGGCTGGAAAAACTGCATGCTGCACGGGTCATGGTCGTCGGCCTGGGAGGCGTAGGCAGTTTTGCCGCGGAATTTCTCTGTCGCGCCGGAGTTGGGGCCATGACAATTATTGACGGCGATTCGGTGGATGCCACAAACAAAAACCGGCAACTGCCTGCCCTGGGCTCCACGGTGGGACAAAGCAAAGCCGATCTGATGGCCAGGCGGATGCAGGATATCAGTCCGGCACTTTCCCTGACAGTCGTACCGCATTTCCAGGAACCGGAAGATATGGTGCAGATACTGGAAGAAGGCTATGATTATGTGCTGGACTGTATTGACAGCCTGCAACCTAAGATCCGCCTGATTGCCTCTTGTCAGGCAGCCTCAGCGGCGTTTATCAGCGCTATGGGGGCCGGTGGGCGGATAAACCCGGAATTCGTGCGAATAGCCCCCTTGTACCAGACCAATAACTGCCCTTTTGCCCAGCAGGTACGGAAAATCCTCCGGCGACAGGGCCTCAAAACCGATTTCCCTGTGGTATTTTCCAACGAACCGACCATACCAGGATCTATGGAAAAAACGGATGGGACCCGATACAAAAAATCCTACTATGGCACCATTTCCTATATGCCTGCCCTGTTTGGCCTGCAAATGGCCGCTCATGTAATACGGCAAATGATTAAATGACCAGCAGGAATAGAGGTTATAGCCCTGCAAACCACTCCTGGAAATAATCCCCCAGGAAAGGCACGCGCTTTTTCCGACCTTCAACTGCGGAAATAAAACCAATTACCCATAGGATAAACGTGCCTATAGCCGCTACTATACCAGCCACCCAACCAAGAAAAGGTACATACATAACTACCCGAATCGCCACAACAGTCACAATAAGCCCTAACGATTGCCGTAAGTGGAAAGAGGCAAATTCTGATTTCGGGTTATTCAGTATGAAAGCAATCAGCCATCCTACCACCGTAAGATAGGAGATTATGGCAATTACTTTGGGATCATTGATGCGATGAACATCCTTTGAATCCTGATTACTCATATGCTGTAAATTTATTTACGCCAATGTAGGGCAAAAAATCACCAAAGACAACAAAACCAGATGAAACTACTCAATTTCCCGCCGAATTTAATCGCTGCTGATATAAATCATTTCTTCTCTACAGGTTTTACCCGTATTTTTCCATGACCGATCGGGTATTCTATAAAAAACGAAAAAGAAGTAGTTTATGAAAAAGAAAATCCTGGTAATTGGCGGAGGGGTAGCGGGATTGTCTGTTGGAGGGTATTTGGCAATGAACGGATTCCATGTGGAAATTTATGAGCGAAACCAGATGGCAGGCGGCGTCTGCAATTCCTGGCAGCGGGGAGACTATACGATTGATTTATGTATCCATTTGCTCGCCGGTGCCGGACCGGAAAGTGTATTATACGAAAAATGGAACGAAATTGCCGCCATGGACGAAATCGGTTACTGCCAGATAGAAGAGTATATCCGGGTAGAGGATAAACGCAGAAATGCAATTCGGGTTTTTGCGGATCCAGACCGATTAGAGCAGGAGTTGCTGGAAAAAGCACCGGAAGATACCGAAGCGATTAAAGAACTTACCGCCGCTCTGCGCAAACTGGCCCAGTACGAGGAAGACCATGATAAAGCTCCTGAGCTTACCACTTTCTGGGAACGCGTACGGCATTATGGCAGTAAAATGCCGTATCAGGACCTCATCGAACGCTTTTCAAAGATCAGCCTGGAAGATTATGCGGCAGAATTCTCCAACCCCCTACTACAAAAAGTAATACTCAACCTTTCCGAACCCCGTGCCTCGGCAATTTGTGCCCTCATGGGACTGGCCTGGATGGGCGTTGGGAAAGCCGCTTATCCGCGCGGAGGATCAATGCCTTTTGCGCAGCATATCCTCGACCGCTTCCTCTCCCTGGGTGGCAGGATTTTCTACCAGGCAAAAGTGGACCGCATCCTTGTGGAAGACAACAGGGCAGTGGGCATCCTCCTGGAAGATGGCCGGCAAATCCCTGGCGATTATGTAGTTTCTGCATCTGATGGCCATGCTACAATCTATGAACTTTTGCAGGGAAATTATGTAGGTAAAGTCTTTGAAAAATTTTACCGGGAGCATGAAACGTTTCCCTCTTTGTTTTTTATCGCCCTCGGCGTGCGCAAGGAATTGTCTGACTTACCCGCCCATCTGCTCTTTCCCATCAGAGGCACCCTGATTATTGATCCGGATACTATCATTGACGAACTGTCGGTCCGGATACACCATTTTGATCCCTTACTCGCACCAAAGGGCAAAACCCTGGTGAGCATACCTATCAAGACCGCTAATTTCGGCTATTGGCGCAAACTGCAGCAATCAGATCCCGCAAAATACGAATCAGAAAAAGACCGTATTACCCGCGGCGTAGTCGCCGCCCTGGAAGAGCGTTTCGGCAATTTTTCCAAATATGTCGAAATGATAGATGTAGCTACCCCAAGCACGATCATTGACTTTACCAACAACTGGAAAGGAAGTTCTGAGGGGTGGATTCTGGATCCCAAAACAGGACTCAAGTCCCTTCCGCATACCCTTCCGAAACTCCATCAGTTTTATATGTGTGGTCAGTGGATAGCTATTGGCGGAGGCCTGCCTGGAGTACTGCTCTCTGCCCGCGATGTCGCCCAACTCATTTGCGATGAGGAAGGGTTGGAATTCCGTCACTATCCGGCAGAAAAAAAGCTGGTGCCATAATAAGCACCTATAGGAGCATTTGGTGAATTTGCCATTCCCTGCCCGGATAGGGCCCTATAAGCCTTTTGGCCTATTCTGCCTGGAAAACCGTATCGCTGAGGTTTTGATTGAGCTTATAGGCGCTGAACGAAAGCTCGATAATCCCTGTGCCTTTGGGGGGTATTTTCTGCCCGCCCGATTTGGAGTTGATATCTACCGCAACCACCTTTGGGATTTTAAAGCGGGTTACATCAATAGTAAACCTCATTTTATCCGGCAGGGCGAAGGCCTGTGATGTCCCGTACACCTGCTCCACGCCAATGGTTCCGTTCGATTTTGTCGTAAGTTGGGATTTCAGGATCAGCTTCTTCAGCGGATCAATCCAAAGCCTGGCCAATATCAACTCGCCTCCGGCATCCAGCGGGATGACGTTCACCAGTACAGTCTTAACGCCTGCAATCAGTTCTTCCCCGGCATAAATAGCAGTATATGCATTTGTATCGCGGATACTCTGCAAAGTAAAATACGGGTTCTGACGGGGTAAAAAAATGATTCCTTCTGCCCGGATGCGAAATTTATCCGGCTGTTTGTAGAATACCCTCCCCTGCACAGGCTCCATCCGCACGGAAGGTATGTCAAATCGCATATTCAGACTTGCAGAATAATCTTTCACCGCAGCAAATTTGCGGTTGACCTCATGGATTAACCGCTTAGGGGAAAGTTGTCCATACAGGCCTTGCAGGCCAGCAATACACAAGAGGGTTAAAACTAATCGCGTCATCAGTTGTGGATGTCTTTGCGGTTAAAGTGATAAAAAGAAACCCCAAGAAAAACGGCAATATGTAAAAAAAGAACCGTAACAGAATGGCGGATCAGCGGCCAGTCCAGGGGGTTTTCAAAGATATTCCTCCACACAATCATGTGGGTGGTGAATAAGAAAGGCTTGATACGGTCAAATAAAGGCACTTCCAGCGTTCCGATAATCGTGAATAAAATAATGACCGCCATCGCAGCAATAATCGGTCCGATAGAATTATCCGTAAAGCAAGATAGCATCAGGGAAAAAGCAGATACGACAGAGAGGGAAAGAAAAGCAACGCCAAAAGCTGCAAAAAAGCGCCAAAGGGTATCCCCCGATTGCAGAATAATCAATTCATCGCTTTTGAGGACAACCAGGTCTCCGGTCCCAAAAACCAATAACCCAAGACCCAAAGCCAGCACGCCTAGCCATAAGATAAGCAGAAAAACGTATAGAGAAGCGGCAAAAAATTTCGCCCACAAAATCTGTGACCTGGAGTATGGTTTCGTCAACAGCAGCCGGATCGTACCCATCGCACTCTCCCCACTGACAAGGTCACCGGATATTAACGCAACCAGTAAAGGCATCTGTACGATCAAAGTCTGTAGTATGATAAAAGCTACCAGGTTGCCATTCAGCAAGTTCCCCTGAACATCAAAAGACTGTTCCAATGTTTGCAGGATAAACTGCAGGTAGCTCCGCCCATCGAGCCAGAGGGCAAACTCGATGAGCAATACGATTACCGTAATGGCTGCAAATCCGATATAACTTCTCGGTTTGACAGCAATTTTCAACATCTCGGCACTGAATAATTTAAACATGGGAAAGAGGCGTATTGCGTTGAGGGAGGTCAATATTTTCTGAAGCGGTGGCCGTAATGCGCAGGAAATAATCTTCGAGGCCCCGGGTTGCCTGTACCCCATAGACAGCTATTCCAGAGGTACAAAGGGTATGGATTAAACGAGGCACTTCATCCCGCGCACATTCCAGGGAAATCCCCCTGCCATCCGATGATAAAGCAGCCTGGCGGAAAGGGGTTTCCTGCAAAACAGCGAGTGCCTGCACGCCATCGTCCGTTTGTATGCGGGCATGGAGTACCTTTTCATTCAGCAATTCCTGCACTTTGCCCTGCACTACCGCTTTTCCCTGATGGATAATCGCCATACTGTCGGCAATCATCTCCATTTCACTCAGAATATGGGAAGATAGGACGACGGTTTTGTGCATTTCCTTTTTAAGCCGGAGCAGGAGGCCCCGGAGTTCGATTATGCCTTGTGGATCCAGACCAGTAGTAGGCTCATCCAGGATGATAAGCTCCGGATCGTGCAGAAGGGCCTGGGCAAGACCGAGGCGCTGCTTCATGCCATGGGAGTATGTTTTAACCAGGTCTTTCTCCCTGCCTTTCAACCCCACCAGCTCGAGCATCTCGTCAATCCGGCTCCGAAGGTTCCGGGTATTGCTGAGCGAACCAAAAATCCGGAGGTTATCCAGACCGCTCATATAGAGGTAAAAATCTGGTTTTTCGATAATACAACCAATGCGTTGCAAAATTGCACGGCGGTGTGTGGCCAGGTCGAGACCGAAAATGCGGATGACCCCTGCGTCCGGCCGGATCAGGGAAAGGATCATGCGCAAGGTGGTACTTTTTCCCGCTCCATTTGGGCCAAGCAAGCCAAAAATTTCCCCGGGAGCAATATGCAGGTCCATGTGGTCCACCGCTTTGAGGGTACCAAAGGATTTACTGAGTTTATCAAGTGCAATTATGGATGCTGTCATACCTTTTTTCTGTCAAATGCTTTTGCGTTGGAAAAATGCCCGGTATAGCCGCAGCTTTCACCAAAACTTTAGGATAATGCTGTTCAGCACAAAAAGTTCATCAGGGACCTATACTTATCCGGTAGCGATAGCGATAGTGGCGAAATGGAGACGCAGATCGGGCACCCGGAGCAACAGTTGGCCGCAGGCTTCCATTGTTGCACCAGTAGTAAGCACATCGTCCACCAACAAAACCCGCTTCCCGGTAATCTCTTCGCTGTGATGCTGTTGAAAAGCTGCTTCAACATTTGAAAAACGCTCAATCCGCGATTTGCGGGTCTGGGTCGTCGTATGTGCGGAACGGGTAAGATACTTCTCGCTCCAAGGCACGCCCAGAACCTCTGAGAGTCCCTGGGCAAAACAGGAACTTTGATTGTAGCCGCGCAGGCGCAAGCGACGTGGATGGAGAGGCACCGGAATAATCAGGTCTGTGTCGCGATAGGACGGAACCTGTAAAAGTGCCTGGCCATAAGACCTGCCTAAATAAACCCCAATATCTTTCCTGCTCTTGTATTTTAAAGCATGCAACAGCCGCTGCACCCGCCCGCCCTTCGAAAAGGTCAGCATGGCGGTACCATGCGCGATGGGCAGTCTGCCCCAAAAGCGCTCGGTAAATGGGTTTTCCTCCAACAGATGGAAATTGGTAAACGGCAGGTGCGCCTGGCATCGCAGGCAGATTTTTAAACTGACAGGTAGGCCAGCTACGCCACAGGCCGGGCAAATTGCCGGAAAAAAGAGGTTAAGCAAGTCATTGCCCAATAATCTGAGGTTATTGACCATGTTTTGTGGGGTTTATATTCTGTACTTTATATTAGGTTTATGCAATGCAAGGGCTGTATGAAAAGACTGGAGTTGTGTAAAAAGACCCTGGCATTTCATTTGGCGGCTTACGCCGCCAAATTTTAT
>CAZGOT010000010.1:0-28998 GCA_964527495.1 uncultured Haliscomenobacter sp.
GTCGGCCTGCTTCACTTCCGGCAGCAGGGTCAGCACATTCCCATAATTCAAATGGCCGTACTTTTGTGCCTGGGAGGACACCAGGGATGCCAGTACCAAGCAAATAATCCAAATTGATTTTTTCATAGCAATACGCGCTTTTTTGCAAATGTACCTATTTGGCGTGGTACCGCCACGCCACAACCTCAAATTTTAGGAAGATTTTAACCCTGCTTTTCACCAGCCCTTCCCGAAAGAGCAACTTTTCCAAAGCCCGGCTTTTTTTATTATTTTTTATAAAACAATTTGTTTTTTAATTTTCAATAAAAACATTTTGTTTATTTTTGGCGATGACTTCTGCATGCTATTCTCACCATTCGCCATACCTAACTCAATACTACCATGAATGCGCAGCAAATTAGAAACCAATACCGCCCTGGCCCAGGTAGGACTCTTGACAGAGTTGTTACACGCTGGAATAAAAACTGGTTCAAGTGGGCATTATCGCTTATGGCCGCGCTGGCAATCATTCGGAAAGATATTGCACTCAGTATTTCGCTTGATCCGCCAACGGCAGTACCTGTAGCTGCTGTTCCCAGGAAGGTGGCACAAATTGCCCCTGCCCGAATACAGCAGGAGCCTCCCCTCAACGTTTCCTTATTCACAATGGAAAAAAAGCCGGCAGAAACACCGGCAGAAACGATTTCCGCAGAAACTGCTGAACCCGGGAAGCGCAAAAAGCAGGAAGCCTATATCCGCATGTATGCCCATTTGGCACAGGTGGAAATGCAACAATACGGTATTCCTGCAAGCATTACCCTTGCCCAGGGCCTCCTTGAAACCAATGCGGGCGAAAGCCCACTGGCAACGGAGGCCAACAACCACTTTGGTATCAAGTGCTTCTCCAGCGTGTGCCGCCGAGGGCATTGCCGCAATTTTGAAGATGATTCGCACAAAGACTTTTTCCGAATTTATACCACCCCCGGAGAAAGCTACCGCGCCCACAGTATATTACTTCAAAAAGCGAGATACCAGTCGCTATACCAACTCTCTAATAAAAACTATACCGCTTGGGCACATGGCCTCAAAAAAGCAGGATATGCAACGGATCCGCGCTATGCTGAAAAACTCATACGCCTAATCGAAGCATTTCGATTATATCAATATGACGGTTAATACAAAGGTAGCATCTACCGCTTAAAGTCCGCTTAAAGCGGTTTTTCTGTGGCTTGAAGGACTTCCCAGGATGCCCCGCTCCGATGCACAAAAGCAATAAGACGGCAGGATTCTGCTTTCCAAGCCGAAGGAAAAGTAAAGACATAACTCCGGCGCACCGAAGAAGCAGTCTGCAGATCCTGGCCAACCGGCGTACCATCAAAAGCAGTCAACGCCTTGCGCAATACATATTTGTGCAGATAGTCTTCCCGTTTACCTTCCGGCGTTAGCTGTGCATCTGCGATATTATTTTCTACAATAAACACCGATAGCCTCAGATCGGGCGCTGCAACGGAGTTATCCAGGCGAGCGACATCTACTTCCACCCTCAACTCCCGACTCTGAACTGAAAAAACTGAAGCAAGACGCACATCAAATGCTGGCACTTTGGCTAATTCCTCTGCAATAAATCCCGGCCACTGTGACCGCCCTAACTGGAGGTCGGCCTCCCCCTCAAATTTGCGCCGGTTAATCACTGCTGAGGGATAGCCCAGAGGCTGTCCCAACAGGTTCAAGAGCCCATTCCCCTCCGGAGTACGAAAATCATAGCGGTTCTCCGGATATGGATTCGAAAAAAAACCCGCATGGATGGATACAACAGCTAATTGCCCAGGATAAAGCGCTACCAGCTTCTCCAGATCCTGGCTACCAGCCGGACAGTTTACACAACGCACACCTGAAAATTCCTCGACCAATACTATCCGCTTACGGGTATTGGTGGGGGTTGTATTCCCAGGATCCAGTGAAGTGATGACCGGGCCAATTTCCGAACAGGAAAAGGCCAAAACGAACAACAAGAAAAAACAGATTTTGCGCATAGGTAAAAGAACGCTTTAAAAACTACTGGTAACAGAAAATTTTATACCACTGAACGCTGGCTCCAGACGGCAAATCCCGCCGGTACAGACCACGCCTTCTACTTGTTTGACAAAGCTTAGGGAAAAGTTGTTCGCACCCACTGCATAAAACACGTCAACCCTCGGGTAGTGCAGCAGTCGCTTCTTCCCGTCTGCATCGGCAGGGCTATTGCGCCCTGGACCTATATTAAACATATCCGCTGCCGAAAACGTCCAGCGCGGCGCCAAGCTGAACTCCACTGACCCAAACAACCAATCGCCATAATCCTGCCTCGCCCCGGCCTTTTCGTCCATCCCGGTGCGCATATATTGCATTTCAACCCGATACGAATAGCGCTTGCTGATAGCATACTGCCATTCGAAAAAGGGAGTCCATGTCTGTAAAAGCGGAACCCCCGGTTTGAACTCATATACTTCCTGATTGTACTCCTGACGCTGCAGCCCGGTGATTAGGTTACCCTTGGTCCCAAATTTTCGCTGTACTTCAAGGAAAAATTCCCTGTACAACAAATCACCATTGAGTTTGGTAATATTCGAGCCGTTGAAGTTAAACTTCCACTTCTTACCGATACCATAACGAACGTCCAATTGAAATGCCATTTCACCGATTTCCTGCGTTGCGGCATTATACCTGCTGTTTAGCCGGTAGGTATTCACCCTGGCCATAGGGGGCAAAAAATTGATCATGCCGCGATTAAGCTGTTCCTGTGGCCGGGTGCGAAAGGTAAAATGATCGGTCCGCTTTGCTTCAAAGGTTATGCCCAGCCTGTCCTGCGTATAGCTCAGGGAAGAATAGAACAAAGAACCCGCTTTGTTGACAAAACGGTCGCCAACTACCGTATCTCCGTTAATGGCCGTAAGCGCAAACGGATCATTGATGGTCTCACGGGTTTTATACGCCGCCTCCAAATACCAGGAGAGGTTGCCCAGTGTGAGCGTATTAAACAGGGAAAATGCGTAGGTATTGTATTTTGGCACAAAAGCATAGCGGGACTGGTAGGTATTCAGCGTCGCAACCACATTGTTCATAGAAAGGTCGTCAATCGTGCGCCCGACAGCCCCAAATCCCGGTGCCAGTGACCAGCCCCCTTTTGCGCTGCGTGGGCTGATAAACCCATCAATCGCCAGACCTCGAATTACAGAGCGGTAAACATCAAACTGTTGCTTTTGCCGACCTGTGAAGGCCCTCACCTGCCAGTTGGGATCTATTGCGTAATTCAGGCGCAGTCCAATCAGCGCATTATCTAATAACTGTGGACGCTCTTCATAGGCCCTGAAAATAGCCCCACTTCCAATCTGATCATAAATATACCCAGCCTGAATACCCAGTTTGTCCACTTGTTTGCGCACAAACCAGTTTCCAATCCCTTCCCCGGAATACGAAGCTGTAGGGTTCAGGAGATTGGAATTATTAAAAACATCCAATCGGAGGCCAATATCAAAGCCCCTGTTGCTATAATTCAAATTAAGCCATGCTTCTCCACCGAAAAGTTGCCGATCGTACTGAGGGGTATTCGCCGCACCAATCAAACTATCCCGCATAAAAAAATTCGCGTTGGCCTGCAGATTTCCGGAAATATGCCCACCCCCGGATTTATCGTCTTGTGCAGATAATTCCCCCAAACCCAGCATAGCCATGAATGGCAACAAACGCAAGGCACTGCTTCCGGTCTTCTTACTGGCAAACAAAAAAAACATAGGCGCTACTTATCATTTCCTGAAATTCCCTGCGAAAGAATCGGTCCAGGGCAAGGGTCCTCTGCGGTGTTCCATGGCAAATTGCTGCTCTTTGCCCATGAAAATCCCGTAAAACCCGAACGAAGATAGCGCTTGAAAGCCTAAGAAGGAATATCCCGGAAAGAATATTGCGTTTTGTGCAGTTTTTTAATAAACTTGCACGAGGTAAATCAATATACACATGTCTTTATCCTTTAACCTCCGGAGCCTGTTCCTCCCTGTAGCCATACTGCTGCTGCCCCTCTCTGCCGCTGCTCAAAAGCAACTCCCTGACGTCATGGTGCGGACCCTGGACGGCAAATCAGAGCGGATAAAGTCTTACACCTCTAATACCCTAACGGTAATCAGTTTTTGGGCTACCTGGTGTTCCCCCTGTAAGCGGGAACTGGATGCTATGGTTGAGCTGTATCCGGTATGGAAAGAAAAATACCAAATCGAGTTACTGGCTATCAGTACCGACAACCCCCGGCAACTTGCGAAAGTACGCCCGATGGTCGCTGCACAAGGCTGGCCTTACGTCATCCTCACAGATGCCAATGCAGAGTTAAAAAATGCCTTGAACTTTCAGGCCATTCCACACACCCTGATCGTGGATAAAAACGGCAATATTGTTTATGAACATACAGGGTACCTTCCGGGAGATGAACTCGAACTGGAGAAAAAAATTGCGGAGCTGACGGGTAAGTAATCAGGCCAGCTCGGCAAGTTCCATCCAGCGCATTTCTTTTTCTTCAATTTGGTTGCCAACCAATTGAAGTTCCTTCGCCAATTCGCGGATTCGGTCGCCATCCAGGTTGGGTTGATCGAATTGGGCGGTTACGGCTGCTTTCTTTTCTTCCAGTCGCTGGATTTCTTTTTCTAATCTGCTCAATTCTTTGCGCTGCTCAAATGTGAGACCTGGACGTGCTTTCTGCTCACCCTTGGCCTGTTGTTGCTCCGCCCGTTCTGAACGGCGCTGCTCCCTTTCCCGTTCCTTTTGAATTTCGCGGTACTCCGTGTAATCCCCGTTAAAGTCGCGTACGCTGCCATTCCCTTCAAATACAAAGAGATGGTCAACCAGCTTATCCATGAAAAACCGGTCATGGGTTACGATGACCACACAACCCGGAAAATCCAGTAAAAAATCCTCTAAAACATTGAGCGTAAGGATATCGAGATCATTGGTTGGCTCATCCAGAATGAGAAAATTGGGATTGCGCATCAGGATAGTGAGCAGGTACAGGCGCCTGCGTTCACCGCCGCTAAGCTGGGACACATATACCTGCTGTTGCTTGCGATTAAAAAGAAAGCGTTCCAGCATTTGTGCTGCAGATATTTTCTGTCCCTTCTCCATAGGGATGTATTCAGCGATATCCTGAACGACATCAATAACACGCTTATCTTCAACCAGTTGTATCCCATCCTGGGTATAATATCCAAAAATCGTATTCTCTCCTACAACCACTTTACCTGCATCCGGTCTGATTTCCTGGGTAAGAAGTTTCAGAAAGGTCGTTTTGCCAGCACCATTGGGGCCGACTACACCGATACGCTCATTGGGTTTAAATTTATAGGCGAACTGATCCAGGATGGGTTTGTCCCCAAAGCGCTTGCTGATATGGTGCAACTCCAGGACTTTCTTTCCAAGGCGCTGGCCTTTAATATCTATTTGCATATCCTTTTCTACGCGATTGCCTGAAAGCTTCTCCTGGAGATCAAAGAAAGCATCCACCCGCGACTTGGCCTTCGTTGTCCTGGCCTGGGGCATTCTGTTGACCCAGTCCAGTTCTTTTTTCAGCAATTTCCGGTTTTTATCCAGTTCGATCTCCTCATTATCTTTTCGGACAGCTTTTTTCTCCAGAAAAGCAGAATAATTACCGCTATACCGGAATAATCGCCCTCTATCCAATTCCACAATCGTATCGCAAACGCGCTCGAGAAAATAACGGTCGTGGGTTACCATGAGCAGGGTAAGTGCCGGGTTTTTGAAATACTCCTCCAGCCATTCAATCATATCGAGATCGAGATGGTTGGTAGGTTCATCCAGGACCAAAAATTCCGGTTCGTTGATAATCAGTCGCACCAGTGCGAGGCGTTTTTTCTGCCCCCCGGAAAGCAGGCGCACGGGCAGTGTAAAATCGGTAATGCGGAAACGATGCAGCAATTCTTTCACCCGGGCTTCCAGGTCCCAGGCCTGCTGTATATCCATTTGGGCCATCGCAGACTGCAGGGCCTTATCTTCTTCGGGGCGGAGCAATGCCTTTTCATATTCCCGGATTGCCCGCATCCCTGGTGTATCCTCGTCCAGGACTGCCTCCAGGACAGTATGATGGGGGTAAAAATCGGGGTCTTGATCCAGAAAGCCAACCCTGATTTCCCGGTGAACAAAAACGCGATAATTTTCCCCTTCCGGGGATTCTTTACCCGCTGCAATCCGCAAGAGGGTAGATTTACCGGAGCCATTTTTAGCAACAAGTGCGACTTTCTGGCCTCGGTTGATTTGCAGGGTGATGTCGTCAAACAACACCTTTTCCCCATACATCTTTGAAATGTGCTCTAGCGAGAGGTAGTTCATCCGTTTATTTCTGCTGTCGGATCAAATCGTGCAGGATATTCAGGCTCTCCCGGATATACACATCCTTGATGACCGATTTGACAAATTCATCGTTGCGGGCTTTCTGGGACTCATTCGTTGAGATAGCGGACAAATCAACAGGAAGGTTTCGAACACGCGTATTGACTTCCGCTGAAAAGATGTCTTTAAACTGTTCCGCTTCTTTTTTTCTGGTTGCTTCCATAGCCTTGTAGCCCTCCAGGTTTAAGCTGACCAGGGAATCATCCCGCTGGGCTTTAAGTCGTTTCCCATTCGCGAGGACTTTCTGGAAGGTAGGGTCTTTTTCCACCCTCCCTTTGCTTTTGCTGCGCAAATCTTCTATATTTTTAATCCTAAAAGCATTTTGTCCATAGGGGACTGATTGTATTTGCGTCCATTCCATAGGATAGGCTTCCTGTTTTTCCCCCACTTCGACCATAGAAAACTCATCGGGCAAGGCAATATCTGGCGTAACCCCCTTGAGCTGGGTCGAGCCACCATTAATGCGATAGAATTTCTGGGTGGTTATTTTTATTTCACCCAGTGGCTGAAGCTCCGGAGAATTGGGAATAGCATTATCCAGGTTATAGAACCGCTGAACGGTGCCCTTGCCAAAAGTTGGGCTACCTACGATTACCGCCCGGCCATAGTCCTGCAGAGCCGCAGCGAGGATTTCAGAAGCAGAGGCGCTCAGGGAATTCACCATAACGACGAGCGGGCCGGCATACTGCACCCTACTGTCCATATCCCGGAGGACTTCCGGTTGTGCTCCCCTGGATTTCACCTGGACGATAGGCCCGTTTTCGATAAAAAAGCCCGTCATGCGTTGTACATCCCTCAGTGATCCCCCTCCATTGTTGCGCAAATCAAGAACAATGCCCTTCACTTTCTCGGCCTGGAGTTTTTCGAGTTCTACAGCGATATCTTTTGCACAAAAACGGCCATTGGGGTCATTGAAATCGGCATAAAAGCTGGGTAAATAAATATATCCGAACAGTTGCCCATCTGCCCCATCCAGAAGCAAAGACCGCGCATAGGTATCATCAATTTCTACGATATCGCGCACGATGGATATTGTTTTGAACGTACCATCCACTTTTTTCACATAAAGGCGGACTTTTGTGCCCTTTTTTCCACGGATGAGCTGTACCACATCGTTGATGACCATTCCGGAAATATCCTGAAACTCCCCGTCTTCCCCCTGCGCTACTTTCATAATCAGGTCGTTTTCCATAAGTTCTTTACCCTTCCATGCAGGCCCGCCGACCACGATAGTCACCACCCGGGTAAAATCCCCCTGTGTTTGCAACGTGGCGCCAATACCTTCAAGGCGTCCGGAAAAGCGGATATCGAAATTTTGTTTGTCTATAGGGGCGAAATAATTGGTATGCGGGTCAAAAACAGCAGCGACAGCATTCAGGAACTCGCCAAAGCGATCGCCCCGTTTAATCTTCAGCAAGCGCTCGTAATAGTCTTCATAAGATTTCAAAGTAGCCTCCCGCGCCTCCTGTTCCAGCTCTTTCAAGGTCTTTTCAGGAATTTCCGGATTTTTGGCACGTTCCTTTTCAATCTGCTCCTGCTTATCCAGCAGCCTGTTGAGCGTTTCATACTTAAGATATTTCCTCCACAGTTCCTTCAGCTCCACGTCATTTTGTACAAAAGATCGCTTTTCCCCATCCACTTCAAAGAACTCTTTTTGGGAAAAATCAAAAGGTGCTGCCAGAATTTCCCGGTAATAGCCTTGGGTTTTCTCTATCCCCCGATTAAAGAGGACATAAGAAAGATCAAAAAATTCCGTTTTTCCTTCTTTGAACCCTTCGTCCAGGCTACTCTCGAATGTGCTCAGTTTCGCAATATCTTCCTGGGTAAAAAACCGTTTTGCGCCATCTACTTCTTCCAGATAATATTTAAACAGGTTTTTGGAAAAAGCATCGTCCACTGGCTTGGGATTAAAGTGAAGCTGGTCCACAAAGGCCAGCATTGTCCGCATCAGGACAGATTCCTTTTGATCCGGCCCCGTTGTCTGGGAATAGGGGTGGAATCCTACCAGAAGCGTAATACCAGTAAGCAAAGTGAAGAACAGGATAGCGCGGAGCCTCATAACATTACAGTTAAATTGAATTCAAAAGAGATAAAATAAGCAAATTATTTCTGTTAAAACAAAAATGTCTGGCAATATCTTATTTACATTCCACTTTTAACGAATCAATAACGAAAAAATAGACGGAGCGCTTATTAAATTTTAGCAAAAGACTATTTTCGATTCCTTGAAGACCAGGGATTTCAACACAATCCCAAAACGCATATTGCCGCTGGAAGCTTAAATTCGCCACCAGCTCGCAGGGCGATACGTACCAATCCCAAAACGCATATTGCCGCTGGAAGGGGTTGTGCAAAAAATCTTCGTCTCCAAAGATTTTTTGCACAACCTCAAACCAGCGGCAATATGTACGTCGGATGCCTGACTTCAGGAAGCCAAATCAGAGTAGCGGGGCAATCACCACGGCTACGATAGACATCAGTTTAAGCAGGATATTCAGCGAAGGTCCGGAAGTATCTTTGAAGGGATCCCCTACCGTATCGCCGACCACCGCTGCTTTGTGTGGGTCGGAACCTTTGTAGTAAGTTTTGCCCTGGATTTCTACACCACCTTCGAACATTTTTTTCGCATTATCCCATGCACCTCCAGCATTAGACTGGAAGATAGCCATCAGTACGCCCGTCACGGTAACCCCAGCGAGCAAGCCGCCCAGCATTTCAGCACCACCAAGGAAGCCGATGAGCACAGGAGAAATCACAGCGAGCAGGCCAGGAACCACCATTTGACGGATAGCGGCCTTTGTAGAAATTTCCACACATTTTCCATATTCTGCTTTACCCTCTGCCTTATGGAATTCCTCCTGATCTGATTTAGACCACTCATGAAAATCTTTATCCCCATTTATCCGCATAAGTTCGAGTGCACGCTTCAGTTCAGGAATATTGGCAAACTGACGACGTACCTCCTGAATCATATCCATTGCCGCTTTACCTACGGCATTCATAGCCAGGGAGGAGAAAAGGAATGGCAACATACCACCAAGCAGCAGGCCGCCCATCACCAGCGGGTTTGCCACGTCAATCGAAGTCAGACCTGCAGTTGCCATGAAAGCAGAGAAAAGCGCCAGAGCGGTCAAGGCTGCAGAACCAATGGCAAAACCTTTTCCAATAGCAGCTGTCGTGTTGCCCACTGCATCTAATTTATCGGTGCGTTCACGTACCTCTTTAGGCAAATCTGCCATTTCGGCAATACCACCTGCATTATCGGATACCGGGCCATACGCATCTACTGCGAGCTGAATACCCGTATTGGAAAGCATACCCACAGCAGCAATAGCTATACCATACAACCCCGCCGTTTCATAAGCGCCGATGATCGCGATGACCAGAATGACTATGGGGATTGCGGTGGATTGCATACCCACACCAAGACCAGCAATGATATTGGTAGCAGAGCCCGTAAGCGAGTTGTCCACAATGCCTTTTACTGGCTTTGTGCCTGTACCGGTATAATATTCCGTTACAATTCCAATCAGCAAACCGGAGACAAGTCCGAAGATTACCGCAAAGAATACGCCATTGGAAGTATATATTTCGGAACCTACCTGCCAGGAAGCGGGAAGCATCCATTGGACAATCACATAGGTTGCCGCCAGCATAACAAAGGAAGATAGGAATTCTCCACGGTTCAGGGCTTTCTGTGGATCGCCTCCTTCGCGGACCTTTACGAAGAACGTACCCAGGATAGACGTCAAAATACCAACGCCAGACAGGAACAAAGGCAGCAAAACAGCATTGAGCCCGCCGAAATCATTCTCTGGTTCAAATCCTGCCATTCCAATGAAGGTTGCACCGAGTACCATTGTCCCGATTATCGAGCCTACATAGGATTCGAACAGATCCGCACCCATACCTGCGACGTCACCCACGTTATCCCCGACATTATCGGCGATAGTAGCAGGGTTGAGGGGATGGTCTTCGGGGATTCCTGCTTCGACTTTCCCCACCAGGTCAGCACCAACGTCAGCAGCTTTGGTGTAAATACCACCGCCCACGCGTGCGAACAAGGCGATAGAGGAAGCGCCAAAAGAAAAGCCAGTGAGCACATTAACCACTTTGACAATTTCCCAGCCCATTTGGGTATATACGAGATATAAACCTCCGAGGCCCAAAACACCAAGTCCTACAACACCGAGGCCCATAACCGAGCCTCCGGTAAACGCGATTTCCAGGGCTTTGCCCAGGCTAGTCCGCGCTGCCTGTGTAGTGCGCACATTCGCCTTAGTCGCAACCCGCATACCGATAACGCCTGCCAGTGCCGAACAGCCTGCACCAACAAGGAACGACAGTGCGATCAATGGGGAGGAGGACTCTGGATTAGCAGAAACCGCAAGTAATATGGCCACTACTGCAGCAAAAATCGCGATACGGCTGTATTCTGCACGAAGGAAAGCCATAGCCCCTTCCGCAATTGCTTTTGCTATATTTGCCATTCGCTCGGTACCCACTTCCTGCTTGGAAACCCATGCTGACTTCCAAAAGGTGAAGAGAAGGCCCAATACTCCGAAAAGTGGAATTAGGTAGGTAATCGTCTGACCCATGTTTAAGATTTTGTTAGGATTACAAATATTTTCCGATGCCGTGTAAGCCCGTTCATAGGGTTTTTCAACGAAGCGCAAAAGTAGTGTAAATTTGTAGAATCTACAATTTTAACCCTTCATTTACACTTGCTTCCGGAAATGTGCCCTTATCCTTCCATTGTGCTACCTTCCAAAGCCCGTTGTACCCGGTCCTGGAGTCCTACAAAGCGTAGCTCTTGTTGTGCCATGATAAAAATAAATGCACTGATAAAAATATAGAAAACCCCATCTCTGCCTTGGCTCTGAATAAGCGTAAAAATGGCGAACCCTGCGAATATCAAAGCAAAAAATTGCCCGATACGCGCTGCGATCAGGGTAGCGGTATAACGCTTCATGCGGGTGCATAGAAGGGCACGCAGGACTCTACCCCCATCCATAGGAAATGCAGGCAATAAGTTGAAGCATGCCAATACCAGGTTCAGATAAAACAATAGCATAACGAGATACCCTGCCAGGGGCAGAGCAGGCAAATAATAATTGCTGTCGCTAAACAAAAAAGACTGCAACAAAGGCAAACGCATACCCGGCGGCAGGGTGAAAAGATAACTCCCAAGAAATGCTGCCAGGACAAAATTTACCGCCGGGCCCGCCAACGCTACCAGCAGTTCCTCCTTCGGATCAGCGGGAATGCTGTCTAGTCGGGCAATCCCCCCAATAGGCGACAAAAGAATATCCCGCGTTTCTACACCGAAGCGCCTTGCCATTAGGGCATGACCATACTCGTGTAAAGTTACACAAATAAACAAGGAAACCACAAGACCCAGCGCAAGGACCGTTGTAAGCCAATCCCAATGGCCTTCCCATGCCAAAAAGAAGACATACAGAAAAACCAATCCAAAAGTCCAATGCAACCTTAGCGGAATACCGAAAGGCGCTGCAATTTTTAGTGTTCGTTTCATGCGGCCATTTTGGCATCGTCGCTTCAGAAATGCCCCACAGAAGCATTCCCAAAAAGTACAGGAAGGTAGAGCTGGCCATCCAGTATCCCCCTCGAAATCACTATCCGCTGCACCTCCGAAGTACCTTCGTATATTTGAGTAATTTTTGCATCGCGCATCAGGCGCTCCACATGGTATTCTTTTACATATCCATATCCACCGTGTACTTGTACCGCTTCAATCGCGGTGCGCATGGCGACTTCCGAAGCATAGAGCTTGGCCATCGCACTCGCGGAGTTGTAGTCCAATCCCTGATCTTTCATCCAGGCTGCCCGATAAACCATGAGCTTAGCTGCTTCGATTTCCGTGGCCATATCCGCGAGCTTGAACGCGATAGCCTGGTGCTGCCCGATGGGTTTACCAAAAGCCTCCCGCTGCCTGGCATATTCCAGCGATAGTTCGTACGCACCACTGGCAATACCCAGCGCCTGGGCAGCAATCCCAATCCGCCCCCCCGAGAGGGTTTTCATGGCGAATTTAAACCCGAAACCATCTTCTCCTATCCGGTTTTCCTTGGGCACCCGGACATCCGTGTACATAATAGAATGTGTATCAGAGGACCTAATCCCCAGTTTATCTTCTTTCGCTCCAATTTTCACCCCTTCCCACTGGGCATCTACAATAAAAGCGTTGATACCACGGGGACCTTTTTCCGGATAAGTTTGGGCCATTACCAGGTGTATCCTGGAAGTGCCGCCGTTTGTAATCCAGTTCTTCGTGCCATTAAGCAAATAATAATCCCCCATATCCACTGCCGTAGTGCGCTGATGAGTAGCATCACTACCCGCCTCGGGCTCAGAAAGGCAGAAAGAGCCAATCCATTCCCCCGTAGCCAGTTTAGACAAATATTGTTCTTTCTGAGCATCACTGCCATACTCCTCCAGTCCCCAGCATACGAGCGAGTTATTGACAGACATAATGACGGAGCAGGAATTATCCACTTTTGAAATTTCCTCCATTGCCAGTACATAGGAAAGGGTATCCATGCCTCCGCCCCCATATCGAGGGTCGTTCATCATCCCCATGAAGCCCAATTCTGCCATACGGCGGACTTGTTCATAAGGATAGGCCATCGAGGTATCGCGTTCGATAACACCCGGTTTGAGTTCTTTTTGGGCAAATTCCCTGGCAGCTTCCTGTACCGCCAGATGTTCTTCAGAAAGTGCGAAAATCATGGCTTGGTTATTATTTGAAGGTTAGGTAGTCGGAGGAGACAAAACTTCCATGGCGGTGCGGAAAGCCACATATCTGCCCCCAAAGCGCTTTGCATGCGCTTCCTGCAAGGAGCGGGCATCAGTATTCTGATAGCTCACCAGCGTTGCCAGGTCCGGACTGAAGTATTGGAAAGCGTAAGTTACCCCATCACTTTCATCTTGCAGAATTCTGCAAACCCGATACTCCAGGAATTTCCCTGTCGCCATCATCTCCGGAATATGGACCTCGTACATCCAATTCAACCATTCTGACTGGACTTCCGTATCCACTTTTACGGTAACATTATAAATCACCATTTCCGTCCACAGTTTATTTCCGCTTATTCCGCGGGGACTGCTGCCTGTTCTTACCCGCATTTTTATGATTACCGGAACCATTAAATTGCCGCGTCGGCTGGCCTCCTGACGATTTGAATTTCCGGCGCATGGGGGTTCCCTGTTGGGGCGCAATCAAATTTTCAATAGACTCCGGAATCGCCAGGCGTCCACCTGAAATGATTTCGAGGTCTGCTTTGATAACGTCGTCGCTGACAAAGTGTTCTTTGTTCCAGGTGCGATAGGCCAGTTTCATGTAAGAAGCGATAACCGAAACGAGACCGTCCCGTTTAGGGCCTGGCTCCATCTCGAGGGCCTTGCGGATCAGTTTCTGGACGCCGCTGCCATAATGCCGGAACCGCAATTCCTGATGGGGGATTTCCACTTTCTCCGGTCTTTTCATCGCTGCCTCTGGCGTAGGGATAACCCCACTTGGCGGAGTAACCTGGATATCGTAGTTTGCTATGCGGTAAAGATGTTTCCAAAGCTTATCGCGTATCTCATCAATAGTCCGGTTCAGCGGCTGCATCTGAAACATCAGGCGTATAATTTGCTCGACAAAGCGCTGCCGATACTCGTCATTTTGAATCGTCTTGGCATGGAAAATCAGCCGCTGTACGTTGCGGCCATATTCAGGCATAATCAACTCCTCCATTTGGGAGTTGTACTCCATGTCCAGTTTAACTTTTTGTGTCATGAAAGATAAATAAATATTTTTTTATTTCATTTTGCGTTTAAAATCAAACATTTACGCATTATTATTTCTATATCGGGCATATGGGCATCCGGGATGAGAAATTACCGGGACAGCGCCATTTAAAAGTAGTACAGCGACCCCCTATTTATTGAGGGGCGTATAAGCCACTCTGAGCTTCACTTTATTTTCCGGGGAGGCACTGCCATACAGAACGGTACGAGCCCCATTGGAAGCTTTGGGAGAAAGCCCGATAAGCAATTCATCCGAAACCCTTCCTTCGACCATATTCCGAAAATGGGTTCCCAGGTTAATCCTGTAAAGCCCTGGTGCTCCGCTTACCCCTGGCACATAGATGCCCCCAAAATTATCTCTCAGGTTTGACTGGATAAGAAGCGCATCAGGAATAGGCAGAAGGTACCCATTTTTATCCCGGTAATACAGGGAAAGAAAGTTTGCAGGAGGGTACAAAGAGAAATTATCCCCTGGCAACTGCGCTACCCGGAGTATGAGTTCTGCTTTATTAATGACCACCCCCTGAAATTTTTTTACATTAGGAATCTTTATTTTACCATTTACCCCAGCCATTCCCTGTACAAACATATAGGCATTTTGCAAAGTAGGTGGCCTGTCAAGACTAGCCTCCACCTGCGTTCCCGTATAATTATGCCGGAGTGGAGTCACGTTGGCCAGAAAACGGTTAAACTGAAACTGAAACTGTCTGGCCAGGGTATCTGTACGGTAATAAACCATTAAGCCGGCATTGGCTGCCGACAAGTTGAGCCCCACCAGATTACCTCCGCCTGTACTGGCGGGACGTATATAAAGTCCCTTGAAATACTCAATAAACAAGCTATCAGAAGTGTAAACGGTCGTATCTGCGGAAAGGAGCTCCTGACCCAGTGCACCCGAAAGGGAAATCCGCAAATGGGGGAAGGAGATGGTTGTCGCCGTACCCCCCCGGTAATCCTGTACTGCCAGGCTATCCTTAGAAGGTTTTCCGCGAAAGCGGCCTATCAGAGTCGGCACAAAAGCAAAAGAAGCATTTGAGTATTGCGACACATCCCCATTGATGCGTTCAGCAAGCCGGAAAACCTCCAGGGAAAGGTCCTGCTCCAAGTTGCCGTAGAACCTTGTGGTATCATAAGGCAGCACCAGCACCAGAGAATCCACACGGGCATTGGCAGGAAAAGCAGGTCGTAGAAATTCGGGTACCACCTGTGCATACAGGCCAGCTTCAGAAATCCCGAATACAGGATCATTAAGCCTTCCCATGAGGTAGGAACCTGCAAAAGCCGTGGGGGTATGAACGATTACAGAGTCTCCCGCTTCTGTACCTGTTGCTATACTGAGCGTATCAGAATACAGCAGGTTCAGAAAGTCTTCTTCAAGGATGTCAAGGCCGAGACTTGTAGGATTTGTGCAACTCCAGGTTACTCCGGCACCCAGGGCGATACCGAAAATCCAGGCTAACAACCGATTGGTTTTCATGAATAACAATTACTTAACGGCAACCCAGCAGGTGCGATAACGCCATGCTCAAGGTTGGGTGAACAAAGAACCACGGAACATCCGGGTTTATTCGGAGACTTTCTCCGGAAGCAGCGTTTGATAGAACTCGAAAATAGGGGCCAGATAATCTTCCCCGGGGTAAGCCAGGAAAGGCTTACCAAGAGCGTCAATCAATTCCAACAGCCCGCCTTCCATATTGGCACTGCCCTGTACCACGGCATCGGCATACATTACAGCCCCTTTTTGCAGTTTTATCCCTTCCCCGTTTTGATACGCACGCAGATCCTCCGGGCTCAGGTTGCTGGTAAGTGCTTTAGACAGAAAACTGTCCTCGGGGTTGTTGCCCAGGGATTCATCATAAAGCGAATAGACTACCTTTGCATGCTGAAAAAGCGGTTCATTGCGATAGGCAGTTTTCAGGAATAAGGGCACGAGGCTGGTCATCCAGCCATGGCAGTGTATAATGTCCGGAGGCCAGCCAAATTTGCGTACCGTTTCGATTACCCCCTTACAAAAGAAGACCATCCGCTCGGCATTGTCCTCAAAAGGATTACCGTCATCATCTACAAAAACGTGTTTCCGCCGAAAAAAGTCCTCATTGTCCAGAAAATAAACCTGCATACGGCCTTCCGGAAGGGAGGCCACTTTGATTACGAGAGGGTAATCATCATCATCCACGATAATATTCATCCCTGATAGCCGCACCACTTCATGCAAGCGGTGCCTGCGCTCGTTGATGGAACCAAAACGGGGCATCAGGACGCGAATTTCCATTCCATTTTCCTGAATGTATTGAGGCAATTGACGGGCAATTCCGGATATTGTCGTGGCCGCCGTGTAGGGCTCCATCTCCTGCGTCACTATCAACACTTTCTTCTTTCTCATATCCTTCGCTCTGATTTTGGGGCCTGCCACTTTTGTTAAAAATACATTTCAGCAACAAGAAATGCAAAATTAACAAAAAAACCCTTTTTGAACTAACTAAGAAGCACTTAATCAATTCTTTTTTGGGTTATATTTCATAGACACTTCAATTCGCACTATGGTTGGCGGAGGGGGTAAAAAAATTGATACCGGCAACCGGACGTTATTCAAGATTGGCACAACCAATCCTACGCTAAATGCGTTTTTGGATAATGCTATTTGTTTTGTTTCCTCAACGTTTTTCCAATCCCAACCAAAGGACACCGCATGCCCATATCTCCTAAAGTCAAAAATCATATACTGAACACCCTGAAATTTGGGGTTTTCCTGGGCACCGGGGTTACCCTGCTCTACCTCGTTTACCGGCATCAAGACAAGGCATTTCAGGAGGATTGTATCCTCAAGGGCATTGCCCCGGGATCGTGCAACCTACTGGAGAAAGTTTTCTCGGATTTTGGACTGGTCAATTATTGGTGGATACTTGCGGTGTTACTCGCCTTCGCCATAAGCAACCTGAGCCGGGCTTTTCGTTGGCTGATGCTCCTGCGCCCGCTAGGCGTACAACCGCGTATGCACAATGCCTTTTTTACCATTATCCTCGGGTATTTTTTTAACCTCGCCCTGCCGCGGTTGGGGGAGATTGCCCGCACTGGTGCCCTTGCGCGTTACGAGCGTATCCCTTTAGAAAAAGTACTTGGTACCGTGGTAGTGGACCGCGTTTTTGATGTACTCAGCATTCTTCTCCTTACGGCGGTTGGATTTTTTTTGGAACATGATACGCTTTTTGCGTTTGCCTCCAAGAATTTTTCCCTGGCCGAAAAAATAGATGGCCTGACCCGTATCGCCTGGTGGCTGATCCCTATCGCAGCCTTAGCCTTCGGGGCGTTTTTGCTCTTTCGGCACCGCTTCCGGAAAAGTGGTATATATAAAAAATCTATTGGGATTATAGAAGGTTTCTGGCAGGGTATCCGCACTGTCAGGCACCTGCAGAGGCCCTGGTTGTTCTTGTTCCACAGCCTCAACATTTGGTTTATGTACTTTCTCATGGTTTACTTCTGCCTGATTGCCTTTGAGCCGACTGCTGGTATGCATCCCGAAAGTGCGTTGACTGTATTTATTTTTGGCACCTGGGGTATTGTGATCCCTTCCCCTGGCGGCATGGGCACCTATCACTTTCTCACCCAAACCGCCCTGGAGATATACGGCATTGCGGGAGAAGACGGATTTTCGTTCGCCAATATCGCCTTTCTGGCTATTAACCTTGGTGGCAATATCCTGATGGGCATCCTGGCCCTCGCCTTACTGCCTATACTCAACCGCGACTACACACCCAAGGCTATGGAAATGAAAAATTGATGGATATGTCCACCTTGCAGCATATAGAGCATAAAATCTGTTCCTGGAAAGAAGCCCGCCGGCGCATTCGGTTGCGACAAGAGGCGGGAGAAAAGGTAGTCTTCACCAACGGATGTTTCGACATTCTCCATTTTGGCCACCTTTCCTACCTGGCCCATGCACGCGACCTGGGAGATATGCTCGTTATCGGGCTAAATAGCGCAGCATCCGTTACCCGCCTGAAGGGAGTCCATCGGCCTATACAGGACGAAACAACCCGTTTTTTTCAAATGGCTGCCCTGCAATTTACCGATATCGTAATAGGATTTGACCAGGATACCCCTCTTGACCTGATCGAAGCCCTACACCCTGATATTCTCGTAAAAGGTGGCGACTACGCAGTGGAATCCATCGTTGGTGCCGACCTGGTAAGGGGATACGGCGGAAAAGTTGTGGTACTTCCTTTTGTACCTGGCTACTCAACCACCTCCATCGAACAAAAAATATTACAAGAAACCCCCAAACCCTGACCCCTTAACCCATAAAGAAAATGAACCAAATCCGCGATTTAACCAGCTTCCTGGACCTCATTGCTCCTCCGGTTTATCAGGAAGACTATGACAATGCAGGTCTTATCGTTGGGAACCCAGATGCAGAAATCCGCGGGGTCCTCGTTTGTCTCGATGCCACGGAGGAAGTCCTCCTCGAGGCTATCCGAAAAGACTGCAACGTTATTGTTGCGCACCATCCCGTCATCTTTAAAGGCTTGAAAAAAATCACCGGGGCGACTTACCCGGAGCGGACAGTAATTCTGGCTATCCGACATGCGTTAGCTATCTATGCTATACATACCAACCTCGATAATATGCACCATATTGGGGTGAATGAAAAAATCGGTGAGCGCCTGGGGCTTGTACAAACCAGTATCCTCGCCCCCAAAGTCCATTGGCAGGTCCTTCAAGCCCATATAGAGGATAAGTATATGGAACCCTTACAGCAACAACTGCACGCCGAAGGCTTTCCCAAAGCAACACCAATTACCCCGGGACAACAGGGAAATTCCACCGTCTTATTGCGCACGGACCCTGCCCGGATGCCCGCCCTGCGTGCTATCCTGGAAAAAATTGCCGGAGTACCCAGTTCCGCGTCTATTGCAATACCTACGCTCGACCACTATCCCGGAACAGGTGCGGGCCTCATCGGCAAACTCCCACAGCCAATGCCTCCGGAAGCATTTCTGGATTTTCTCAAAACACGGATGAACGCACAGGTAGTCCGCCATACCGCTCCGCCAAAAGATAGGATTATCCAAACCGTAGCCTTGTGTGGTGGTGCCGGAAGTTTCTTATTGCGGAATGCAATTGCACGCAAAGCAGATGCTTTCGTAAGTGCCGATTTTAAATACCACGAATTCTTTGATGCCGACCACCAAATCCTCCTGGCAGATATCGGGCACTTTGAAAGTGAACAGTTTACCACAGAATTATTGCAGCAGATTATTTCACAGAATTTTTGTACTTTTGCGGCCTATTGCACGGAAATAAGCACTAACCCCATTTTTTACCGATAAATATCGCCCCTGGCAGAACCTCAGTCACTGATTAACTCCCAAATGCATTTTGCTTGTAACTAAAAAACGAAAGAATGGCACAGGAAATTACCGTTGCTGAACAGCTCAAGCAGCTATACGAACTTCAACTCATTGACTCTAAAATTGGTGAAATCGAGATTCTCAAAGGCGAACTGCCGATAGAGGTAAGTGATCTCGAAGATGATATCGCCGGGCTAGAAATCCGTATCGGAAAACTGCGGAACACCATAAAAGAACTCCAGTCCAATATTGCCAAACAACAAGCCAACATACAGGAAGCTGAAAGCCTGATAGAGCGTTATAAGCAGCAGTTAGACAACGTTAAAAACAACCGCGAGTTCGAAGCGCTCACCAAAGAGCTCGACTTGCAGAAGCTCGATATTCAGCTTGCTGAAAAGAAGATCCGTCAGGCCAATATGGATATTCAGACAAAAGAAGAAAACCTCGCTGCTACCGAAGAGAAGTTTGAAAAGAAACGCAATGACCTGGAACTTAAGAAGGTTGAGCTCCAGGACATCATTTCCAAAACGGAATCTGAAGAAAAAGCCCTGAGGCAAAAATCTGATGCCGCGAAAGCAGGTATCGAAGAACGCCTTATCAAAGCTTATGAAAAAATACGCGCTTCCTATCGCAATAACCTTGCAGTGGTCACTATCCAACGCGATGCCTGTGGAGGCTGTTTCAATAAAATCCCACCCCAGCTTCAACTGGAAATTGCAATGCGCAAAAAGGTAATTGCATGTGAATACTGCGGGCGCATCCTCGTAGATGACAATATCCTCCAGCCACATGCTGAAGAAGCTACGGCTGCTCAGGACTAAATCCTGCGCTCCTGCGCTCGACACATGAAAGCCCTCCAGTTACTACTCTATGCCTCCGTCATTACCGTTTTGCCGTCTGCGGCCCCCGCGCAGCCCTCACGCACTATGTACTTTGAATACTCCGTACTGGGCAGTGAAATTTATCGTCAAATTTTTTCCTTCCATATCGAGGATGCCCGGTCTGCTCTGAAAACCTTACACTACAGAGAACCGGGCAACCTCGTTGCCGTCCACCTTGAAAACTACCTGGACTTTTTTCTGCTTTATACTTCCGAGGATAGGTCGCTATATCAAAAGCTCAAGAAAAATGAAGAGGCACGCCTAAAGTTGCTGCAGCAAGGAGATCAAAATTCGCCTTTCTATCTGTATTTTCAGGCCGAAATCCTATTCCATTGGGCTTTTCTCAAACTGCGTTTCGGAGAATACCTCTCTGCTTTTACCAGCATCAGCAAAGCCCACAAGCTGCTGCAGCGCAATCAGGCCAAGTTCCCTAATTTCTTGCCCAACCTCAAAAATCTCGGTATCCTACATGCCATGGTCGGTGCCGTTCCCGATAACTACCGCTGGGGCGTTCGCCTGCTGGGGGGGCTTCGGGGCAGTGTCCGCCAGGGTAAAACAGAACTGCAAACCGTCCTCACTAAATCCGGAGCCCGGGATTCCCTCTTCAGGGAGGAGGCCCTGCTGCTGTATACCTATCTGCTACTCAATATTTCCAATGAACCCGAAAAAGCCTGGCAAATTTTACAGCGTGCAGGTCTCAGCCCTAAAGCCAACCTTCTGCATGCTTACCTCCTGGCAAGTGTCGCTATGCAATGCAAACTCAACGAAGAAGCGCTAAGCCTACTCGAAAACAGACCCCGCTACCCTGCCCTGCTCCCGTTTCCCTATCTGGAATTCCTACATGGCACTGTGAAGCTCCGAAAACTCGACCCTGGAGCACCAGAGCATTTCCTTCGATTCCTAAAATCATTCAAGGGAGAAAATGGTATAAAAGAATCTTATCAGAAACTCTCCTGGGCCGCCTTATTAAGAAACGACCTCGCAAATTACCAGCATTTCAAAACGCAGGCCCTTACCCAAGGTGTTGCCGAAACCGGCGCTGACAAAAATGCGCTGCAGGAAGCCCAGAACCCCACCATCCCGCCCCTTCCCCTGCTCAAAGCCCGCCTCCTCTTCGACGGAGGATACCTCGACAAAGCACTCCAAACCATAACACCGGTAAAGCCCAACGATTTTAAAAATATTGCCGAACAAATCGAATACCATTACCGCGTAGGCAGGATCCACCATAGCCTGGGCAATATGTCTGCCGCCCTATCCGCTTATCGCATTACTATAGATATGGGCAAAAATTCCCCCCTCTATTTTGCCTGTAATGCAGCCCTGCAAACCGCGCTCCTTTATGAAAAACAAAAAAACCCACCCCTGGCCAGACAATTTTTTCGCCTTTGCCTCTCCCTTTATCCCACTGACTACCGCAATAGCCTGCATCAGTCTGCAAAAGCTGGTCTCAACCGCCTCGATGATTTGTAATCGAAAAAATCCCTATCTTTACGCCCGCCAAAAATTTCCGCAAACCAACATTTTATGAAAATTTCGCTGAACTGGCTGCGCGATTATATCGAACCAGGGCTTTCTCCTGAAAAAATCGGGGAAATCCTCACAGACATAGGTCTTGAACTCGAACATATGGAGCGTATCGAAAGCATCAAAGGTGGCCTCAAAGGTGTCGTCACCGGCCAGGTGCTTGAATGTTCCAAACACCCTAACGCCGACAAACTCTCCCTAACCCGGGTAGATATCGGTGCCGGCACCCCGCTTTCTATCGTGTGCGGCGCCCCAAATGTCGCTCAAGGGCAAAAAGTACTCGTGGCCACTGTTGGCACTACCCTATATCCTGTCCAAGGTGATCCGATTACCCTTAAAACCGGAAAAATCAGGGGCGAAATTTCGGAAGGTATGATCTGTGCCGAAGACGAGCTAGGCCTTGGCCAGGATCATAGCGGTATCCTCGTCCTGCCCCCTGATACGCCTATCGGTATGGAAGCACGGACCTATTTTAATCTGAAAGAAGATTTCGTCTTTGAAATCGGCCTTACCCCAAACCGCACCGATGCCACAAACCACCTCGGCGTTGCCCGCGACCTCGCTGCAGCTCTCCAAATCAACTATGATTACAGCGGCGGCCTGCGAATCCCCCTCGTAGATCATTTTCAGGTAGATAATGAAGTTCTTCCCATTGAGGTAGAAATTGCAGATACTGCTGCTTGTCCCCGCTATGCCGGAGTTTCGATTCAGGGTGTCCATATTGCCGAGTCTCCTGCCTGGCTTAAAGAGAGGCTTACCGCAATCGGCCTGAGGCCCATCAATAACGTTGTTGATGCTACTAATTTTGTCCTCAACGAACTCGGGCAGCCCCTGCATGCTTTTGACCTGGATAAAATCAAAGGCAAAAAAATTATCGTCAAAACGCTTTCAGAAGGTACTCCCTTTCATGCATTGGATGATACAACGCGCTTGCTGGGTGCCGAAGACCTCATGATTTGCAACGGCGACGCTGAAGGAATGTGTATCGCAGGGGTATTCGGTGGCCTGCAATCCGGGGTATCTGCCCAAACCGTCAATATCTTCCTCGAATCCGCACATTTCAATCCTACCTTCGTCCGGCGGACCAGCATGCGACATAACCTGCGTACTGATGCAGCCAAAATTTTCGAAAAAGGCAGCGACCCCAATATCGCCGTTTATGCACTCAAACGCGCTGCTTTGCTGATCCAGGAACTAGCCGGAGGCAAAATCGCATCCCAGATTGTGGATATTTACCCCAACCCTATCCCAGCGAAAACAGTGACCGTGCGCTATGCTCACGTCAACGCCCTCATCGGCGCCCCACTCACTAAAGGTAAAACCGACGCTATCCTCCAAGCCCTTGATATGCAAATCCTCACCAGCGACGAGGAGGCATTCACCGTCCAGATCCCCACAAATAAAGCGGATATCTCCCGCCCTGCTGATGTCATAGAGGAAATCCTGCGCATTTATGGGTTTAATAAAGTAGAAATACCCGATAAATTCCACTACACCCTTAATCTCAAACCACAGCCCGACCCGGCAGCCGTCCGCAACCAAATCGCTGACCTTCTCGCCGCTAACGGATTCCATGAAATGATGGCGCTCTCCCTCACCCAGTCGCGCTATTACTCAGCCCCTCCTGCTTATATCCCTGAGGAAGAATGGGTCTTTATCAACAACACCTCCAATGCACATCTTGATATCCTGCGGCCAGACCTTATCATGAGTGGCCTCGAAGCTGTCGTACACAATCAAAATCGCAGGCAAACGCGTATCCGCCTTTTTGAATTCGGCAAAAGTTACCGCAAAAACCCCCAGGATGGCTTTACCGAGCTCGCACAGCTCAGTATCTTCATGTGCGGGGAGCGCTGGGCCCAAAGCCGCTACTTCGATAATAATGCCCCCACTACTTTCTACACCCTTAAGGCCTATGTGCAAAAAGTGCTCCTTCGAATGGGGGTAAAGGACCTGCAGGAGAAAAGCCTGCAGCACCCAGCCTTTAGCTTCGGTCTGCAACTCATGCGCGGGCCCAGGACTTTCGTCGAAATTGGGCGCATCCATAGTGCCATAACCCGAAATATGGGCATAAAAGAGGAAGTCTTTGCAGCGATTTTCGACTGGAATGCCCTGCTTCAGGCTGTCGCACAGCAGCGGGTCCGCTATACAGAAATAAATAAGTTTCCATCTATACGCCGGGACCTGGCATTAATTATTGATAATTCCGTAAAATTTACAGATATTGCGTCAATTGCTCGAAAAGTCGGCAAAAATCTGATTCGCGACCTTAACCTGTTCGATGTTTATGAGAATTCATCTCAACTTGGCCCTGGAAAACAATCCTATGCCATCAGTTTTACATTCGAAAACCCCGAAAGGACCCTACAGGATAAGGAAGTAGATCAGGTAATGGATCAGCTCATCAAGGAGTATGAAGTTAAACTCAATGCCCTTATCCGGCGTTGAGTATTTGTATAATTTTTCATAGGTAGGTGCTGGAAAAATTAAACCCGTACCATGAATTTATCTGAGCTTCTGGATCGTATTGAATTGAAAATGCAGCGACTTGTGCGCAAAACGCAAACGCTCGAAAGCGAACTTGCGGCACTGGAAGAGGAAAATCAACGGCTAAGAGAAGAAATTGCCCAAAAAGAAACTTTTGTCGCCGTTCTGAAGGATGCCCTCGCCCACGCGCAACCTGGCGAAAATACCCGTCCACCCGAAATACTCGATATGCAGGATGTCTGGTATGACCGGGAGGTAGATAAATCTATTAACTGGTTGAATAAAAACCAACCGTAACGACGGTTTGCCCCCCGGAAGAGTGACCGCTATAATCACGTACACTTTCCGAAAAACCAGGAACAACCATGGATAGCCCGGAATTCAGCCATATCACCGTTGTAATCGCAGGACGTCCCTATCCGCTAAAAGTCCAGGCAGAAGACGAAGCGGCTATCAGGAAAATCGTCAAAGAAGTCAACGATCGGGTCAATACTTTTCAGCTTACCTATACCAATAAAGATAAACAGGACTGCCTGGCCATGGCCTTGCTTACCTACGCAGTGGACCTGTTTAAATCAACGCAATCCGAAGATGGCCAGGCTCTCCTGGCCGCCAGGCTCTCCCGCGTTGAAACACTCCTCGATGATTTGTTACAGTAATACCAAAAGCAGCCAAAAACATGCCTTGCTGCAGTAGGGCAGCCTAATATAAATTTGCCTTTCAAAAACTAAAGGCAGCATATTAAACCCATACAATACTTTTATTCGTTAATCATTCGTACCTTAATGCTAAAATTATCTATATGGAAATATTAAGTGGAGCAATTATCGGGGCAATCGCCGGAGCAGCAACCGGATTTGCCCTTATCCAGATAACACTTGGACGTGCCAAGAGAAAACAAATCGATGAAATTTCCGTCCAGTCTGATCTGCAAATCAAAGAAGCCCGGCTGAGCGCAAAGCGCATCATGGATGAAGCGGAAATGAAAGCCGAAAAAATCGCCGACCAGGCCGAATCAAAAAATGAACGGATTAAGCAACGCAAAATACAGGAAGCTAAAGAACATTTCGCCAAACTCAAATCCCAGTTCGACAGCCAGAAGTCCACTTCCATGGTCGAATTGAAAGAACGCGAAATGGAAATCAAATCCCTCGAAACGCAGATAAAACTCAAAGAAGAAAAACTGGAAGAGCGCCAGCAAGCACTCGATAATATGCGTACCGATATCGAAGGGAAAGATGCCGAACTCGGGCTTATCCGCGAAAACCTGGAAAAACAACTCAAAATCGTCGCCAGGAAAAAAGAAGAACTCGATAACGCTAACGAACTGCGCATCAAAGAACTCGAAAATCTCGCAAAGCTTAGCGAACAAGAAGCTAAAGAGCAACTCCTCGATGCCGTTCGTGCAAAAGCAGAAACGGACGCCATGTCCATCGTTAAAGAATCTATCGAACAAGCAAAAACCAACGCAAGTAAAGAGGCTAAAAAAATCGTCATTCAAACTATTCAGCGCATGTGCGCCGAATATACCATTGAAAACACCGTTTCCGTCTTTCACCTCGATTCCGATGATCTCAAAGGACAAATCATCGGTCGTGAAGGCCGCAATATCCGCGCCCTGGAAGCCGCAACTGGTGCAGAAATCGTCGTGGATGATACCCCCGAAGCTATCGTTATTTCCAGTTTCGACCCCATCCGCAGGGAGGTAGCCAGGCTAGCCCTCAAAAAACTGGTCGCCGATGGACGTATCCACCCCGCACGGATTGAAGAGGTCGTGGCCAAAACCCGTAAACAACTCGATGAGCAAATTGTAGAAATCGGCGAACGTACAGTCATAGAACTCGACATGCACGGTCTCGACCCCTACCTCGTCAAAATGGTAGGACGCATGCGCTTCCGATCCTCTTACGGCCAAAACCTACTCAAACACTCTATCGAAACGGCAAACCTCTGTGCTATTATGGCTGCCGAACTGGGCCTTAACCCCAAACAGATCAAAACAGCCAAACGCGCAGGCCTGCTCCACGATATAGGCAAAGTAGCAGAAGAAGAAAGCGAACTCTCCCACGCTCTCCTTGGGATGAAACTCTGTGAAAAATACAAGGAAAATCCCATCGTCTGCAATGCCGTAGGTGCCCACCACGATGAAATCGAGATGAACAATATCATCTCCCCTATCGTCCAGGCTTGCGATGCTATCTCAGGCGCGCGCCCAGGTGCCCGCAGGGAAATCCTCGAAAGCTACCTCAAGCGCATCGGAGAACTCGAAGATCTCGCCATGGCTCATGAAGGGGTATCTAAAGCCTTTGCCATGCAGGCCGGACGCGAACTGCGGGTCATCGTGGAAAGCGAAAAAGTCACCGATTCCTATGCCGATGATCTGGCTTTCCTCATTTCCCAGAAAATCCAGGAAACTATGCAGTACCCGGGTCAGATTAAAGTTACCGTCATTAGGGAAAAACGGGCTATTTCATACGCCCGTTAATCCAAATGTTCTAATTACTGTGCCTCTGGCAAATAGACTTTTTCTACCTGGTGATATTTATTCTGGAGCTGGCGTTGTGTGAAAAGTATTCCGCCGCCTTCGGCGGCGAAAGAAAATTTTGAATAGTAGCCGTTTTATCTCATTTTGCTTCGCAAAGTGAGATAAAACGGCGAATATTCAAAATAAAATTTGGCAGTGTCATCCGCCAAATGAAAGCCTCCGGCCTTTTTACACAACCCCAGGACTTATAAGTCAGCCTTACCTTTAGTAACAAAAAATGCCTATCTACTCCAACCCCAGAAAGTTTTTAATAAAAGTGGCGCCCACAAAGAATTTTATTTTACCACTATGGCGGCAAAATAAATCCGTATCCCTCACCAATACCAAATGTGTATGCCGTTGTACGACAATCATGGACGACTGATCAACTATGTTCGGATAGCTGTTACAGACCGCTGCAACCTCCGCTGCTTCTATTGCATGCCGGAAGAAGGGATTGAATATGTAGCAAGACAGGAACTTCTGTCTTATGAAGAAATGCTACGCCTTTCCAACCTCCTGGTCCGCCTGGGGATAGAAAAAATACGGATAACTGGTGGAGAGCCTTTCATACGCCGCGATATCATGGATTTCCTGCGTTCCCTGGCAAAAATACAAGGCCTCCGCGAAATCCATATCACAACCAACGGTACTACAACCGCCCCTCTTGTACCCGAACTAAAAACGCTTGGCGTACGCTCCGTCAATCTCAGCCTCGATTCCCTTGACCGCGACCAATTCTTCCAGATTACTCGCAGGGACGCTTTTCCACAGGTAATGGAAACCCTGCACGCCCTCCTCCATCACGGCATAAAAACCAAAATTAATGCAGTAGTCATGGAGGGTAAAAATACCGGGGATATACTCCCTATGGTCGAAATGACCAAAGACCAGCCCATCAGCGTCCGATTTATCGAGGAAATGCCTTTCAATGGATCAGGCAAGTCTTCGGAACATTTACATTGGGACCACCGACGTATCCTGGATCATATCCGCAGCTTTTACCCTGGATTGGAAAAACTGCCCGACCCGCCATTTTCTACCTCGTATAATTATCGAATACCTGGATTCCAAGGCAGTATCGGCATTATTGCGGCATATTCCCGAACATTCTGTGGCACCTGCAACCGCATCCGAATTACCCCTCAGGGAATGCTCAAAACTTGCCTCTATGACGATGGCGTTTTTAATGTCCGAGATCTGATGCGCGCTGGAGCAACCGATCCCCAACTTGAAGAAACTTTTTTACAAGCCCTCGGCAACCGTGCCAAGGATGGCTGGGAAGCAGAAAAAAACCGTAAATTGGGCTTTCCTGTCCAGGAGTCCATGTCCACCATTGGAGGATAACCTTACCCGAATCATGTTATGGCAAAAAAGCGCTCTACCGAACCACAACCTACCCAAAATAGCATTCTGACCGTTCCTGAACAAGAACTTCCCCTGGCACCCACCCAGTTTACCGGTATCCTGCTCAAGGCGCCCATGAAGAAATCTACAGGTATGCCTGCCGTAAAATCAGCGCTCTACCATAGTACCAAGTATATGGCCCCATCACAGGCAGGCAAGGTCATGTTCCGACTCAACCAGAAAGGCGGTATTGACTGCCCTGGCTGTGCCTGGCCCGACCCGGATGATGAGCGCTCCAAACTTGGCGAATATTGCGAAAACGGTATTAAGGCCATTGCGGAAGAAGCACAGAAAAAAAGTATCGGAAGGGAGTTTTTTGCCCAACATTCCATTTCTACACTCTTATCCTGGTCGGATTTCCAACTGGGTAAATCGGGAAGGCTCGCTGAACCTCTCCTACTCCGCAACGGTGCCGCACACTACGAGCCTATCACCTGGGACGAAGCCTTCCAACTGATTGCTTCAGAACTCCAGGCACTGAAATCTCCCGATGAAGCCATTTTCTATACCTCCGGACGTACCAGTAACGAAGCAGCATTTCTCTATCAGCTCTTCGTTCGCGCTTTTGGGACCAACAATCTTCCCGATTGTTCTAATTTATGCCACGAAG
>CAZGOT010000011.1:0-27694 GCA_964527495.1 uncultured Haliscomenobacter sp.
CAGGCACATAAACGATAACGAGCGTATCTTTTTTATATCGTTGCTTGATGATGCGATAGAACATCCCATCTTTTTCAAACGAGCCATTCGACTCCTGGAAATCCTCCTGGTCGGGCATATAAGCGACCTGTAGCGGGATCTCCAGGTACATTTCCTTCAACCCGGAAGGTTTTTGCCCATAAATCCGCTCAAACCAATCCCGTTCCACCTGCTCTTTTTTGGAGAAATAGACGGCATAGTATCCAAAGTGATAGGATAAAAAGCACAAAAGCAGGAATATGGCAGGCGTTTTGGTCAAATCAGGCTGATTTGAGACAAAAGTAAGAAAAAGAATACATAAATAATTAGTGAATTAGACCGTTCCAGATTTGTTTTTTTCGTACAAACCTCTTTGTTTTGCTAAATCTATTGGAAAAACGAATTATGGCAGAATTTCAGATTAAAGAGGCCCCCAAGGAATACGACGTCATCGTAATTGGATCGGGCGCGGGCGGCGGTATGGCCGTTTATGAATTGACCAAAGCAGGAGCCAAGGTCTGCCTCCTGGAAGCAGGGCAGCATTTCGACCCTGCAGATCCCAAATATATTACCCAACTCAAGTGGTCGTATGAATCGCCCCGAAGGGGTGCAGGTACCCGATATCGGCCCTTCGGCGATTTCGATGCTGCCTACGGCGGGTGGGACATTGACGGGGAGCCTTATACCAAAGCTCCCGGAACCGATTTCCGCTGGTTCCGGTCGCGTATGCTGGGTGGGCGGACCAATCACTGGGGCCGCATCAGCCTCCGCTTCGGACCGGATGATTTCCGCCGGAAGTCTATTGATGGACTCGGAGAAGACTGGCCCATCAGCTATAACGATGTAGCGCCTTTCTACGACGAAGTGGACCGACTCATCGGGGTTTTTGGTACGAATGAAAACCTGCCCAACGACCCGGATTCTATCTTCCTCCCTGCCCCAAAACCGCGCCTCCACGAGTTGCTGATCCAAAAAAGCAACAAAAAGCTGGGGGTTACTACAATACCTTCCCGGCTGAGTATCCTCACCCGCAAAATCAACGACGACCGCGGGGTATGCTTTTATTGCAATCAATGTGCCCGTTCCTGTGTGGTGTATGCAGATTTTTCCTCCTCTTCCTGCCTCTGCAAACCGGCGGAAAAGACCCAAAACCTGCATACCATTTATTTCGCTATGGCCAGGGAAATTCTGACCGACCCACGCACAGGTCTGGCAACCGGGGTTTCCTACGTGGATACCCTCACCATGGAGGAAAAAACGGTCAAAGGAAAAATAATCGTCCTGGCGGCCAGCGCCTGTGAATCGGCACGCCTGCTCCTCAATTCCAAATCATCGCGCTTCCCCGATGGCCTTGCGAATTCCTCCGGGGTGGTAGGTAAATACCTGCACGATTCAACGGGAGCCTCCAGGGGTGCCCTCGTGCCTATGCTGCTCGACCGCCAGCGCTACAATGAAGATGGTGTGGGCGGGATGCATATCTACTCTCCCTGGTGGCTGGATAATAAAAAACTGGATTTTCCCCGTGGGTACCACATCGAGTACTGGGGTGGTATGGATATGCCGGCATACGGCTTTGGATGGGGTATCGAAGGGGTGAATGGGCTGGTGCCCGACCGCAACGGCAACCGCAGGGAACCGGGTGGTTATGGCGCGGCCCTCAAGGACGATTACCGCCGTTTTTATGGCGCTTATGTAGGTATGGCCGGAAGGGGCGAAGCGATTGCCCGGGAAGATAATTACTGCGAAATTGACCCTAATGTGGTGGATAAATTCGGCATTCCGGTACTCCGCTTCAACTATAAATGGTCGGATCATGAGCGCCTCCAGGCTAAACATATGCATGAAACTTTCGAGCAAATCATCCATTCCCTCGGGGGAATCCCTCTGGGGGAAAAACCTGGTCCCGAGCAGGATTATGGACTAAATGCCCCAGGGGAAATCATCCACGAGGTGGGTACCATACGCATGGGCAACGACCCCAAGAAGTCTGCCCTGAATAAGTGGCAGCAGGCGCATGATGTGAAAAACCTTTTCGTGACCGATGCGGCCCCCTTCGTGTCCCAGGGTGACAAAAACTGTACCTGGACGATTCTTGCCCTGTCCATGCGTGCCTCCCGGCATATCGTCGAGGAACGCAAAGCAGGTAACCTTTAAAAAAAACGCCCATGAAGCGCAGAAATATCCTCAAGGGCATAGGCCTGAGTTCGCTTGGCCTCGTAGGCCTCCATCCTCAAATAAAGGCAGCGGAACTTCCCGATTTTCCTGCTCCCGACGGTAAAGGCAAAAAAGGACCAGCTTTCGAACAGTTTGGCCGCACCGAATATGAAAAAGAACGCGATGCCCGCTTGTTTGCAGAACAATTTTTCAACAAGCACGAAATGGCGACTATCGCTATTCTCGTAGATATAATTATCCCCCGCGACGAGCGCTCAGGCAGTGCAACGGATGCTGGTGTGCCAGATTTCATCGAGTTTATGGTAAAAGACCAGTCCTACATGCAGACCCCGCTCCGGGGCGGACTAGCCTGGCTGGATAATCAGTCTATCAAAAGGTTCGGAAAAATATTTGTGGACCTACAGCCTGCCCAACGCATTGCAATCGTAGAAGACATCGCATACCCAGGGCAGAAAAAGCCAGGAATGAGCCAGGGCATTGCTTTCTTTTCCCTGATGCGCAACCTCACGGCCTCGGGGTTCTGGAGCAGTAAAATGGGGATCGAGGATATGGGCTACGCAGGCAACGTGCCCAATACCTGGAATGGTCCTCCGGCGGAGGTGCTGCGGCAGTATGGCCTGGATCAGGAGTAGTCTTAGAAAGCTTTGCGGAGGTTTTATTTTAGTCTGAACTGATACGTAATCGTACCGCATTGCCTTTCTTCGGTCCCTCTTTCGAACCGCCAACGCATAGCATTTTCCCTGGCGATGTTTATAAGCTGGGTACTGGAGCTGTTGGACCCTCCCAGTTTGTAATTTGCGCTGATTACAGATCCATCTGCACCTACACATACATCGAGGACGATTATTCCTTCCTGCTGGAAATTGGCCGTAACTGTGGGTCTGTTAGTTGGTTTTCTGTCACCAAAGCCTACGGCATCACCACCAAAACCAGTACTTTTGCCTTTCAGCTTTTCACTGTCAGGGTCTCCACCAGGATCGCCCTGGTTACCCGGCTTGCTGGTTTCTCCTTTACCTTTGCCAGCTCCACCGCCCAAACCGGTTTTGAGCTGGTTTTTCAGTTCCTGTGCCCTGGCTTCCGCTTCAGCTCTTTTTCTGACCTCTTCCTGCGCTTTGCGATCTCTTTCTTCCTCTTCCTGTTGGCGCCGGATAGCCTCCTGGCGCTCCCGCTCTTTTTGCTGTCGGATGGCAACTGCTTCCGGATCCTCTGTTTTCACCACTGGTTTGGATTCTTGAGGAGCCACTTTTGGGGGTGCTGTTTTTTTGGGTTCCTGCTTTTGGGGCTCTGGTTTTTGGGGTTCTGGAACAGGTTCTTCCTGAGGCTCAGGTTTTTCTGCTTTGGCAGGAGCGGCTGCTGGTGCATTTTCTTCTCCTTGCCCTACATCCGGGAGTCCAAGATTGACGAGCACACCCGGAGGGCCAGGAGGGGGTATGGGGATGCTGAGGAAAGGCAATAGCAGAAGGATAATCACGAAGGCATGGAAAATCATGCTCGTAAGAAATCCTTTGCGTTTTAGTTTTCGTTCTGCAGGGCTCAAAAAATCTTCCATAATGGAGTTGTTTTCAACAGGAGATGGAATGTATTTGCTCCGAACAAGCATTTTGTATCTGGGGCGTGTTCAACAAGTGGTCCTAAACAGGAGGTTACTTAATAAAGGCTAAGCATGTGCACCAATGCTTAACTCCCGGTACATCTGTTTTATTCTTCTGCCAAAAGGACACCATTAATACCGAGGCGTAGGGCAATATCCATAATGCTGACGACGTATTCTACCGCTGCATCTTTTTCGGGGGCGATACCGAAATTATATTCCTCTGGCAATGGGAAAGAGCGGCGTTCCAGTTGCTCGGCAATCCCATCCAAATCCATTGCTTTTCCATTAAAAGTATAGGTGCCGTCTATGCTGATTGCCACTTCGTCCATTTTTTTGGGGTTATTTGCAACTGAGGTATTGGAGCTACCCGGGAGTTTGAGGTTGAGCGCATTGGGTGCCACCAGCCCGGAGGTCAGCATAAAAAAAATGAGCAGCAGGAAGATAATATCGGTAAGGGACGACATATTAAATTCCGCGCTTGCTTTGGCGCTTTTTTTCAGGGCCATATGATGGATGATTTTATTTTGTAGGTTGAGTGGCGATAATGGCCTTGACCTTGTACTTACCCGCTATTTGCATCACCTGGACTACTTTACTGAAAGGCGTTCCCATTTCAGCGGCAATCGTAACGGTATATCCCGATACTGCCTTTGCTTCTTTGGCGATTTTATCGGCAAGTGCAGTTTCCAGGGATGCTTCGTCAATAGCTTTTTTATCAATACTGAATTCCCCATTCTTTTTAATCGCCACAATCACCGAGGTAGGTGCTACCGTTTTGGAGTCCGATTTCGGCAGTTTGATTTCGGGCAATTGCACCAAGGTAGAAGTCAGCATGAAGAAAATCAGTAGCAGGAAAATAATATCGGTCAGCGATGCCATGCTGAACTCTGCGCTGCTGCTGTTCCGCTTTTTTAATCCCATGGATATAATATTATGGGCGTTTGATTCGCCGGGTTAAACGGTCGGTTCCTGGAGCAGGTCCATAAACTCGGTAGTGGAACGCTCCATTTTAAAGACGACCTGTTCTACGTTAGCTACGAGGATATTGTAGCCTATGAGTGCGAAAATCCCTACTGCGAGCCCTACTGCTGTAGTTAGCAGAGCCTGGTAAATTCCGCCGGCAAGGATGATTGGTGTGACGCTTTCCTTCGTAGCCATGGTATAAAACGCCTGGATCATCCCCGTTACAGTACCGAGGAAACCAATCATTGGGGCTGCTCCGGAGATACTGGCCAATGTGGACAGGTTTTTTTCCAGTTTGAACACTTCCAGGTTACCTACGTTTTCGATTGCGGCATCAATATCCCGGAGGGGTTTGCCGATGCGCTGCAGGCCTTTTTCCACCATCCGTGCCACGGGAGTATCAGTAGACTGGCACAGCGCCCGGGCACTTTGGATATTGCCAGATTGGACGTTGATGCGGATGTTGTTCATGAAATGTTCATCTATCCGTCCGGCGCGGGTGATCGCCCCATATCGCTCTACGAAAATATACACAGCGATGAACGATAGAATGAGCTGGCCTACAATAATAGTAATACCCATAGGGCCGCTCTTCCATATAATGTCCAGGACGCTCTGTGAAACTTCGGTTTGGCCGGCGGCTACTGCCTCGCCAGCCGCCCTTTCAAGTCCTGCAACCGTAGTGCCAGCCTGAAGAAAAAGAGTGTGAAATCCCATGAAACAAAATTTTGTTTTCTGCTAATTGTGCAGTAAATGTAATGTTAAAAATAAATCCTGTTTCCCGGATAACGATATATATTCCGGGGTATCTTTTGGCTTGCGCCGCCAATAATCATTTTGAATGGGGGTTGTGTGAAAAGTATTCCGCCGCCTTCGGCGGCGAAACAAAGTTTTTAACAAACACTGTTTTCATTGATTTTGCGAAGCAAAATCAATGAAAACAGTGTTTGTTAAAAATATTATTTGGCTACGTCAGCCGCCAAAGGACGGCCTCCGGCCTTTTTCCACAACCCCTATTCAAAACTTTTTTCTCCGCCGAAGGTGGCAGAATACTTTTGAGACAGCCTCATGCTTTTTACAAAGCCCCTGACTAATGAGACGGCCCCTCCGGGAAAAAATATGGACAAAGTATATTGATAAAAACGAAAGAACTTATGCAATATTACATATACTTAAAAAATTAAAAAAATTAAGTTTTGCCGGTGGTAGCACCCCTGCGAAATTGTTGTCATTTTTATTAAAATATCTTTTGGAATCGCTACTTTTGCACATCCAGCGAAATTTCGCTAAAGTACTTTTCCGTTCTGCTTATAAACCTGATAAACTTTTCATTATGAATAAACGCATCCGAAAAGCGGCCGTGTTGGGATCAGGGGTCATGGGTTCCGGCATTGCCTGCCATCTGGCCAATATCGGGCTTGATGTCCTTTTGCTCGATATCCCCACTCCTAACCTTTCTGCTGAAGAGCAATCACTCCCTGCCGCGCGCAACCGGCTGGTCAACCAGACCCTTGAGAAGGCCATAAAATCCAAGCCGGCCCCTCTGTACGATATGGCGTTTGCGGGTCGTATCCAGACGGGTAACTTTGAGGATGACCTGGAAAAAATCAAGGACTGTGACTGGATTATCGAGGTGGTTGTAGAGAACCTCGCGATTAAAAAGCAGCTTTTTGAAAAGGTGGACCGCCACCGCACTCCTGGTTCTATTGTTACTTCCAATACCTCGGGTATCCCGATCCACCAGATGGCCGAGGGTCGCAGCGAAGATTTCCGCAAACATTTCTGTGGGACCCACTTTTTTAACCCGCCGCGTTATCTGCGCTTGTTGGAGGTCATTCCTACGGGGGATACCGATCCGCAGCTCGTACAGTTCCTCATGCGGTATGGAGATCTTTATCTCGGCAAGCAGACCGTGCTCTGCAAGGATACCCCGGCTTTTATCGGCAACCGGATTGGGGTCTATGCCATGGGTAAGGTATATCAGCTCACTACAGATCTTGGCCTGAGTATCGAAGAGGTAGATGCCCTTACCGGCCCGCCGCTGGGCAGGCCCAAAACGGGAACCTTTCGCCTCGGCGACCTCGTTGGCCATGATACGGGCGCTAAGGTTATACAGGGATTGCGGGATAACTGTCCCGAAGATGAACAGGCTGCTGCTTTTGTAGTACCAGCATATATGAAATTCCTTCTGGACAATAAGTTTCTGGGGGATAAGACTGGGCAAGGTTTTTACAAAAAAACAAAGGAACGCGATGAAAAGGGCCGCCCTATCATCCTGGCCCTCAACCTCAACACCCTCGAATATGCGCCTTCCCGCCGTCCCGATCTGCCGAGCCTGAAAATGGCTAAACAAATTGACGATCCCAAGCGGCGTATCCCGGCGCTTTTCCAGGCCGAAGATACCGGTGGCGCCCTGGTCCGCCAGTCCCTGGCCGGACTTTTTGCCTATGCTTCCAACCGTATCCCCGAAATCTCCGAAAACCTCTTTAGCATTGATGATGCAATGAAAGCAGGTTATGCCTGGGATTTTGGGCCATTCGAATACTGGGACATCATCGGTATCGAAAAAGGGATTGCCGCTGCTGAGGAATTTGGAGATCAGGTAGCGAGCTGGGTAAAGGAAATGGTGGCAGCAGGTTTTACTGCTTTTTATCGCCGACATAATGGTGTTCGCCAGTACTATGACCTCCACAGCAAATCCTACCAGGATATTCCGGGAAGCAGGGATTTTATCTATCTGGACAATTACCGCGATCTGCCACCAGTGCATAAAACCAGTGAGACTATCCTGCATGATATTGGCGACGGTGTCCTCTGTCTGGAATTTACCAGCCCCCACAATACCCTTGGAGAAGGAGTACTGCGCGGTATACACGACGCTATTCAGCTTGCCGAAGAGGGAGAATGGAAAGGCCTCGTCATTGGCAATAATGCTACCAATTTCTCTGTGGGTGCCAACCTGATGATGATTGGTATGATGGCCTTCCAGCAGGACTTTGACCAACTCAATATGGCCGTGAATATTTTCCAGCAGACCATCATGCGCTGCCGGTATTCGGGTATCCCGGTGGTAGCAGCTACCCAGGGTTACGTTTTCGGAGGAGGGTGTGAAATGCTCATGCACTGCGACGGAGCGGCGGTATCTGCAGAATCCTACGTTGGATTGGTAGAAGTAGGGGTAGGATTAATCCCCGGCGGGGCTGGGACAAAAGAGTTCGCTTTGCGCGCTTCTGATAGCTTTAGTGAAGGCGAGGTGATGATCCCCCAGCTTGTTGAGCGCTTCAGGACCATCGCGATGGCCAATGTGGCAACTTCTGCTTATGAGGGCTTTCGCCATGGCTACATGATCAAGGGCCGTGATCGGGTGGTGATGAATAAAGACCGGGCGATTGCCGAAGCAAAAACTATGGCCCTCGATCTCGCTCGTAATTATGTGCAGCCACAACCCCGGAAAGATATCCTCGTACTGGGGCGTTCCGGTCTTGGTGCCCTTTTTGTAGGTGCTAATGAGCTTTTACTTGGAAAATATGCAAGCGAACACGACATCAAGATTGCTAAAAAAATTGCCTGGGTCCTCTGTGGTGGTGACCTCACCGCTCCGCAAAGGGTATCCGAGCAGTACCTCCTGGATGTAGAGCGCGAAGCTTTCCTCAGCCTGGCTGGGGAACCAAAAACGCAGGAGCGGATTCAGTATATGCTGCAAAACAACAAACCGCTGAGGAACTGATAGGGCCAATCTCCTTTTTCGTTCAGACTGTTGAGCGTATTAAGATGTTTTGGAACGCATTTCACGCCGTAAGGCGAAACGCAAATAATTATCCTTAAACTTCAATTTCATGGAAGCATATATCGTAAAAGCCTATCGCTCCGCGGTGGCTAAATCCAAAAAAGGCGGGTTCCGCAATCTTCGTTCCGATGACCTTGCCGTAGAAGTGATCCGCTATATGATGGCCCATACCCCGGAAGTGGACCCCAAACTCGTGGACGATGTCATCGTCGGGTGCGCCAATCCTGAAGGTGAACAAGGTTTTCAGATTGGCCGTCAAATTTCGATGCGTGCGCTGGGAAAGGAAGTTCCGGGTATGACCGTAAACCGCTATTGCGCGTCTGGCCTGGAAACCATCTCTATTGCCGTAGCAAAAATCCGGGCGGGAATGGGCCATATTTTTATTGCCGGAGGTGCAGAAAGCATGAGCCTGGTGCCGATGACAGGCTATAAAGTGGCGCCAAGCTATGCAGTGGCCAGTACGACCCCCAATTACCTCACCGGTATGGGCCTTACTGCTGAAGCGGTTGCCAATAAACATGGTATTACCAGAGAAATGGCCGATATTTTTTCGGTACAGTCTCACCAGAAAGCCGCTGCAGCCATTGATGCAGGCAAGTTCCGGGAGGAAATCGTACCAGTGACGGTTCAGGAGGTTTTTGTAAAAAATGACAAAAGAGTCGAGCAAACGTATGTAGTGGATACCGATGAAGGCGTGCGCCGGGATACAACGGTAGAAGGTCTTGCAGCACTCCGACCAGCTTTTGCACAAGGCGGTATCGTTACGGCGGGCAATGCCTCCCAAACGTCCGATGGTGCAGCGTTCGTGATGGTGGTGAGCGAGGAAATGGTGAAATCACTCGGGTTAAAACCAATTGCCCGCATGGCCGCATGCAGCGTAGCGGGTGTGGAGCCCCTGTACATGGGCCTTGGCCCATGTGCCGCAATTCCGAAAGCCCTTCGACAGGCCGGACTGAAGCTCCAGGATATTGAGCAGATCGAACTCAATGAGGCGTTTGCCGCCCAGGCCCTTGCCGTTATCCAGGAGGCAGGTCTCGATCCCGCTATCGTGAACCCTAATGGCGGTGCAGTGGCACTAGGTCACCCCCTCGGATGTACCGGAGCCAAACTGAGTACGCAATTGTTTAATGAAATGCGCCGCCGTAATCAAAAATACGGCATGGTTACCGCTTGTGTTGGCGGAGGGCAAGGTATTGCCGGAATTTATGAAATGCTATAAACAATATTCTTTGGCGGCGGAAGCCGCCAAAGAATATTGTTTATAGCATTTTGCAAGTATGGACTTGGGTGAAAAGCCTGGAGGTTGTGTAAAAGGCCGCAGGCTGTCATTTGGCGGCTGACGCCGCCAAAGAATACTTTTTCAAAACACTAATTTCATTGATTTTGCGAAGCAAGATCAATGAAATTAGTGTTTTGAAAAAATTCATGAGGCTGTCTAAAAAGTCTTTTGGCGGCTTGCGCCGCCAAATAATATTTTGAACGAACGCTGTTTTCATTGATTTTGCGAAGCAAAATCAATGAAAACAGCGTTTCGAAAAAATTTATGAGGCTGTCTAAAAAGTCTTGCGGCTTGCGCCGCCAACAATACTTTTGAATGGACATCGTTTTGCCTCATTTTGCTTCGCAAAATGAGGCAAAATGAGGCAAAACGATGTCCATTCAAAAGTTTCTTTCGCCGCCGTAGGCGGCGGAATACTTCTTACACAACCCCATTAGCATTCGTTCAAAACTTTCTTCCGCCGCTGAAGGCGGCGGAAGAAAGTTTTACACAGCTCCGTGCCCTATTTAAGAATCGTTATATCCCCCTCAATAATCAGACCTCTGGAAATATCCAGGCGAAGGATGTAATAGTAGGTTGCGTGGGGCAGTTCCTGCCCCGCAGTGTTTTGCCCCCTCCAATCATTATTATATGGGCGTGCTTTGAAGACGATATCTCCCCATCGGTTGAAAATAATGATTTCGTTATCGGGGAAGAAATCTGGATCAGCATTATCGAGAACTTCGAAGCGCAACTCATCGTTTGTGCCATCACCATTCGGGGTGATAGTATTGGCCACAGGTTCGCGTGCCGCTTCCGGGTCGAACTTTACGTCAATTTTAACCTGTGCCGTATCGCATAACGTGGGGCAGGACTGGTTACACAATTGATAAGTAAAGGCGTCCATTCCAAAAATCCGTGGTGCTACGGCATAGGATATCTGCGGGCCAGCAATAGAATCAATACGCCCCAGGCGTGGGGCACCGATAACCTTTACGATAGTACCCCCATTCGTCCGGGTCTGGTCGTTTTGAACGACATTGAGCGCAATCTTGCGCTGTCCGGTTTGGAGAACAACCTGGTCATCATTGGCTACCGGAGGCTCTTCGCGGGTAATAATCAGGGAATCGGAGCTGTAATTGGGGCATTGTGGTTTTGATAAGGTCCATACAAATACGTTCCGACCAACTTTGAGGCTAAATACTTCGGTGACAAATGCATTGGGCATTTCGATAGATGCCCCCGTTTTGCTCGACCATACCCCGGTTGATCCTTGTGGTAAGCTGGCAGTTATCTGCGCATCATCAGTACAGGTAATTTGATCTGCCCCGGCTTGTGCTACTGCAAGCTTAGGATCTATGATAGCATTAATGATAGCCGTATCGGAACAGCCATTCCGGGAATTTTTGACCTCCAGGCCGTAAACGCCTGCCGTATTGATTTTGGGTGTAAGGGTAGTTTCATCAGTTATGGTACCCTGCCCGCTGATAGTACGCCACAAATATGTGAACTGCTGACCAGAGGAAGACCCCACTCCACTGAGGCTGACGACTGCGCCTGAGCAAGGTAGCAAGACATTCCGCTGGGCTTGCACTGTTGGTTTTACTTTATCCTCCGGTACCGTGGCGATTGCAGTACCTGTACAGCCGTTTCTTTTGTCCGTTACCTGCAAACGATAATTTCCTGGAGCCGTGACTTTCACCTGATATGGGGTGGCCCCAGGAGCAGTATTTTGTCCACTTACACCGGACCATGCAGGAGTGAAATTAACCCCCTGGGCAGAAGTGGCCCCATCCAGGGTAATTTCCGTGACGCTGCAAGTGAGTGTAGATGGGGGGGCAATAATTGCTGCAGGCTTTACGGTATCCGTACCGACCTTTACGGAATCGCGGGCGAGACATCCGTTACTGTTGTTTCGCACCGTAAGGACATAGGTACCGGGAGCGGAAATAGTTCCGGAAAGGGCATTCGAGGGATTAGGGGCGGAAATTGATCCAACCCCTGCCCATAAGTAAGTAATATCAGTGCCTGTAGCAGAGCCACTGCCATTCAGTGTTATAGAGCTCAGTGCACAGGTCAGGACGGTATCGCGACCAGCATTGGCTAAAGGTGACAGGGTGTCGGCGCCAACAGTAATTTCGAGTGTCCCTTTGCACCCACTCTGGGAATTGGTCGCTTCGACCAGGTACTTTGTAGATCCACGGACTCGCGGAGCAGATGTATTCCCTCCCGAAACGATTGTACCTCCCGATCCTGCGCTCCAGGCATACGCATAAGTCCCTGTTGCCGGTGCCGCACTAGCTTGCAGGTTGACTTCATTTACTGCACAGGTGATTTTGGCGTTGTTTGTCGGGGAGCTAACCTGAACGGTCTCAATGATGGAAACCACCCGGGCGGAGTCGGTTGCCGAACACCCATTGCGGATATTGGTGGCCTTGAAATAATAGACACCGGCAGTATTAGCTTTAACGGAAAGGCTGTCGGTACCGAAGTCTTTACCATTAATGGTCCAGACCGCTTTGATACCGTTGGCAGGGGCTACAGCGACCAGGGTGCCAACGGGTTTTCGGCAGCTAAGGGTATCGCCGGGGCCTGCGTCTATAGTCGGAGCGACTTTATCCTCTGCCACCAGAAGGGTATCAAACGAGACACATTGGCTTCCGATATCTTCTGCCCGCAGGATAAAGCGGCCTGGTTTCGTTACAACGGGCTGCAGGGTAGTGTCCCCCCCAGGCTGTAGCTCCCCTCCGTTAAGGGCAGTCCACTGTAATTTGTATTTTTGCGTATTGGCTATCGTAGATGTCAGCCGCAACTGTGGATTGGCGCAGGTAAGGGTGGTATCCTTGCCCGCGTTCAGTACCGGGTACTTTGTGGGCGAAAGCACCCGGACGGTATCCTGCGCAATACAGCCACTTCCGTCTTCTTTTACACGCAAGTAATAGACACCTGCCTTACTGAGGGTAGCTTTAGTCCCAGTAGCAACCTGGTTGCCCAGACTGTCGAGCCAGGTATACTGGACGGGTCTGGTGTTGCCCGATTGTGAACCATCGAGCTCGACGGGTTTTCCATCGCACAGCAATTCCTTATCGGGCCCCGCTTTTGCCTTCGGCACTTCTACAGCAGCCTGAACACGGGCCGTATCGGTAGAAGAACAACCATTGACGATATTCCGGACCTCCAGAACGTATAAGCCGGGAGCGAGGATGCGGGGCAGTAGTTTCCTTTCATCTCCTGGGAATACAATTCCGCCATCCAGTGCCGTCCATTTATAGGAAATAGAATCGCCCTTGGAGGACTGGCTTGCATTGAGGACGATGGTATCTGTGGTACAACTGAACTGCTGATCGCTGAATACCTTTGCAAGTGGGCGGTTTGCTGGTAGTACCGTGACAGTATCCCGCACGAGGCATCCGGTATTCCGGTTTACCACTGTGAGGAAATATTCTCCGGGGGCACCAGCAATAACACTCGGCTTGGAGAGGTCGCCAGGCAGGCTGCCGAAATTTGTACTCCAGTAGTAGGAGAATTGAGGTCCTGTTGAACCTGTACCGGAAAGCAGGGTAAAGGGCGGTTGGCACCCCAGCAGTCTGTCGCTACCAGCATTCGCAACCGGTAGCGTATCGGTGAGGCGGATCTCGAAAGAATCGCGGAGCACAAGCGGGGGACGGGATTCGTCAAAAATGGTAACGGCAACTTTTCCAACCGGGAGGCGGATGGCTTTGCTGGAAAACTGACGGGGGCTGGATTCCCAAAAGAAGAAAATATTGCCCTTGCCGCCTTCCACTTTGAGAGATACTGTACCATCTGCCCCATTCGGACAGGTGACCGGCGTTATGGTTTTTTGGGTAATAATCAGGCGATCCAATATACAGGCTTCTCCGTTGATTGGATAAACGCTGCCAGGGCCCTGGGTAGTGGTGGCAGAAGGGTTGGGCCTTGCCGTAATTTCCACAGGAACACATTTGCCCGCCGTGCCGATAGGGACAAAACAAACTTCAAAAATAGAGGTGCTATCCGGAAGGCTTCTGCCAGTCGTTGGACCTGTCCAAAGGAAGTCCAGGACCCCTACCCCGGCATTGGCCGTTTTGAAATTGGCAGTTTGTAAGCCCAGGGTCCCTTTTGGGGTAACCTTTGCATACCTCAATTCTGTCGGGGCCCAATTGATACTAAATTCAGCCCCGGTGATACCGTTGAAGCCCCGCACTTTAAAATCAACACAGAGGGTATCCCCCTTATAAGCCTGGCCTTTGCCGATTTGCAGGAAAAACCCGACAGGGTTGAGGATACACACTTGCCCTGCGGTGGATTTAATGCCGATATTCTCTCCCTGGGAGCCCACGGTCACCGCTCTGGGTTCTACGACCAGCGGGATTTCCAGAAGGGAGACCGGGTTACAGTTTTCCTTTACCCCGAGTGCGCCGGGTGACAGGCCCGTGACGGTATAGCATGCCTGGAACATACTGTTGCCAACGTTGATATCAAATGGCGTAGTGGAAGACCAGGAGAAAGAAAGTAAGCCACCGTCGGCACCTTGGGTTTCAAAATTGGCAAGGGACGCACCCGGTATTTGGATGTTTTTAATGGAGGCAAAGTTGACGTGTTGTGGATCCCAGAGCAGAGAGAATTCCAGTTCGGTAAGGCCAACCTGGCTATTTAGAGCTTCAATATTAACACAAACCGTATCGCCTGGCGCACCTTGGGCATCGCCAATCCGCAGCAGCAGGCTTTCGGGTTGTTTGACCCGCACCGCGCAATTTGTAGGGGCAATTCCGATATTCTGAATACTACCGGTTCGCCGCACGACCGATGTAGTGCCATCAAAGCTTATGGGGGCATTTCCTCCGAGCCCAATGACGTCGAAGCAAACTTCGTAAATGACTGTACCATCCGTAGCATTGGCGGTAGCGGTACTTACCGGTGCATTCCAGTTGACCCCCAGCACGCCCCTTGCAACATTGACTGTATTAAAATGGCTGGCTTTGTTAAAATTGGGGATCTGGGCAGGAGTAGCCAGGATACTCACATCCTTGAACCGCAATATATTGGCGTTGAAGTTCATCAGATAGGTAAACTGGTTGATATTTTGCATACCCCGGGTGCGTATTTTTACGCATACCTGATCGCCGAGGTTCACTTCGGGACCACAATCGGCAATCACCTGCAAGCCGGTAGGGGTGCAGGTTTCGACCTGTAACTGTCCGGGGATAAGGATAGAAGGTATAGCATACTGCGTATCCTTAACCACTTTTATTGCCTCCAGGGGGGTGAGGCTGGAGGAGAAACGGAGGGTGGAAACGGACTCACACCGCCCGATTATCGTGAAGCAGGCCTGGAAAATGACCGTGCTGTCCGGGACGGTGATACTGGGGACCTGGATATCCGTCCAGTTCCAGGACATCGTAATTTTACCTTTGCCGATACTGGGGCGGTCGGGGGTACCAAAGCTTTCGCGGGTTAGGTTGCGCAGTTTGTCAGTAATAACGATATTGGAATACTGGAGGATAGTGGAATCGTAATCCATAGTAAACTGTAGGCTGGCCAGGCCGTCAAAACCACTTACGCCGACGTCAAAACAAACCAGGTCTCCGGTATTTCCCTTTACAGGTTTGGAAATGAGGCTCAGCGGCCGGACGCAGAGGGAAACGAAGGATTTTTTCTGTTTCAAGCCAATATTAAAGCAAGCAGGTGGGCGGCGGACGATGATGGGCTCGGGGTCGTCGGACAGGGTCTGGTCGTCGCTGATTTCTACAAAAGTGGTAGCCCCGAAACTGCCAATAGCCCGGAAGCAAAGGCGGAAGATGCGAATCTCATCGTCGAGGGTAATCGCCTGAACATTCGGCTGGCAGGACACCCCTAGCCAATCGAGAAATACAAGCCCTTCCTTTACCCGGGAGGTATCAAAATTTGCACCGGACAAGCTTGGCAGATTAAATTGGTTGACGCCTGTGAGTTTCAGCACCTTAGGGTCCCAACGAATCGGGAATTTAAGGGCGGTAATGTCGGTAAAGTCCTTAATGGTAACGTCCACACAAAATTCTTCTCCGGTACAAGGAGTAGCGGAGGAGAAGGTGAAGGTTGGTTGTGCCCAGGAGGTAATAGCGGCCAGACACACAAAAGCCGCGCTTATAAGCAATTTTTTCATGGAAGAAACTGGATTTGTAATGCCCCTCATTGAACTTCCTGCTTTAATGTTAAATTCGGTTGAAAATGCACGCCAGGGGCGCGGTCAAAATATTTGGGATGCCGGGTTATCGTTGAAAGGAAATAGCAACGTTAATTTCATGGGTATTTCCGGCAAAAGGGCCAAAAGAGCTGAAAGAGTAATCGAAGCCATACCCCAGCCGCACATTGCTGTCGAGGCCGAGATTTTCGCCAAGGTTCAGACCTGTTTCGAGGTGAACAGTACCTGCAGAGGACCCACCTGCGCCGATCCAAAGTGCTGTCGGGAGCTGATAGCGCAGATTGAGATCAACGTTGGCAGGGGCATTTTGCACATATTTTACCCATACCGATGGTTCGAGGAAGCTGTCGTTGCCAAAAAATTTGAGGAAGCCAAACTGCCCATAAAAGTGCTGGATGCGTTTGGTAAAAAACTCCCCCTTATCGTTTTGGAAAGTAAGGTCGAGACCAAAAACCTGAGGCACGGAAACTCCGCCATAGATAAAGTTGTCTGAGCCATAGCGCCCACCTACAGCCCTGTACATAAACAGGCCGAAACCGACATCCGGAAAGATTTGAGCCTGGTTTTGGGTGCCGAGAATGTCATTGGGCTCCCGGAGGATGATTTTGGAAGCATTGACGCGGTATTGTATCACACCGGCACTCAGGCCAATAGAGAGGCCCCCATAGGCAGGATCATCGGTCAGGATTCCGGCAATGCGGCCATAGAACCCACTAAAACCCGTTGGCCCTGTCTGGTCATTGATTAGCTGCCCTCCTGCCATCAGGGCCACTCCGGACATCTGGTCGGCGAGAAAAGTGCCCCTAACCGTCTGGGTGCGGGGGTTGCCGGATATGCCAATCCACTGTGTGCGATAGGAAGCCCCAAAGGAAATATTATTCCCGAATGCGAGAAAATCATTTTCTACTGCTGCTGGATTGATTATGCCGATGTTTTCCCGGTATTGGGTAAAAAGGGACAACTGTTGGGCACTTAGGGTTTTTGATACCAAAAGCAGGAACAAAAAAAGCAAAGACAAACGTACTCTTGTCATGGAAAGTGTTTTTGAGATCACGTTAATCCGATGATGACAAATCCGAAACATCGGCAATTTTGAACAATACTGGCCCATCTTTCCCTTTCGGGGCCAAAAACGCGGTTCAAATTTAGGCCAATCCTCGCTATTTGAAGTACTATATCAATGCCATTTTATGAAAATTATTTTAATGGTGCCTTGTTTTTTCGCCTGCGGTCGAATTCGTTTTTTTTCCGGTAGGTATTACCAGTACTTTATGACGGCTTATTCGGGAAAAAACTTCCCGTCCAGGAGCAAAGGCTTTTTTTGCAACGCATCTTTCAGGAGTTAACGCCGCATTGCCTCCACAGGATCCATGCGCGCCGCCTGAAGGGCCGGGACCATCCCCGCGATAACCCCGATTATCGCCGAAAGCGATATGCCGAGCACAACGTTGTGGAGAGAGAGGACAAATTCGAAACTGGTAAATGCCCTGGAAACCAGCGCGAGTGTCCCCAGGATGAGCAGTAGGCCCAAAATGCCCCCCAATATGCAAAGGACGATGGATTCGATGAGGAATTCCAGCAGGATGTGCGAAAACTTTGCACCAAGCGCCTTTTTTATTCCGATAATGCGGGTCCTTTCTTTTACGGTGACAAACATAATATTGGCTACGCTGAACATGCCGACAAGTGTGGCAAAACCGCCGATGAAAATACCCAGGATATTTAGTACACGAAAGAAACCGTCCAGTAGGTTACTCAGGATGGAAAGCTGATTGAGCGAAAAATCATCGGCTGCTGTAGGCTTCAGACGGTGGCTGGAACGCAGGATTCCGGTGAGTTCGTCCTGGAGATATTCCAGGGGTACGCCCGGCAGGGCTTTTACGGTCACGGAGGTGTTGTCAAAAAATACATTCGGGTTGTTCAGGTTGGCCATTTTGCGCGCCAGTTCATAAGATACCAATAAGACGGGGTCAAAATTCATGATGTCTATGATACTTTCCCCGGATTTCTCCAGCACCCCGATTACCTCCAGCGTCCTACCCGATACCTTGATGGTTTTGCCAACAGGGTCAATATTTCCAGGGAAAAGGGCCTCGGCTACCTCTGCGCCCAATAAGACCTTGTTGCTGCCAAAACGATATTCCGACGGGGAAAAAAACCGCCCTTTTGCTATTTCCAGGTTCTGTACTTCAAGATAATCATAGGTGACGGCAAATAAGTAGGAGCGTTCGGCACTATTGGACAGGTACTTGGCCGTCCGGGAACCAATTCCGGTATAAAAGGCCACCCCTGAGGCAAGCTTGCTCTTCTCCTTAATAATCTGATAGTCCTGATAACGGACGGGTGGCCGGCGGAGGTATTTGAAAAAATTCCTGCCCGGGTCTTCATTCCAGGAAAATTTGCTCACATAAACCACATCTTCCCCCAGCTTGTCGAAACTTGAGCGGATGTTGTTCTCCAGCGAATCCACTGCCGAAAAAACGCCGATGATACAAAATATCCCGATGGTGATCCCTAACAGGGACAAAAAGGTCCGGAGCTTGTTGGAGATGAGCTGGGAAAAAGCCTGAGCTGTGCTCTCCATAAAAATACGCCAGATCATTGCCATAAACGCTCAAATTTTTCTTAAAGATACAAAATTAACCCCGTAGCTGCAGTATTCATTCGATGAACGAAACTTTTTATCCGCTTAGTAGCATTATATACACTGTACAAGTAGGTTTTTGCAAATTTTCAGGATAGGTTGGTAAATGCACAAAACCTGTCGGTGCGAAATGTATTAAGGTCCGTTTCTTTTCTTGTAGCAAAAAACATTCTTCGATTTTCAAAATTACTGCTTGCAAATCAATAAATATTACGGTCCATTAGTTGCATTTTATCCGCCAAGTAGTTACAATTTTTTTATCTTTGCGTAATTTTTCAAAATGCCTGGGCTGTTTGGGGTGGAGTGCTAAGATGAACGCCCGCGCAGTCACGAAAACGCACATTTCCGATGAGGACAAAACTTTCACAATTTACCTTCGAACTTCCTAAGAAACTAGTTGCCCAGTATCCTGCAGAGAACCGCGACGAAGCGCGCCTGATGGTGATCCACAGGGACACAGGCAAAATAGAACACAAAATCTTCAGGGACGTCCTCGGGTATTTTGACGAAGGCGATGTCATGATTTTCAATAATACCAAGGTGTTTCCGGCGCGCTTGTACGGGCGCAAAGAAAAAACCGGGGCCAAAATCGAGGTATTCCTGCTGCGCGAACTCAATGCAGATGCCCGCCTCTGGGATGTACTCGTAGATCCTGCCCGTAAAATCCGGGTTGGTAATAAACTGTATTTCAGTGACGAGCAGGACAACGACGTGCTCGTTGCGGAGGTAGTGGACAATACCACTTCCCGGGGTAGAACGATTCGCTTTTTATTCGACGGGCCCGAAGAAGAGTTCCAAAAAGAGTTGTATCAACTGGGCAATACTCCTCTGCCTAAATATATCATAAGGCCTAGCGAGGACATGGACCGGGAACGCTACCAGACGGTGTATGCCAAAGAAGTGGGTGCGGTAGCAGCTCCAACTGCCGGCCTGCACTTTAGTAGGGAGTTGATGAAAAGGTTGGAGATTAAAGGCCTGGAATTCGCAGAAATTACCCTGCATATCGGCCTGGGCACCTTTCGGAGTATTGATGTTGAAGACCTGTCCAAACATAAGATGGACGCAGAATACTTCCGCATCCCGGCAGTATCGGCAGAGCTGGTCAATAAGGCAAAAGAGGGCCGCCACCGGATTTGTGCAGTAGGCACTACCAGCATGCGCGCCATTGAATCAGCGGTTTCTGCAGAGGGTTTGCTCAAACCTGCCGAGGGCTGGACAAATAAATTCATTTTCCCGCCGTACGATTTCACCATCGCCAATGCGATGATCACAAATTTCCACCTGCCCAAATCCAGCCTGCTGATTATGGTTTGTGCTTTTGGAGGATATGAACTTATCATGGAGGCCTATGAAGAAGCCATCCGAGAGGAATACCGCTTTTTCAGTTATGGCGACGCAATGCTTATCCTCTGATATATCTCCCGTAGTACCCAGGGTCAGTGCTGGATAAGCACGCGCCCTCCTTTGTCGTCACATCGCACAAAATACACGCCCGGTGGCCACGCACTGGTTGCTATGTTATTTTCTTCAAGGGCAGGCTGACGGAGCAAAAGCTGCCCTGTGGGTCCAAAAATTTCGATAAACCGCCCTGCCTGTACTGCTGGAATGCGTACCGTAAACCCACCGTCTGCAGGGTTGGGAAACAGAAATAGTCCATCAGAAATGCGGCGGGGGAAGCGCAGGGCAGTGGCGCGTTCGTTACTGCTGTTAAAGGTTGGAGCCTGGATTCTGAAGGTCCCGGTGCCGTCTGGCACCCTGGCATATCCCTTATTTGCTTCCTGGGGGCCAAAAGCTACCGAGTCCAGGACAATGCGGTTGCTATCGAGCAGTATGGCCACTTCCCCGCTGGCAGAGAGTTTAAAATTACAGTGTAGAGGTCCCTGGTTGGCATCTTCGTCGGCCCAGAAGGTGAGAAATCCTTTTGCTGGCAGTATAGTGCCGCTCGGTATTTTCCACTTGGGGAGATTAGCGGGATTATCACTCAAGAAATATCCTCCGAGGTCTATATCGCGGTCGGTAAGGTTATGGAGTTCAATCCAGTCTTCGAATTGACCAGCTTCGTCTTTGACCGTAGAGGTATTGGAGGCCATAAGTTCATTGATTTTCACAGTAGAGGTTACCTGGTTGGTAGTTTTTACTATATAGACAAAAACGTTGTGTTCGGCACCTTGAGGTAGGTAAGCAGTTGTCTGGGCAGTATTGGCAGCAATTGCCTCGATATAAAAGCGGACCCAGGAGCCGGCGGCCTGTCCGGGTATGGCGGCACCAAATACGCCGTCGCCAGCCGCACCGTCGCGGTTCAGGCCATTGTCGAGCATTGGTACGGTGGTAAAATTACCTGTCAATGTATTGGAATAGTAGAGATTTACCTGATGGAGGCCGCTGGCAGCACTTGCACGGGCCTGCACATATACCTGTTCCTGTGCGGAAGGGGGTGTCCAGGCTTGTCCGGCGACATTGACATAACTTACATTGCTGATGCTGGGTGTGGGTTGTGCGACTTCCGCATTGGCGAGGAGGAAATTGCGCCGGGAGGCAATAAAGTTGCGCAACACGGGAAACTCATCTATGAATCGTTGATAGGTATAGAGTTTTTTGGGATCGTTCTGTACATGGGTTTCGATTTGCCTGCGCAGGTTGTCGAGCAGTAGGTTACATTCCTGGGGATCCATTTCCTCGGTAAGGATGGTGCGCAGGTGGGCGAGGTAGCGCTGGCGCCAGCGCGGCACGGCCAGGATTTTATTGAGCATGGGGAAGTTAACCTTTGACTCATTGTAAAACGGGCTCCAATTCGCCAATGCGGGGTTCATGACGCTGTTGCCGTCGTATTCGATGAGGGTGATACGGGCGGTTTCGGGTTCATAGTATACATAAAAATCGTTTTTTCCTTTGTGCACATAGCTGTCATCGTCGGAAAAAGCAATTTCGGAAGCCAGGTGCCAGAGGATGCGGTCTATATCAAAGAACCTGGGCAGGACATCCGGAAGGCTGCTTGAAGGGGTATTGTTGAGCATGTCGCAGGCGGCGGCCAGCTTTGCCCAGGGACTGGGCACATCACTGCTTTTGAGGGTGTAATACTGCATGTAGCGCAAAGTATCGGTACCCAGGAAGTTGAGTGCGGCAGTGCCATCGCCCCAGGGGCCACCCGGGACGTTGGTACCAGGGCGTTCGGCACGCCAGTTGCAGCCGTCATTGCTGAGAAACCATTCCTCGAGGAAATCCTTATTGAGCTGCTGAATATTGGGATAAGGGCCCCAGTACTCTCCGTTGATATAGAGATTGACGAAATTGGCTTTAGCAGCAGGGATGTGCCGGCGTAATTGATGCAGGTAAAAGACCTCCCGCAAAAAAGACTCGTCCTGAAATGCATTGTTGAAATTCAGGGTTTTGTACCCCATGAGGCGTTGGTCGGGCCTTACGAAATCAACGGAAATGTTGAAGGACATTTTCTGGGCATTGGGAGGAAGCTGCAAATAGGAGGTTTCTCCTTTGAACCGCACGCCAACACTATCGTAGCGCACCCCATCCACGGTCAATCTGGCTGGGATTTCGGTCTGACTGGTATAATTCTGCCGCAATAATTGCCAGTAATCGGATTGTGGAAACTCCAGGTACACGTTGCGGATGGTTGCGGAATCGTAGAGTCCGGTGGAAGGCTTATTGCCGGTGAGCAGCATGCGGCCATCGGCACTCAGGTATATTTGTTCAGGCAGTGGTTGGGCCCGGAGGGAAGCTATGGCGGTGAGGTATCCCCCCAAAAAAAGGAGTACAGAATACTTCATATCGTTTTTGTTTGTTTTTATGCTAATATACAGGTTTTTCCGGGGCAAAACAACAGAATGGTTTCCATCCTTTTACTGAAAGCCTTTTTATGGCGTGTTGTACCCGGAATTTTTGGAAAATCAGGAGAGGTAAAGAAATATTTTTAGTTCTATCTGGCGAAGGTCAACTTCTTCCAAATTTTTTTCCTTATACATTAACAAACCACCTGCATCGGTATTTTCTTATTTTTGTGCATTAAATACGAAGTGACCTTTGATATGGCAACCAACAATACCAAAGAAATGTCTTTTTTCGAGCACCTGGAAGAGTTGCGCTGGCACATTCTTCGCTCGGTCGTTGCGATTATTTTGTGCGGGGTGGTACTGTTCATTTTCCAGGGTTGGTTTTTTGACACTGTCATATTTGGCCCGACGCATAAAGATTTTTTCTCCTATCGGGCAATATGTAATTTATCCCATTACTTTGGTATTGGGGATGCGATGTGTTTTTCGCCCCCGGAATTTCGCAAGCAGGCAATTGGGTTTGGGGAGGCTTTCATTACCAGTATCAGTACGTCGTTTGCTGCGGGATTTATTGTTTCTTTTCCTTATGTGTTTTGGGAAATATGGCGCTTTGTCAGCCCGGGCTTGTACGCCAACGAAAAGCAGGCGGCACGTGGAGTGGTATTTATCTGCTCGCTGTTATTTCTCACAGGTGTAGCGTTCGGGTATTTTGTGATTGCACCTTTTGCAGTAAATTTTCTGGTGGGCTTTACCATTCCGGGAGTAGAAAATATGCCCACACTCGATTCGTATATCAGCTATATGATTATGTTTACCCTTCCAATGGGGTTAGTGTTTGAGTTGCCGATACTGGCCTATTTCCTGGCCAAACTCGGCGTACTTGGGCCACAGACGATGCGGGAATACCGCCGGCACGCGATTGTGGTCATTCTGATTGTTGCGGCGTTTCTCAGTCCACCCGATGCGGTTTCCCAGTTGCTGATTGCTTTTCCCCTGATGGCTTTGTATGAAACGAGTATCCTGGTAGCTGCGCGGGAGGCGGCACGGAGGAGAAAAAGGGAAGCTGCAGAAGAAGCAGAACTTCGACAGATTGAACAGCGTGCCCAACAACATGAATCCTGATCGGTATGGAAAGAGTATCCAGTAATTCGACTTTGTTTTTTGTCCTTTTCCTGCCCGTCTTCTGGACAGTTTTCTTCGGCGCTGTTACGGTAGCACTGATGCTACAGCCATTTGCCTTCATCGGGAATATTCCTGCAGGGCCGTTCCGCATAGGACTGGCATTTTTTTACCTCAGCGGGCTGGCGCTGTTTTATTTTACGCTGCTGCGCCTGCGGCGGGTCGAGATTGGAGAGGGCTTTGTCTATGTGACCAATTATTTCAAAAATTTCCGCTATCCCTACCATAATATAGAACGTATCGAAACCAGTACTTTTCTTTTCTTGCACGTAGGGACGATTACTCTGAAGAAGCCGGGATATTTTGGCCGTAGGATTTTGTTCCTGCCCGCTATGGGCAGGCTCAAATCTATTTTGAAAGCTAATCCGGAGCTGTCCGGCGATACTTCCCCGTCTGATGTTTATTCAAAATAACTTTCAGAGTTGTGTAAAAAGGCCGGAGGCCGTCATTTGGCGGCTGATGCCGCCAAATGACGGGGTTGTGTAAAAAGCCCGGCGGCGGCACGAGGTTGTGTAAAAAGCCCCTGGCATTTCATTTGGCGGCTGGCGCCGCCAAATGTTATTTTAAATGAACGACGTTTTACCTCATTTTGCAAAGCAAAATGAGGTAAAACGTCGTTCATTTAAAATTTTCTTCCGCCGCCGTAGGCGGCGGAATACTTTTCAAATAACCCCATAATACTTTGAAGGGACACTGTTTTCATTGGTTTTGCGAAGCAAAATCAATGATAACAGTGTCCCTTCAAAACTTTCTTAAATCCCCTATTTAGAGCGCAAACGCGCGAAAGGGCAGATGATTTCTTCCAGTGAAATACCGCCGTGCTGGAAGGTATTCCGGTAGTAGTTATTGAAATGATTGTAATTATTGGGGTAGAGGAAGAAACAGTCTTCCTTGGCAAAGATATAGCTGGAACTGACGTTGGGCCGGGGAAGCTTGGCCTGGGAGGGATCGCGTACTTCGAAGACATCCCTTTTCTCATACTGCAGGTTTCGACCAACCTTATAGCGCAGGTTCGTGGTGGTCTCGCGGTCGCCCACCACTCTTGAGGGAGTGTTGACGCGGATGGTGCCATGGTCGGTAGTGACGAACAATTGGACTTCACGTTCGGCGAGGCGTTGGAGGGCAGCCCACAGCGGGGAATTTTCGAACCAGGAGCGGGTGAGAGAGCGGTACGCTTTTTCGTCGCCTGCCAGTTCTTTGAGGACCTCCATTTCCGTCCGCGCGTGGGAGAGCATATCAATAAAGTTATACACTATAACGGTAAGGTCATTGTTGAGATAGTTGAGGATATTGTCCTGCAGTTGTCTGGCATGTTGGACGTTAGTTATTTTGAGATAGTCAAATCGGATATCCTTTCGAAAAGTACGGCCTACCAGACCGGACAGCAGTTGGTCTTCATATTGGTTTTTGCCACCTTCTTCGTTATCGTTACGCCACCAATCAGGGTAAGCACGTTCGATTTCAGCGGGCATCATGCCGGAGAAGATGGCGTTGCGGCTATATTGCGTGGAGGTGGGAAGGATGCTAAAGAAAAAGTCTTCTTCTTCCACGCGAAAATAGTTGGAGAGGATGGGTTCGATGACTTTCCACTGGTCGTAGCGGAGGTTATCGAGGAGGAGGAGGATAGCGGGAACTTTGCTGTCCATTTTAGGAAAAACCTTACTGCGCAGCAGGGTATTGGACATTACGGGCGCAGGCTGGGACTGATTGATCCAGTTCAGGTAGTTTTTGGACACATATTTACAAAATTCCACATTTGCCTCTTGTTTTTGCATAGAGAGGATATCGCTCATTTCGGTCGAATTGGACTGATCAATCCGGATTTCCCAGTTGATGATTTTGCGATATACGTTGACCCATTCTTCATAGTCCAGATTGCTGTTGATCTGCGTGAAAATCTGGCGGAACTCCTGCTGGTAATCGGAGGAAGTCCTTTCCCGGACGAGGCGTTCGTTGTCTATGATTTTTTTGAGGGAGAGCAGGATTTGGTTGGGGTTGACAGGTTTTATAAGGTAGTCGGCAATTTCGGCTCCGATAGCTTCTTCCATAACGGTTTCGGCCTCGTTTTTGGTAATCATGACCACCGGCAGGTTGGGATTGGAGGCTTTCAGGCGGGAAAGCGTTTCCAGTCCGGTGATGCCAGGCATACTTTCGTCGAGGAATACGACGTCAATTTCCTTGTTGTTTTCACATTCTTCCAGTGCATCATGGCCATTGGTGACGCTGATAACCTCATAGCCTTTACTTTCCAGAAATTTCAACTGGGGTTTGAGCAAATCAATCTCATCATCTGCCCAAAGGATGGTAATTTTTTCCATAGATTGTTTTTGTTAAAAAAATGCGCGCGATCTTTTGTCCCGGAAGGTGCATTCCGGGATGATAGTGTCCTGCAAAGGCATAAATCATCTTTATGCCCGAAATATTGTTCAAATAGCGAAGGATTTTTATAAAAAACCCTTTAACAAAGCCAAAATAAAAACAATTATGTCGGCGAAAAAGATTTTCAACGACCCCGTGTACGGGTTCATCGCCGTACCCTACGGCTTAATTTTTGACCTTGTCGAGCACCCGTATTTTCAGCGGTTGCGGCGGATCAAGCAGGTCAGCCTCAGCCATTATGTTTATCCCGGGGCATTGCACACCCGTTTTCACCATGCCCTGGGGGCTTTCCACCTGATGAGCCAGGCGATAGCTGTACTGCAGAGCAAAGGTGTGGAGATTAGCGAAGAAGAAGCCACGGCAGTATCTGCTGCTATATTGCTGCACGATATAGGGCACGGTCCGTTTTCGCATACGCTGGAGCACACCCTCCTCCACGTCAGCCACGAGCAACTTTCCCTGGGCTTCATGGAGCTACTCGACCGCGAATTTGGAGGTGCGCTGAAGACGGCGATAGCTATTTTTCAGGACCGTTATCCCAAGCCATTCCTACACCAGTTAGTCTCCGGCCAACTCGACATGGACCGCCTGGACTACCTGTCGCGCGACAGCTTTTTCACCGGGGTGTACGAGGGAGTAGTAGGGTATGACCGCATCATCAAAATGCTTGCGGTCCACGACAACAAGCTCGTTGTAGAAGAAAAAGGTATTTATGCCCTGGAAAAGTTCCTTACTGCCCGTCGGCTCATGTACTGGCAGGTGTATCTGCATAAGACAGTCCTGGCAGCCGAGCAGATGCTGATCCAAACCTTGCGGCGTGCCCGGGTGCTCGTGCAGGCAGGTGCCAGCGTACCTTGTCCGGAGCCATTGGCGTTTTTTCTCTGCCGCGACACCCGTACCAGGGATTTTGAGCACGACCGGGAAGCCCTGTTGCGGCAGTTTGCTGCCCTGGACGATTATGATATCATGTCGGCCCTTAAAAGCTGGACCACCCACTCCGACAAGCTGCTGGCTTTCCTTGCCAGCGGGCTGATCAACAGGCGGCTTTTCAAGCTGGAGCTATCCAGCGTACCCTTTTCCGAAGCCTATCTCAGTACGATCAGGCAGGCTGTAGCTGAACAATGGCCGGAGGAGCCCGCTGCTGCGGAGGTACTCGTCCTTTCTGGTGCCGAGAGCAACTCAGCCTATAATACAGCCCAGGGGGAGATTGATATTCTGCTCAAAAACGGGCAGGTACGGCCCATGTCCGAATGTACCGATTACGAAATACACCCCAAAACGGTCACGAAGTATTATGTAGGGTATCCGAAGGTTTGATGTTGAAAGTAGGGAGGGTAAGGAGGTAATTATATTGGCGTTAATAGGTTTTAGCAAGTATATATATGGATATTCCCCCGAAAAGAAATATTTTTTCTGCCGGGGCGAATTAAATCGGCTAATTTTTCGTTAATTAGCAAAATACTTGTTGCGGCGAGGCGGTTGAGCGGGAAGGAATACACTTTTTATTCCCTTTGGACCTCTTTGCATCTTTTTGCAACAAAGCAGGCAGATATCTAAAACCCGCTTAAAATGGCTAAAACCTTCGGGCCCAAGGGCCCCCAAGTTACACAAGCAGCTCCGCCTGCATATGTTTCGCACGCGGTTATAGATAGGTGGGCGTTGGTGGTACTTTCCACGCTATTCATCTATTATTTTCCATTCCAAGCCTTTTGCAGTCTGCAAGAGGATGTC
>CAZGOT010000011.1:27704-28113 GCA_964527495.1 uncultured Haliscomenobacter sp.
AAAAGTATTTTCCCGCCTACGGCGACAGAATAAAATTTCTTTGCGGGTAAAATTTTTTAAAACGCTGATTTCGTTGATTTTGCGAAGCGAAATCAACGAAATCAGCGTTTTAAAAAAAATATTCTTTGGCTGCGAATGCCGCCAAATGTCTTTTGAGACAGCCTCATCCCCTTTTTATGGGCGGGAAGCAACATCTTTTCCCCGCCCCTCCCTCTGGTCGTAACCCGTATGTTCATCCATAAATAACCTGCCCCATGAAGGTTTTATACTACGCTTTTGCCAATAGCCAAATGGATCCTTTGCCCAGCTTGCAGGAGGAATACACGAAACTCCAGGATATCCTCTCTCCGCGGGCCTACCGGCAGGATTATTTCCTGAAGATGCACCCTTTTGCAACAATCCCGCAGGT
>CAZGOT010000012.1:0-5052 GCA_964527495.1 uncultured Haliscomenobacter sp.
TTTTGCTTTGCAAAATGAGGCAAAACGTCGTTCATTCAAAATAACATTTGGCGGCATCAGCCGCCAAATGAAAGCCTACGGCCTTTTTACACAACTCCTATTTAAAATCTTCTTTCGCCGCCGAAGGCAGCGGAATACCTTTAAGGACTGCCTCATGTCTTTTGAGCCCGTCTCAAAAATATCCCGCTTTCAGGAAAGGTGCTTCTGCAAAAACCGGACGCCGTTATTGAACATGATGTCCCGGACGCGCGCCTGTATGTTGCCTTCCCCGTAATTCAATAAAGGCTTCTTCCGCTTTGCCTGTTTTATCATCTGTACCAGGGTGATAGCCATTTTATCCTCTAAATCAGGCAACTCGGCATGGGAGAGGCAGCCATTCACCGGGTCTATCAATCCATCGAAATCCGATCCGATACAAATCTGTTTCCACGCCCTTGCCCCACCTATTTCAACAATATGCAGGATGTGGTTGCACAGGTGGCGCAAGTGGTCCAGCGCCTGATCGCGGTCGTATGGACCTGATTCAAAGCCCTGCTCTTCGTATAACCCTTTTTCATCACCTTCCCTTAGGGTTATTGACCTCGGCAAGGGCTCGTCGAAAACCGTGCTGAAGGACTCCGGAGAGAAAAACTCCCCATCAATTTTTTTCGCGCCCAGGATGCGCTTGTCCAAGTTGAGGCCAATCAACCCACCAGATTCCAGAATTATTGGGATCTCTTCATTATATAAGTTGATAGACCAGGGATTAAATGTGGTCTTTTGCCTAAAAGGGCCACCTATCCCCTGAGGCTTCCTATATCTAACTTCCACGGTACCGGATTGCACTATCTTTTCTTCCACATAGCGCTTAATCTCCTCTGGAGCCCAGGAAATGCCGGTACATCCCATGTGGCTGGCAACAATCGGGATGTCCCCATAGCCTTTTTCTTTCCGATATGCATAAAATTGCCGCCGGGATTCCAGGCCCATGTGCTTGATATCTATGAAAAGGGGATATCCGCCGATTCGTTTGTCGTAAGCAATGTCAATAATGCGATAGCCCAGTTCGGAAATACCATTACCTGCAGGCCTGAATTGCTCATGCCCGCGCACCAGTTTGATGCCATAAGCATGGGAACAAGTCGGAAACCTTGAAAGATGCGTCAGGTTGAGGTAAAGGAAACGTTCCCCACTTTCTTTCAGTTGTCGGAGGTTGTCCTCTATGCGGGTATTGAATAAATCCAAACAATGTGTACCTTCGATGGCAAGCACAAGGTTAATCTTTTTCGGGTCATATTCCGATATTTTACGGATTATCTGCATCGCCATTCCCTGTCCCGAAATAACCTGTGCAGAGGCTTTTAGGTGCGCTACCTCTGCCTGCAAACGCCGCAGGTTATCGGTGTCCTGTGGCAACCGGAGCATATCCCGGTCCAGAGGGGTAATAATCGGAGCAACGTGTTCAATTAAAAAACTGGCTGTGAATGCCCGCTCCAGGACGTACAAGGCAGCTACCCCCAGGCGCACACCCCCTTTCCAGGACTGTTCCAGGCTCGACTGGGAGCGCAGGATTACCGCACCTTGCTCATAGGTTTTCCAACAGGATTCCCTTGATGCCGGATTATCTTCAGACAAAAAGCTCTTCAGGGAGGGATGGAAGTGAAAATCGAAAAAATTGTCCATTTTTACAAGATAAGGCTTTTGTAGCAATTACGCTACTATTCGTTTACGATACAAGGTAGCAAAACCCGCTGGCCGGATACCATAAAATTACATTTTTACCGTTTATTACAGAAGAAAATATGCTTCCAAAGCGATTCCGCAAAAACCAAACGATATGAAACCTATTCCCATTCTATTCTTTGCCTTTGCCAACGAGGAGGGCAGGTTTCTCGATGCACTCAAAAACGAGAGTAGTGCTATTTACAAAATCCTTCACCCCCTGGAAAGTGCAGGGCGGCTACTGGTCATAAGGGAAGAAAGTACCAATGCCGAAGAACTCTTCGTTACCTTTAGAAGGTTCAAAGACCGAATGCTGATTTTTCACTTCGCCGGCCATGCCGGAAGCAACCTGCTCGGGCTGGAAGACCTCCAGGCGGATGCTGCGGCACTTGCGCCGCTTTTTGAAGAACAGCGGGACACCCTGAAACTCGTTTTTCTCAATGGTTGTGCCACCCGAGGTCAGGTTGCCCGCCTCCTCCAACTAGGTATTCGGGCAGTAATCGCGACCAACAGACCGGTAGAGGACCAATCTGCCCTGTTTTTTGCCGAAACTTTCTATGCTGCCCTAGCTGAAGGACAATACACGCTGAAAGAGGCTTTTGCACACGCCCGTGCCGCTCTGGCTACCCGGTTCCAAAAAGCAGCCAACCAATTTCGGGGCATTGACACCTCCGGTAAGGATGGAGGTGAAGATTTTGCCTGGGGCTTATACGCCACCCAGGAAGATGACTTAGACTGGAAAATCGGCCATCCCTTCCTGCCAATAAGCGAGTTGCGAAAAGCATCCCAGGAAAGATACGAAGAGATGCGCCAGGGAGCCTTCCGCTACCTACGCATCGAAGATGCTTTGTTGAAGGATAAGGCACCTGAAAAAAAACCCAACCTCATACCTATCATTGTGGCATTGGAAGGAGAAAATGTACAGTTGGAAAATGCGGTGCGCAAACTGTGGACAGCCCCCAAGCCCCACGCTATCCTTACCGGGAAGGGCGGTATGGGCAAAACCGTCTCCCTGGACTTCCTCTGGCAGTATTTCCTGGGGAACGTCAACCCGGATAAAGGTATCGCCTCCGACCCCATCCCCCTTTACCTCGCCGTCGAAGAAATCAACGAGTGGGGCGAAAATCGCAATAGCTCCTTCATCCGCGAGCAGCTTCGCGACTTGTACTATATCGAAGACCTTAAAGATTTTCTCGGGGATAATGGCAGTACCGGGCCACCTAATGTTTTGCTCCTCCTCGATGGGCTGCACTACGTCAGTCCCGATAGAATATACGGGATTATCGAAGAAATTACCCTTCTGTGCAATCCTGCCAACTTCCCCAACCGCCAGATAATCCTCACCGCACAGGAAGACCTGCGCCAACGCTATACCACGGAGAACTGGTCCGCCATTTTCCAGTTACTGGAATTACAACCGCTTTCCCCCCTCGACATCCGAAAATACCTCGGCAATACTATCCCCCTCAGCACAGGCCTAACAGCCCTGTTGAGCAACCCCATGATGCTGGCCTTGTTTAATGTAAGCACGGCATCTGTTGAAAAATCCGCCAAGACCCCTTTCAAAACCGATATTACCAAGGCCGGCGAACTCTTATACAATGTGGAGCTTATGACCCTGCAAAGTATCCAGGCCAAACAAGCCAAGAATCCCGGAGAAATTGCTTTCCAGCGCTTTGTCCTCGAACACCTCCTGCCTTGGGTGGGCTGGATCATGTACAAAGCAGGCATCCCTCTGATTAGCCGTAAAGAAAATTCCGAACTCAACCTCCGGACCCTCCTCTGCAGAACGGTACCCGAACTGCTAACAGAACATTTTTTTGATACTTTCGACCGCGACTTTGACAGATATCTCGATGAAAGCAAGTTTGCCGACTTACCCCCTCGCCAATTGTTCAACCGAATTATCCGGGATGTCAGCATGGAAAAACTCGCCATATTAATCGAAGAAAAGGAAGGTGTGCGTTTCCTGCACAACCTCTTTCGCGATTATTTTGCCGCCCGACATCTGCTCAACCAGATTGACCTTGGCCTTGCCAAGGGGGAACTTCCCCCGCTCCTGTGCACCACCCGCCTGGATGACCCTATCTGCCGGATGATCGGCGAAATTGAAGGGGAGCATTTTTATAACCCCAACAACTCTACCATACCCCCCGGCTGGACCCTTTCCAGTAAAAAACCCAACCGAGTAGCCAGGGCCCTGGAACTTTGCCGTGGCAACTTCCGCGAACAATCTCTTGGCTTCGCCCTCCAAAACCTTATCCGAATAATGGTTTTATCCCGGGGAGAACTCTCCGGTACCAATCTCCAACTCCTGGATTTGCGCAAGATCGAACTCAACGGAATCCGGTTGGCGCGATGGGATAAACAACCTCTGCTGGCTAATTTCTTCGGTGCGCTCGTTAGTCGTAAAACATTCTTTCTGGAAACGGCTTTGTTCAGGAAAAAGATACTTTGCTTCAGTCCCGATGGGCAGCGGGCCCTTTTTGCCGCCCGCAACGGGGATGCGCTTGAATGGAGCACTACTGTCCCCTTCACCTGTGTCCGGGCCTTTTCTACAGGCATTCGACTTCAGGATGCCCAATATACAGCCGATGGCAGAGGATTGTTTCTTTTTACCGAAAAAGAAATCCTCGAATGGGACCTCACCCGCATGACTGTCCTGCAAACATACCATCCAGATAACCTGCCACAAGAAAAGATAGCGCCCCGAAAAAACCCGGAGGAATCCCTGCTCACCAAAATCAGCCGTATCCGAAACCTACCGGGTATGTTTTTCCAGGGTTGCGATTTCAGGAGTTTGCATCCCGACAGTCAGCTCGACCCTCAGACGCTGCGGCAAATGCAACGCCTTGGAGGTATTTTTACGGATGAGGATGCAAAGGCATTTGAAAACGCTCTACCGCCTCAAGGAGTGCTCTGAGGTCGTCCAGGGTGGTAAAGGGATTGGTGAGGGTCACGCGTAGCCAGGTATTTCCGTGTAATACCGTTTGTACCAGATAGAACCCTCCCTCTTCAATCAAAGCCTGACGAACACGCGCGTTGAATGCATTTATGCCCGAGGCATCGCTGCCAGACGGTATAAAGCGGAAGCAAAGGATATTGCAGAATGGCATGGTGGCTATCTCCCAGCCAGGTCGGGCTATCAGGATTTCTGCAAACGCTGCACACAGGTCGTTGACCCGGGTAACATAGGCTTCAAAAAGGGCATCTCCGTATTGCCGCACCATCAGGTAAGGCCTTAGGCTTAACATCGTCTTGGTCGTTTCAAAAGTCCGCTTCGCAAGGTTGTACCAGTCTTCCGATCCCTCCTCGTTCAGCAGGTATGCCGCTTTTTGGGCAAAAGTGCGA
>CAZGOT010000012.1:5084-11078 GCA_964527495.1 uncultured Haliscomenobacter sp.
CGGCGTGCTCCACCCCTGCCGTCAGGAAACGGTACTTGTCGGAATACACACAGGCCAGGCCGTGGGCCCCATCCACATGAAACCACAACCCGTGAGACTGGGCAAACCGGCCTATTGCCTCGAGATCATCAAAAGAACCGCTTGCTGTTGTGCAGGCCGAGCCGACGACCGCGATTACCTCTTTTCCGGAAGCCACTGCCTCCTGATAAAGCGGTTCCAGCAATTCGGTACGCATGCGGAACCGCGCATCCACTGGTACCTTGATAATCCCTTCCTCCCCCCAGCCCATGATCCGCACGGCCCGGTCCACACAATAATGCGCCTCTGCCGATACCATTAAGGCAAGCTGGCCATTTGACCCGCTTTTCCAGATGGGCTGACTGGCTTTTATGCTCCTGGCACACAATAAAGCTGTGAGGTTGGCCAGGGTACCCCCGGAAGTCAGAACCCCGTCGGCAGTTGGGCCAAAACCCATTTTCGCTGCCACAGCCTGCACCACGAAACGCTCCATAGCAGTTCCTGGAATCCCCATTTCATATACCCCCATCCCATTGTTGAGCAGGTCGTTTAACAAACCCGCAAGGGCGGCGGCGGGTAAAGGCGGGCACACCTGATGCCCAATATACCGCAGGTGATGCCGACGTATCGAGCCCTGCAGTACTTCCTGGAAAAATGCACTTCTATCACCCTCCAAGGTAGCCCAATGTGCGGCAGCATCTTCCGGAGGCATCCACTTGATGACCTTGCCCTGCCGGTTAACCATAGTGTCCTGGAGATAATCCGCCAGTAAATCCACCAACTTGTGGCCTTCTGTCCGGAACGCCTCTGCACTGTAGGCCGTTTTAAGTATATCTTCGCTCATGATACGTTGTTTCAAGTACAGTATTAAACCAAATCCATTGGTAAACATCTATAAAATACCTATTACTGCCAGACTACCGATTTTCCCCTTTGCATTCCGGCATAGCGGAAAGCGCAAAATCCATGCCCCCGTTTGAGGGCAAAAGTCGTATATTTATCCCAACCAATAAAATATGTACCGTATGCAATACAGAAAACTGGGAAAATCGGGACTACAGGTCAGCGCCTTGTCCCTGGGGTCCTGGCTTACCTTTGGCCAGCAGATTGACGACGACACCGCTGAAGCGCTCATGAAAACCGCCTATGATGCTGGTGTCAATTTTTTTGATAATGCAGAAGGCTATGCCCGGGGAAAAGCAGAGACAGTGATGGGTGCAATCCTCAAAAAGATGGGCTGGGACAGAAGTTCGTATGTCGTTTCGAGCAAAGTCTTCTTCGGCGACGGTGGGACGCTGCCCAATCAGACAGGACTTAGCAGAAAGCATATCTTTGAAGGTTGCCATGCCTCGCTGAAGCGCATGCAGCTGGATTACCTGGACCTGTATTTTTGCCATCGCCCCGACAAGAACACCCCAATCGAAGAGACCGTTTGGGCCATGAACATGCTCATCCAACAGGGTAAAATCCTCTACTGGGGGACCTCCCAGTGGTCGGCACAGGAAATAACGGAAGCGCACCTGGTTGCCAGAGAAAATCGCTTAATCGGTCCCCTGATGGAACAGCCGCACTACAATATGCTTACCAGGTACCGGGTCGAAGTGGAATACCAGCAGCTTTATGCCAATTTTGGGCTCGGCACCACCATCTGGTCTCCCCTCGCCTCCGGTATTCTAACCGATAAATATCTGGATGCATTCCCCGAAGATACCCGAATGAGCCTCCAGGGAATGGAATGGCTTAAAAACCGCAACCTCAACGCAGATTATCTGGAAAAAGCCCGTGCCCTTAACCGACTGGCAAAGGAACTAGGCACCTCGCTCGCCAAACTGGCCGTTGCCTGGTGTCTGAAAAATCCGAATGTCAGTACCGTAATCCTGGGAGCTTCCAAGCCACATCAACTCGAAGAGACCTTGAATTCTTTCGACGTCATGGAAAAACTGGATTCATCCGTACTCCAACAGATTGAAGAGGTCCTCCAGAACAAGCCGAAGTCCCCTGCATTCTGAACCGCATGAGGTTAGTCCCGGAAGATGCCCGTTCAAACCACAGGAACGGGCATTTCTACGGGAACTACCCATCCATAGGGATCGGGGATACGCCCGGAGCGGATGCCGTTGATTTCCTCTTTTGCGAAATTACCGACTTTGCGCTCGGCAACAGGAGGAAGTTCCATACGGATATCGCCATAAGCAATCTCGGAAACATGCGAAACCACGGCAGCAGTACCCGAACCGAAGCACTCTTGTAATTTACCTGACTGGAAGGCTTCTACGACCTCATGGATAGATAAAGGCCGTACCTCCACCTCATAGCCATTATCCCGGAGCAGGTGGATGATGCAATCACGTGTAATCCCTTTCAGGATTGCACCGTCTGTTTCTGGCGTCACCACTTTGCCGTCAATGACGAAAAATATGTTCATCGTACCTACCTCCTGGATGTACTCGAAATGCAGCCCGTCCAGCCACATAACCTGGTCGAAGCCTTTTTCCTGCGCTAATTGGGTAGGTAGCAGGGAAGCCGCATAATTTCCTGCAGCTTTAGCCTCCCCTATCCCACCACGGACCGCCCTGACGTAATGGGTTTCTGCCAGGAGGCGCACCGGATGACTGTAATACGGCCCCACCGGAGAGGTAATAATGAAAAAACAGTATTTTTCAGAAGGCCTCACCCCAACGAAAGCATCTGTGGCAATCATCACCGGCCGGATGTACATTGCGCTGTCTTCGCCTTGGGGAATCCAGGCCGCATCCAGGGCCACGAGCTGGTGAACTGCTTGCTGGAACAAGTCCTCCGGAAATTCCGGCATACACAGGCGCTGGGCGGAAGCGTTCAAACGCCTGGCATGCATTTCCGGTCGAAACAATGCAGGCTGTCCATCCTGGGTTTTAACCGCCTTCATCCCTTCAAAAAGGGCCTGACCATAATGCAGGGCCATCGTAGCAGGGTGTAAGGCAAATGGCTGCAAAGGCTGGATACGGGGATTTACCCAATGCCCATCCTCGTAATCCGCAACAAACATGTGATCACAGAATTGGCGGCCAAAGGCCAAATGATTGAAATCCATTTCGCCAATTCTCGACTGCCCGATATGGGTAACCGCAATATTGTATTTCATAAGGGAAATTTTTAATCCTACTTTTGACCCAAGTCCTCGCATTTAAATAAACAACCCTAATCTATTTTGGACTACAAATATACGATAAATTTGCAAAAATTTTATCACTTTGAAATAAAACCATTTTTTATTCTGATTTGTTATTATTTTTTTGTAAAAATCAATATAAAATTTTGAAAAATTATCTTTTTGCCTTTAATTCAGTAATTGCGCCAGATTTTGGAAATAACGCGGTTGTAGTATCCGGGGCAGGGAGTGCCGGCATAGGGATCTGTCTTGCAGAGGGACAAGACCTTCCGGATGGTCGCCAAATGCTGGCCAACATGATGACTGCCCTTAAGTTTGATCTGGAGAAGGACACCCACATCCTGGTTTTCGCAGCAGGCGGCCCTCCCGTTCATCTGCCCTCCCTGATTCGCCAATACCACTTGAAAACCCTGCTCCTTTTTGGAGTAAACCCAGAAATACTTGGGATCCGCTTTACCCTTCCGATGCATACTCCTATAATGCACCAGGGAACCGTTTATCTGCTGACGCATACCATTGCCGACCTGCTTGCCGAAAAAGCCCGCGAGGGTAAAGCGATGCGGGGTGCACTCTGGAACTGTCTGAAACAAATTTTTTTTTAAATGGAATGCTGTGGGACGTTCCTGAAGAATTGACATTTTACCATGAAAGAAAAATTGGTCTTTGCCACTGGCAACCGCCACAAACTTGCAGAAGTCCGGGAAATTGTCGGAAGCAAATATGCAATATTGAGCCTGGAAGATATTGGATGTACGGAAGAAATACCTGAGACTGCCCCCGATCTGGCAGGCAACGCCCTGCTCAAAGCGCGTTTTGTGCTGGAGCAGTTTGGGCTCGACTGTTTTGCAGAAGATACCGGCCTGGAAGTTGCCGCACTCGGTGGTGCGCCAGGAGTATATTCTGCCCGCTACGCTGGTCCCGGCAAGAGTACTGTAGAAAATACCGCCTTGCTGCTGCGCAATATGGAAGGCCTGACCGCCCGCGAGGCACAATTCCGGACCGTCATTGCCCTTCTACTCAAAGGGAAGACATATTTGTTTGAAGGAACGGTAAAAGGCACAATTGCCAATTCCCCCGCTGGCAGTCGCGGTTTTGGATACGACCCAGTATTTGTTCCGGAGGGATTTCCCTGTACCTTTGCCGAAATGGAGCCGGAAACAAAACATGCGATCAGCCACCGGGGTAAGGCAGTGGCACAGCTTCTGCAATTCCTGGAAAAAGCATGAACAGGAATCAGGCAAAATCTTTTTTACCCATAGTGGAAAGTGGTATTGGGTACGAAGTCCTTCCCGTAGCCGGGATAAGTCCTTAGCTACCCACATCTTTAAAATACAGTAAAACAAAATATCAGAAAATCCCTGCGGATGAATGCAGAAAATTTTTCCCAATTTTTGACGTCCAACGCCCAATTGTACCACTTGTCCTACGTCGAGTTGGAAACCCTCGTTCTGGAGTTCCCCTACTCTCAGAATCTCCACCTGCTGCTTTTTGCCAAAAGTTGGCTGGAGCAACATCCGCAGGCAGAGGCCAATCTACGCAATGCAGCCTTGTACAGTACAGATCGCCAGTCCCTCTATGCCTTTGTGCAGGAGCTCAGCGGCCAACTTGCCGCACCCAGTGCCCAGTTTACTATGCAGGAAGACTATCTCGAGCTGACAGAATTGCCCCGGCTCCCGGAGCTTCAGGAACTCCCCATACTGGAAACTGGCAGCCTTCCGCTTTTTGAACTCCAGGCAAAAATAGTGCCTGAAACTCCTGGCCCAACCATCCAGCCCAAACGCAAAGCTACTCCACCTCCGCCACCGGACAGGGCAGAAATTCGCGAAAAACTCTCCCGTCTTTTTCACCTCGACGAGGAAGAAGCGACACCCCTCGAAGGGCATAGCGAGAAAAAGCCTGCTCCTCCGCCAACGCGCAATTCCGCGAATAATCCCTATACGGAAGTATTGCACAAAATCCTGTACCGCCGGCTCGAAGAACGACATACCTCACATGTCAAGCATTCGAAACCATTAGATCCGTCTGCCACCACCTGTAATCCTCAGCCTAAGAGTGCCTTCAGCAGTTGGAAACGCCATTTCTCGGCCGAATACGTCCAGGGAAGGCTGGAAGAATTGCGCAAAGCCCTGCGCCTACCCAAAGAACTTATCTCAGATGACCCTATTGACAGCATCGCAGAGGAGAGTATCCGCGAAAATCAATCCTTAGCCAGCGAAACGCTTGCAAAAATTTTTCTCCTGCAGGGACAAAAAGATAAAGCGATCCAGGTTTATGAACGCTTAATTTTGATTTTTCCCGAAAAAACTGCTTTCTTTGCAGCCGAAATAGCAAATATTAAAAATTCAGGACAATGATCGTAATAACCATCCTTATAGCCCTCGTCAGCGTCTTGCTGATAATTGTCGTTTTGGTTCAAAATTCCAAAGGCGGCGGTGTTGACGCTACCCTCGGAGGTGCTCAGGCAAACCAAATCTTCGGCGCAGCAAAATCCGCAGATTTTATTGAAAAACTGACCTGGTACCTCGCAGCAGCGCTTTTCGCTCTCTGTATCGTAGCAACCTTCCTTGCAGAAACGAATGTTCCTATTGACCAGGTGCCGCTCCCACAATAATTCCGCTGGGTTTGTGTAAACAGAATGAGGCCCTCCGAAAAGTCTTTTGGCGGCTTGCCCCGCCAATAATCATTTTGAATGGCCATCGTTTTACCTCATTTTACTTCGCAAAAGAGGTAAAACGATGGCCATTCAAAATTTTCTTTCGCCACCGAAGTCAGTGAAATACTTTTTGGACTGCCTCAGTGTTTTTACAAAACTCCTAATCATTTTATAC
>CAZGOT010000012.1:11088-21182 GCA_964527495.1 uncultured Haliscomenobacter sp.
GTGCAAATCATTTAGGCTGTCAATCCTATTGGAGTGCACTTTACGCAGGAACGCCCCTCGTTCGTTTTGGAGGACTAAAACGAACGAGGGGCGTTCCTGTTATAACATCCAGCCCCGCCAAACGATAATTCGTGTTGCCACTACACAAATTGTCAGTTAGCAACTGAAAATTTGTCATTTTATCCGATTTGGCACGCGCTATGCTGGAAAAAGGGTATTGATTTTTTAATTAACAAAACCTATTAAAATATGAAGCCAATTAATGATCGCGTTGTCGTAAAGCCGGCAAGTGCCGAAGAAAAAACGAAAGGTGGGATTATTATGCCGGACACTGCTAAAGAAAAACCACAGCGCGGCGAAGTCATTGCCGTTGGCCCAGGCAAAGATGGTAACAAATTGACGGTTCAGGTCGGTGATGTCGTACTCTATGGCAAATACGCCGGCCAGGAGTTCAACTTCAATGGTGAAGAACTGCTTATTATGCGGGAAGACGATATCCTTGTTGTTCTTTCCTAATCGCTTCTTTTATATTTCTAAAAAGCTTCCAAACAACAAATTAATATGGCAAAAGAAATCAGCTTTGACCGGGATGCCCGGGAAAAACTCCGTAATGGAGTGGATGCACTGGCTAACGCCGTTAAAGTAACTCTCGGCCCCAAAGGCCGCAACGTAGTCATCCAGAAAAGCTTCGGGGCACCTCAAATTACTAAAGACGGTGTCACCGTAGCCAAGGAAATCGAACTGGAAGATGCCGTTGAAAATATGGGCGCCCAAATGGTAAAGGAAGTTGCTTCCAAAACCTCGGATATTGCAGGGGATGGGACTACCACGGCAACCGTTCTGGCACAGGCCCTCATCAACGCAGGCCTTAAAAACGTGACCGCAGGTGCCAATCCAATGGACCTCAAGCGCGGAATTGACAAAGCCGTCCGCGTAGTAGTTGAATCCCTGCGCGAACAGTCCGAACAAATCGGCGACGAATTCGAAAAAATCCGTCAGGTTGCCGCCATTTCCGCTAATAACGATGACGAAATCGGCGAACTGATAGCCGATGCCATGAAGCGGGTATCCAAAGATGGCGTTATTACTGTTGAAGAAGCTAAAGGTACCGAAACCTATGTAAAAGAAGTGCTTGGTATGCAGTTCGACCGCGGATACCTCTCCCCTTACTTCATCACCAATGCCGAAGATATGACCACGGAGTACGAACATCCGTACATCCTCATTACCGACAAAAAGATTGCGAACATGGCCGATATCGTGCCCGTGCTCGAAAAAGTTATCGGTAGCGGTCGCCCCCTGCTGATTATCGCAGAAGATATCGAAAGCCAGGCACTCGGTGTTCTGGTTGTCAACCGCCTTCGCGCCAACCTGAAAGTTGTAGCCGTAAAAGCTCCAGGGTTTGGCGATCGCCGTAAGGCTATGCTGGAGGATATCGCAACCCTCACAGGTGGCACGGTAATCTCTGAAGAAAAAGGGTACAAACTGGAAAATGCCGACTTGACCCTGCTAGGGGTTGCCGAAAAAATTCAGATTGATAAGGATAACACCACTATCATCAATGGTAAAGGCGATCAGGAGCAAATCAAGTCCCGCATCAACCAAATCAAACAGCAAATCGAAACTACTACTTCCGATTATGACCGCGAAAAACTGCAGGAGCGCCTTGCCAAATTGGCAGGTGGGGTGGCAGTACTCTATGTGGGTGCACCTACGGAAGTAGAAATGAAAGAGAAAAAAGACCGCGTAGACGACGCGCTCCACGCTACCCGTGCCGCCATCGAGGAAGGTATCGTACCTGGTGGTGGTGTAGCTCTCGTTCGCGCGATCAATGCCCTGCGCAATATGAAGGGTGCCAACGAAGATGAAACCATCGGCGTAGGTATCGTCCGCAAAGGCCTTGAAGCTCCCCTGCGGACCATCTCCGAAAATGCCGGCGTCGAAGGATCCGTCGTACTCCAAAAGGTACTCAATGGAAAAGGTGCCTTCGGGTACAATGCCCGTACCGATAAATATGAAGACCTGAAGAAAGCCGGGGTTATAGACCCAACTAAAGTTACGCGTATCGCCCTCGAAAACGCGGCTTCTATCTCCGGAATGGTCCTCATCACCGAGTGCGTCGTGAACGACAAACCCGAGAAAGATGCGCCTATGCCCCCAATGCCGGGCGGTGGTGGTATGCCGGGAATGATGTAAATGGTGTAAACGTTGTTTTGCCGCCTCCGGTGGCAAAACAACGTTTGTTCAAAATGTTACTTTTTCAGAGGCTGTTCTGAAAGACTTGGGGTTGTGTAAAAACCCCCCGTCATTTCATTTGGTGGCTGACGCCGCCAAATGTTATTTTAAATGAAGGACGTTTTGCCTCATTTTGCAAAGCAAAATGAGGCAAAACGTCCTTCATTTAAAATTTGCTTTCGCCGCCGTAGGCGGCAGCATAAAATTTACACTACACCAATATTGTTTGGCGGCTGACGCCGCTAAACAATATCTTATTCCAAAAGCTACATTCCTTCGCGCACTGCTTCCACTTCCTCAATATTCTTGGGGATAGGTTTACCCAGAATCCGGCATCCCTGCTGTGTGATTACGATATTATCTTCAATACGGACGCCAGTAAAGTTCCGGTAGGCTTCCAGACGGTCAAAACGGATGAACGCTTTGCACTTGCCTTCTTTTTGCCAAATATCAATAAGCTGAGGGATGAAATAGATTCCTGGCTCGACAGTCAGGACGAAACCGGGTTCCAGTTCGCGGGCAAGCCGCAGGGATTTCAAACCAAATTGCTTGCTTCGCTCAATTCCAGAGCGGTAGCCAACGTAGTTTTCCCCTAGTCCTTCCATATCATGAACGTCCAGTCCCAGGGCATGACCCAGGCCATGAGGAAAAAAAAGCGCATGGGCTCCCTGTGCGACAGCTTCCTGCATATCGCCGTACATCAGGCCCAAATCTTTTAGTCCATTGGCTATTTGAAGTGCAGCGCCGAGATGTACTTCCTTATATTGCACTCCAGGCCGGCATGCACTTATGGCATTCATTTCCGTCTGTAGTACGAGCTGGTAAATTTCCCGTTGTTGGGTACTAAATTTACCGGATACAGGAAAGGTACGGGTAATATCCCCTGCATAACCATTTTCCGTTTCTGCTCCAAAATCACCAAGCACCATTTGACCCGCCCGAAGGACGTTATGGTGTTGATGGTTGTGCAAAACATGCCCGTTGATAGTCAGGATAACCGGATAAGACAAGTGGCCACCTCCCGCCACGGCAATACCTTCGACCAGGCCTGCGAGCTCGGCTTCAGTCATCCCCTCCCGCGCCTGTCGCATGGCAGCAAGGTGCATCTGCCCCGTAATGTCCACGGCGCGTTCCATATCAGTGATTTCCGCATTACTTTTTACCATACGCTGCCGCACTATAGCTTCAATGAGTTCAACGGAAGCCCCCTGCGCCACCTCGGAGACTGGTTTATCCAGGAGCTGGGAAAGGGATAGCGTTTGTTCTCCCCTATACGGCGGCAGGTAATGCACCGGGCGGCCCTGAGCTATTGCGGTTTGAATAATACCTTCCAGTCTGTCGTAGGGCAAAGTCTTTTCAATACCTGCCCCTTCTGCCAACTGGGCCAGGGTAGGTTGAGGCCCCATCCAGACGATATCATCAATGGTAGGTTCCACGCCAAACAGGGTAGATGTACCGGTATTGGCATCCAGAAGCAACACAAAATGCGGAAGCTTAATCCCCACAAAATAGAGGAAGGTGCTGTCCTGTCGAAAAGGATAAACATTATCCGCATAATTCATGGGCGCTTCTTCGTTTCCTGGAAGCAGGATAAGGCCATTTCCGACCTCCCTGGCCAAACGGGCGCGTCGGCCCTGATACGTTTCAGGTGTGTGCATATTTAATTGCTTTTCCGACGTTCCAGCTCATCGCGGATAACGGCGGCGCGTTCATAATTTTCCTCCTCGAGCGCTTCTTCCAGCATCTGGTGCAGCTCTTCCTCTTCCACGGCACTCAATCCGCGTTTCCCGGAAGCCAGGGATTTTTCCGGAGGGTTATCCCAGATAATCCCGGCCTTGTCCATAATTTGCCTGTACGTATAGATCGGACAATCAAAACGGATGGCCAGGGCAAGGGCATCAGAGGTGCGGGAATCTATCTCATAGAGGTGGCCGTCTGGCGCAGAACAGACCAACGTAGCATAAAAGACATTATCGCGAAGATCGGAAATAAGCACTTCTTCCAGTTGAATAGAAAAACTGCGCAGGGTGTTAGCGAGTAAATCATGTGTAAGGGGACGGTTAGGTTTAACACCTTCTGCAGCCGATGCGATAGCCTGCGCCTCAAAGGACCCAATGACCACCGGCAAACGTCTTTCTCCCTCCTCCTCTTTCAACAGGACTACAAAGTTGGTCGCCTGCCCTTCGCTATGTACTAAAGCAATAATCTGAAGCGGTAATTTTTGCATATGCCGCATAACATGTTAAAATGTTTACACTAACGAAAGGTAGTCCTTTCACGTTTCATTTCCTAAATATTAACGAAATTTTAGGGAAGTACCTGCAAAAGCATTTTATTGTTGTTTGGCAAGATGGATCAGCAAATCCGGGGCAGTTGCTCACCGGGCAGCATACCCACGACTCTTTTCCCTCCAATCCTGCTTTTCAGGAGCACTTGACCGGGGTGGTCGGGTACTACCTCTCCAATAATGGCCGCACCTGCCGTCTCCGGAATTTCCCGGAGTGTTTTTAGGGCTGCTTCCGCTACTGCTGCTTCTACAATAGCAATGAAAATGCCCTCGTTGGCTACATAGAGGGGATCCAGACCCAGGATTTCACAAGCGGATTCTACTGTTTCGTCCAGGGGAAGGGCGGTTTGTTCCAAGGCAAACCCGAGTTTGCGGTCTCTGGCAATTTCATTTAGCGTTGTTGCAACGCCGCCGCGTGTGGGATCGCGCAAAAGATGAACAGCAGCACCAAATCTATCAAGAAGGGCTTTGACAGGCGTGTGCAAGGCTCGGGTGTCGCTGGTTATAGTACTTTCGAACTGCAGGCCCTCCCGCACGGATAGGATGGCCATACCATGTGCCGCTAAAGGCCCGCTCACGATTACTTTATCGCCGGCCTCTATCCTACGGCATTGAATTGCAGCATCAGGATGCAGGGTACCAATTCCCGTCGTGTTGATAAAAACCCCATCGCCTTTTCCCCGTTCAACCACCTTGGTATCCCCAGTGACGACATGCACCCCTGCCATGGAACAAGCCTTGCGGATGGAAACCAGGATTTCCCAGAAATCCCGCATCAAAAAGCCCTCTTCGAGAATAAACCCCAGGGAGAGATAGCGCGGTATAGCCCCGCACATAGCCAGGTCGTTGACGGTACCATTGACTGCCAGTTCGCCGATGTTGCCACCGGGAAAAAACAAGGGTGAAACCACAAAACTATCCGTAGTAAAGGCCATTTTACCGTTGAGGTCCAAAATGGCCCCATCGTGTTTTTCTGCCAGCCAGTCGTTGCGCAATAATTCAAAAACCCCGGCTTCGAGTAGTTTATTGGTAAGCAATCCGCCACTGCCGTGGCCAAGGAGGATACGGTCGAAATCCAGGCTGGGCATTGGGCAATGCCACTGGAGGATACTGTTTTTTTCTTGATCAGCAGACATGGTAAATATTCTGGTTAGAGTATTGTTGATTTTCAGCTGGTGGCAAGGGCGTGAAAATGGTAATAGGCGGCACAAGCACCTTCCGAGGAGACCATCGGGGCGCCAAAAGGGGACGAAGGCGAACATCCTTTGCCAAACTGGGGGCATTCGTGGGGTTTTTTAATCCCTTTGAGCACAAGTCCAGCGATACAGTCCGGATGTTCCGAAGCCTTTGGGATATCTACATGAAATTTTATCCTGGCATCAAAATCTTGATAATCAGGCTTTAATTCATATCCGCTACCTGGAATATTGCCAATACCCCGCCATTCGCGGTCTGCTACGTCAAATACCTTTTGGATAATTTCAATTGCCTGGGGGTTACCTTCCGGCTTTACCACCCGGCTGTATTGATTCTCCAACCTGGCCTCTCCGCGCTCAAGCTGGCGGACAGTCATCAGGATGCCCTGGAGGAGATCTACGGGTTCAAATCCGGTAACCACAATCGGCACCTGGTATTTTTCTACCAGCGGCCCATACTCCCCGGTACCCATGATGGCACAAACATGCCCTGCTGCCAAAAACCCGTCTATCCTGGCGGTATCATCGTTCAGCACGGCCTCCATAGCAGGGGGCACGAGGACATGCGAGGTGAGGATAGAAAAGTTTTTTAGTCCCAGTATTTTAGCCTGGACGACAGCGAGGGCATTGGCCGGTGCGGTAGTTTCGAAGCCCACGGCAAAAAAAACAACCTCCCGGTCTGGATTTTCCTGTGCCAGTTTCAGGCATTCCAGAGGGGAATAAAGGATCCGCACCTCAGCACCCTGCGCTTTTGCCTCCAAAAGGCTCATTCCCGATCCAGGTACCCGGATCATATCCCCATAAGAACATAGCATTACCCCTTTTTCTAAAGCCAGATGTACAGCTTTATCAATAAGGTGCATAGGGGTTACACAAACCGGACATCCAGGCCCGTGTACCATATTGATTTCTGGCGGCAACAGGTTCAGAATACCGTTTTTCACCAGTCCGTGGGTCTGTCCACCGCATACTTCCATGATACTCCAGGGGCGGGTGACGAGGGAGTGGATTTCCTTTAAGTACATGTCCACCATTTCAGGGTCCCGGTATTCCTTTAAATATTTCATGTCATTCGATTTGCGGGTTAATATCTTTAAATTTAGAAAAGCTTAATACAACTCCTGCGGTTGCACGGTATGACCACCGAACGCAGCCAGTGCAAGTTGGCCAATGGCGATATTTTCATCATTTGGGCTTAGCGCCTGATGAAAATACAGGGAAAAACGGTCTTCGAGCCTCAGAAGGAGCAGATCAGTGAGTACCGCATTCTGAAAAACACCCCCACTAAAGGCAATACCTGCCGGCCTTATGCGCAGAGTAAGCTCTTCAACGGCATAAACGACCCAGAGGTGAAATTTTGCTGCAATTTCCTCCTGCGACCTACCCTGGTGGATATCGGCCATTACCTGTTCGACCAGCGAGTTTAAAGATAATTTGTTTTCCTGCCAATGACAAATGTAACCGCCTTGTGTTTTCCAGCTTTTTTTTTCGAACCAGCGCTGTGCGGCTGCCTCCATGGACAGCGCAGACTCCCCTTCAAAGGTATTGTAAAGACCAAAACCTGCCAGAGCAGCTACTGCATCAAAAACCCTCCCCATACTCGAACTTTGCACCTGCTTCCCTCTATCCAGGAGTTGCTGATACAACTGGTGTTCTGTTGGTGAAAAAAAGCCGGCTATGTGCCCTGTTGCTGATGCTATCCGACCAGCTAAAGACAAAGCACAAAGACGAGGCTCGCGCGCCATTTTGTCTCCCGCGATATGGGAAAAGTATTCCAATTGGGCAATACGCTGAATTAATCGCTTTTCCCACAGAAAAAACTCTCCCCCCCAGATTTGTCCATCCCTCCCCCACCCGGTGCCGTCGAATACTACACCGAGGATGGGTGACTGGGTGGATAGCAGGTCGTGTTCTGCCAACACTGCAGCAAAATGTGCTTCATGATGTTGGAAAAGTTCAAGGGGGATTTGTCTTACTGCTGATAATTCTGTGGCAAGGGCACGGGAAAAATAACCCGGGTGGGCATCGGCCAGGATTTTTTGGGGCTTCGCCTGAAAGAGCCCGCTCAGATGCTCCAGGACAAGACGAAAATTGACCTGGGTTTGCCAGTTATCAAGGTCGCCGAGATACTGGCTACAATATATGTTTCCGGCATGCAGCATGGCAAAGGCGCTTTTCAAATCGGCCCCCATTGCCAGAAGGCTTCCTTCCCAGGATTTTGCCGCCTCCAGTACCAGCGTTGGCGCCAGGCCTCTTGAGCGGCGCAACAGGATTGGTTTGCCGCTTTGTGGGCCCATCCGCACAACACTGTCGTCCTGCGGAAGGAGAATTTCCCGGTTATGTGACAGGAATAGGTCAGCCACATCACCTAATTCCCCAATGGCTTCAACATCCCGGTACGTTATTGGCGAATTACTGATATTCCCGCTCGTCGCGATGACCGGTCGGGGAAAGATTTTCATTAGTGCCTGGAGCAAGGGAGCGTAGGGCAGCATGGCCCCGATATGGGCTAATCCTGGAGCCACCTCTTCCAGGGCAATTCCTGAACCCCGAATTTCCCTAAGGCGCAGCAGCACAATGGGTGCCACAGGGCCAAGCAGCAAAGCCTTTGCCGAAGTACTGAGGTAAGTATCGCTTTCCAGCGTCGGAAGATCAGGATACAAAACTGCGAAAGGTTTGGAGGGCCTGTGTTTGCGCAAACGCAATTCCCGTATGGACTCAGGACAAGTAGCATCTACCAGGATAAGATAACCTCCTATCCCTTTTACGGCTAGTATTTTACCTTCTCCCAGCGCCTCTGCCGCCTGGCGCAGCACCTCCTGCTGCCCAAGGGGAAGTACGCTGCCGTCTGGTTTGAACAATTGGAGCCTTACCCCACATACAGGGCAGGAATTGGTCTGGGAAAAGTATCGCCGGTCGAGGGGATTCTCATATTCCTGCAAACACTCCTGACATTGGGAAAAAACCGCCATCGCCGTGCGCTCTCGATCGTATGGAAGGGCATTGGAGATCGAATACCGGGGGCCACAGAGGGTGCAGGTAAGAAAAGGATACCCGAAACGGCGGTTGGCCGGATCCTGCATTTCTCTGCGGCAATCTGCACAGAGGGCAAAATCCGGGCTTAGCAGCAGGTTTGCTGGGCGGAGCGTTGTATCTTGCCGGATATCAAAAGAGGAGAACGATATTTCCGGCAATTCTTCGACCAGCACCCCGGAAATCCTCGCTAAAACAGGAGCCTCCTCCCGTAAGGCCCGCAAAAAGTCTTCCAACTGATTTTCCGCATCACTGATTTCAATATGTACCCCATCACTGGTATTGCTCACCCAGCCACACAAGTGCATGCGCTGTGCCAACTTGAATACAAAGGGCCGAAAGCCTACGCCCTGTACCTGTCCGCGGATATGAATGTGGTATGCTGGCATTTAACCCAAGCTATTTTTTATCGGTACTTGGTCAAATAACGTACTTTTGCGCGATACAATCAACCATTAATATGAAAAGCGTAGAAGAACTGCTGCATTTGCTCGACCTGGAAATTCTGGAAGAGAATTTGTTTCGCGGAGAAAGCAAAACGGTAGGCAGCAAAACGGTATTCGGGGGGCAGGTATTGGCGCAGTCCGTAATTGCAGCCTTGCGCACTGTTCCGGAAGAGCGGGTTTTGCATTCGCTCCATTCCTATTTCATTTTACCTGGAGACCTGGAGCGACCTATCGTTTTTCAGGTAGAACCTATTCGCGATGGGGGTAGCTTCACCACACGGCGGGTGAAAGCGATACAAAAGGGCCAGGTCATTTTTTTGATGTCGGCCTCTTTTCAAATCCGCGAAGAGGGCCTGGAGCACCAGATTATCATGCCCGGAGTCCCGATGCCCGATGCGCTGCCTAGCCTGGAGGACCTCGCTGTCCAGTTCAAAGACCTTTTGCCTGAAAACGTGCGGCGCTTCCTCAATCTGGAACGCCCGATAGAATTCAAACCAGTAGAGATGTTCAATCCGGCTATTCCTGTCAAACAAGAGCCATACCGCCATATCTGGATGCGGGGAAAGGGTTTGATGCCAACGGATTATCGCCTCCACCAGGCAGTGCTTGCTTATACCTCAGACTACAATCTGCTCACGACCGCCATCCAGCCCCACGCCGATGTCGTAACCTTCAGTGAACTCAAAATGGCCAGCCTTGACCACGCGATGTGGTTTCACCGCGATTTCAAAATGGACGAATGGCTGCTCTACGCTATCGAAAGCCCCAGCGCTTCCAACGCCCGCGGCTTCACCCGCGGCAATATATTCAGTCAGGATGGCCGACTTGTTGCTTCCGTAGTGCAGGAAGGCCTCATGAGAAGAGTGCGAACGGAGCCAGGGGCATAAAGAAACGACC
>CAZGOT010000012.1:21192-27430 GCA_964527495.1 uncultured Haliscomenobacter sp.
CCCTTCATCTTCGTTTCCGAGATAAAGGGGTCGGTCTGTTTTAAGCACATCAGGTAGATGCTTAATAGCTCCAACCTGTCCCTATGCGCTTTCTCATAGTGTAGCCTCTCAAATCCAGGGGGTAACGCTCGCTTTACTTATTAATATTTTACAAATGTAACCGTTCCTTTTCAAAACTGCAACTTTTTTTGAAAAAAAATACCGCTTCCTGTTAAAATAACACTTTTCTGTGAAAGGGATACAAGAGGCTACACCTTTTATCAAGGGAAAAGCACAATGCATTTCTTTCATAGTTCGGAAAAGAAGATAAGGCCTAAGTAGCCTGCGGATACCAGGCTATTATTACGTCCCTACAGAACGGCGGGAAGATGTCTGGGGGTGCTGTCTATATTAGATACCTATCGGGATCGGGGGGCGTATTTAGTGCCAGCAGCTCGCTGGAATATGGCACACATTCAGGGCTTAAGTATGAATAAATACAAGATAATCAATGGTATAGACCACTATTTGCTGCATTTTTCCCTTTCCCGGATTTCAAACAACTCCCTTCGATTGCTGTATCGGAAAATATGTACCCTTTCGGAATGAAACAAATAGTCTTTACGCGGATTCATTAAGCCAGGAAACTTTTTATCTTAGCGCACTAAAATCCTTGAACCAGCGCTAACATTAGCAGAATCATTTTTAAACTCCTAAAATTTTCCGCCATGGCAACAGTGGGGAAACAAGAATTGCTGCAATGCATCGCCAACGGGGCCCTTGACCAGGCTACCGAAATATATATGCTGCTGGCAGAGCAGAGCGGTGACAGTCGTCTGACTATGAACGCCGCCATGGTTTCCGGACAGTATGCCCGGCACAGGCGGGACGTCCTTTCAGGCATCATCGCCAGGCAGGATGTACGGGTAGAAGAGGCAAGGATTATGCAGGCCCTCATGGCCTACGCGGAAGAATTACCTGATGGTCTAAAGGCAACATTCCGGGGAATAGTGCTCCCAGGTAGTTCAACAGGACCTCAAAGATCACCGGAAAGCCCTATACCTGCCCCACCCCAAAATACAGGAATGAAAAAAATACTGTTCCTTGGGGCAAACCCAGAAAATACGACCCAGTTGCGCATTAACCAGGAAGCCAGGGATATCGAGCATGGTCTGGAGCGTGCCCGCCACCGCGACCGTTTTGAACTGGTGACCAAGTGGGCCGTACGCGCGGTGGACCTGCGCAGAGCGCTCCTCGACGAATCGCCTCAAATCGTGCATTTTTCTGGTCACGGCTCCGGTGATGCGGGAATTGTACTTGAGAACGACCAGGGGCAGCCTCAAATGGTAGGTGCAATCCCCCTGGGGAACCTATTCCGGCTCTTCGCTGAAAGAATGGAATGTGTGGTACTGAATGCCTGCTATTCCGAAGTTCAGGCCGAGGAAATTGTCCGCCATGTCCCTTATGTGATTGGTATGCATAAAGCTATCCCCGACCCTACGGCAATCCAGTTTGCGGTTGCTTTCTATGATGCGCTGGCCTCAGGCAGGGATTATATGTTTGCTTATGATTTCGCCGTCAACGCCATTGAACTCGAAGGGCTAAGTGGATCGTTAATCCCCGTACTAAAGAAAAGGACAACAGCCTGAACTTGCATACCCTACCCCCTGAGTACTTGTTCGTAATGGTGAAACCTATATATCTCAAAAACCAGATAACATATGAAGCAGACTTTCCTTTTGCTGATTTCGGCTATTTTTTTCAGCACCCTGCGGCTATCCGCACAGCAACAACAATTTATCTTTACCGACCGCCCGGCAGATTATGGGGTTTCCCCTACCCGACTGGCTCAACTGGACGATTTTCTGGCGAAATGGGTCAACGAAGGCAAAATCCCTAATGCAGCAACCTTTATTGCCAAACGCGGAAGGATAATCCATTATAAAGCATTTGGCTTCCGGGATATGAAAACAAAAACGCTTCTGAAAAGAGATGATATTTTCAGGATCGCCAGTCAGACCAAGGCCATCACGACAGTAGCTATCCTCCTCCTCAACGAAGAGGGTAAATTGCTGCTTGACGACCCCGTATCCAAATATATTCCGCATTTTTCTAATCCCAGTGTGCTGGTCAGCTTTGATTCCGCGACAAATACCCTGGAGACGCGCCCGGCCAACAAACCCATTACCCTGCGGCATCTGCTCACCCACACGGCGGGTATCCCTTATGAGCACCCCCTCGAACATCTCCCGGATTATAAAGTGCCGTATTTCAATTCCCTGGACACCATAACTTTATCTGCCGTGGTTCCCAAAATTGCAGCCCGGCCTCTCCTCCATGATCCTGGAGAACAATTCACTTATGGCCTCGCCACCGATATCCTCGGCTATGTGGTCGAAATCGCTTCCGGACAAACCCTTGCTGCCTTCCTGAAGCAACGGATTTTTGAGCCCCTGGAAATGAGCGATACGGAATTCTATCTCCCCAAGGAAAAAGCCAGCCGTTTGGTAGAATTGTATTCCTTACCTAGCGAAGACAGTACCCTCCAGGTCACCAGTAATTTAGACAACAGATACTTTCCTGTGAATGGCGCAAGAAAATACTTCTCAGGCGGAGCGGGCCTGGTCTCCACCATCGAAAATTATGCCCGGTTTTGCCAAATGTTGCTGAATAAAGGCGAATTTAATGGCAAACGCATCCTGAGCCCGGCTTCTGTGGACCTCATGTTCCGCAACCAAACCGGGGAGTTGACCATTCCCGGCAGGAACGACCCTTTCAGCTTTGGACTGGAGATTTTTTCTGACCGCAGCTACTACGGAGGTCTGGGTACACCGGGAGCGGTCTCCTGGAGTGGTATGTACTGCAGTGAATTTACGATTGATCCAAAAGAAAACCTGGTCGCCCTCATATTCACGAATATCCATCCGTATGTCTTTCGGGAGGAATTCCTGCAGAAATTCCGGAATATGGTGTACCAGTCCCTAACGGAATAAGGGCTTTTGCCGCCGAAGGCGGCGGAATAAACCCTCAAAAAAAACTTTTGCCGCCTTGGGCGGCAAAAGTTTTTTTAACATTATTTCAACATGAGCCTTGCCGCAAAAACCTTATTCCCAGAGACAAACCGCAAGGCATACCATCCTGAGGGCAACTTACCAGTATCCAGTGTCATGTGACCGGCCACTTGTGGCCAAAAGCGCAGGACCCGGCCCTGGATATCTATAAGCTGCAGGTCGCCGGAGCGGATTTCTTCAGGGAGGGACAATTGAAAGCTCGTGGAGGCAGGGTTGGGAAAAACCTGCATTTCCCCCATTTCGGCGAGGGCTTGCCTGGTTGCTGTTGCCCCGGATGCTTTGAAGGAAGTCCGGTACAAATGTAATCCACCCCGGTTATTGCCTATTGCCATTTCCAGCAATCCATCACCATCCAGGTCTGCAAGCGCGGGGCGGGTGTTGAAGCCTATCGTTTTGCCGCTCAGAGAAGTTGCCCTTCTTGAAAACTCTCCGCTCAGATTGCCTTTGGGGGCGCTAAAAATCTGAATACCCAGTTCTTCTGACCCGCTTACAATTATCATACTGTCGCCCTGGTAAAAGAACGCCGGGGCGCTCATACCGGAAACATAACCCGCCTGCCGGGTGTCAATGCCACCAAAAAACTGTAGGTTAGGGGATTGTGCAGGGTTGGTGGCAAAGGAAGGACTTCCTTTTGTTCCGCTATTTCGGAAAAAATTGACATTACCGGTGCGCTCCCCAACGAGCAGGTCGGTAAGCCCATCCCCGTCCACGTCTGCCAGACTGGGGATGCTGGCAAGACCGACGTCTATATTGAGGTAAGGAAAAACAGGATTGCTAAAAGCCATTGCCTTGCCTGGCCCGGCCTGGTTTTGCAGATAAAACAACCTCCCAGCTTCCTCCCCTACAAACAAATCGAGGTCACCGTCCTGATCGAGGTCGCCGAAAGCAGGGGAAAAGCCCAGGGCAACAGAGGAAAACCGGGAAAATTGGAGCCAGTCCTCGTCGCTAAGCGTAAAATGGGGCTGAGTGGACGTACCCGTATTCAGAAAAAGGAACATGCGGGTATCTTTATCATTTTCCGCCTGGAACAAGGACTGATTCCCCACAACCAAATCCATAAGGCCGTCGCCATTGATATCTGCGAAAGCCGGATTTGCCCCACTACCGAGGTCAATCATCTGATTTACCAGAAAATCCCGCTGCTGCAGCCCAAAGCGGGGCTTATCCACGCTGCCTTCATTGCGATAGAACCAGAGTACATCCCGGTTTTCTGCGCCCTGACGGGCATTAGGCGCTACAGCGATATCCTTTTTTCCATCCTGGTCTATATCAACATGAAATGCTACAGGAAAAATGGTCAGGTTGACAGGCGTATCGCCGGTGGGAAAATAGTTTTCCTGCTTGTTCATCCAGGCCTGCTTACAACTTCCGCCATTCGTCAACAAAGTCATGTTATTGAAAGAGACATCCCCCAGGAGAAGCTCGCGATCACCGTCGCCATCCATATCCAGGGTTAAAAGCGTAGATCCGGCATGCCGATAATTCAGGGACAAGTCGGAGAAAGAATTCCTGAAACAAGCCCCTGCCGCCGGTGCGAGATCCAACTTTTCCGAAAGACCACTCTCATAAAAACCGCCCCAGCATTTGTCGTCGAGGGTAAACTGCAGGCTGTCTTTCCCAAATCCCCTTTCCATTGATTGATTTTTATACCATTCACAATACCCTCCAGAAAGGTTGAACGTGAGGATATCGAGGTCCCCATCACAATCTACGTCGTCCACTGCAGGATAATCCGCCCTGGTAATATATATAGGTGTAAGAATACTCCCCTGGAGGGGAAAAGAAGCCAGGTTAAAAGGTCCCCTATGGGCGAAGCGCCGGAAGCGGAGAGAATCCCCCTGATAAAAACCCGTGTACACGCAAAGACCATCTACCCCAATCTGGTCAGAGAAAGCGAAAATATCCTGGATACCATCTCCGTTGTAATCCCGCAGGAGCACCCAGTTTTCCAGGGCAGGCATATCGGCAGAAAATGCGGGATTATAGCGGTAGCGTATTTTACCCCCTTCTTTTATCGCGATAAAGATCAGTTGAACGTTGCCTTCACGGTCAAAAATATACAGGTCTTCTATACCATCCCGGTTAAAATCAGCAGAAGAAACCTGCGGAGCATTGAGCCCGCCTGCCCAGGCATTCTCCAAAGCCCGGCTTTTCATCGTAACGCCTGCCGAAAACGGCTCAAAAACCTGCCCATGCAGTTGGTGTATAAAGCCCAGAACAATCTGGGCCACAACGAAAGTAAATACTTGAATTCTGGTCATTTTTCCGGCTTCTTTATCGTGAACGTTTGGATGTGGTTACCCTGACCTAAAAACAAATATTATGCCAAAATATAATGCATGTAAAAATAAATATGCTACGATCGGAAAATCAATAAAATAGTCTTTGCAAACGGCTAAGCAGGCGCAGGAGCCTAAGATTGATAGCTGGAGTAGAATTAAAAAAGTGGCCATTTATTGCAATCCAGCTTTTTTCTTTTCTGTATTCCCTCAGCTGGGTGTAAGCGGCATACCTGGGTTTCTGAAAGGGGGCTTTCCAATAAAGTGCGCGATCGGTAAAGGCATAGCCCTCCTTGCATGTTCCCAACACACTCTGGTCAACGATAAGGAGAATCTTTTCATCCTTGGCGGGAAAAAGGAAACTTTTACCAGCGTGGGTTAGTTTTTCCACTGGCATCCGGACGAAATCCGTATAAAAATCCTCTCCTTCACTGTCCGGCTGGAGGAAATCCAGGATCATTTGCGTAAGGGATACTTTGGCCGCATCGGCATACTGGTACTTGAGCATAGCCTCCGGGTAGGTGACCTCACAAAGATCCGGGGCGAACCGAATAATGAACTGATCCATCAGGTCTTCGAACAAATCTTCGATGAGGGAATTAACTTCCTGTGGCCAGGCCTCGCCGGCATCACGCATTTCCGCCAGCAGGGAAGCAAGTTGAACGATACGGCGGACCACCGTATCGCGGAAACCGGAAGTGTATAGCCGCTCTGAAAAATCGGTAAAAAGCTCCGGGTCGTGCTCCTGCTCTACACGGGCGCGCAGGGCGTGAAAAAACTGTTCGTTGAGCTGCGCCTCGACATCCCCGTCCAGATTTATCCGTGTAGGCGCTCCTCCGGTCCTGGGATCCCGCAGGGGCTGTTCCGAACCACAATTCCAGCAGAACCGGGCCTCAACGGGCAAAGGCG
>CAZGOT010000013.1:0-27325 GCA_964527495.1 uncultured Haliscomenobacter sp.
GCGTTGACATGTAGTATTACATTTATGATAGTTGTTTGGGAAGTATTTTTCCTTTCTATCCTGCTTACCAGCCGTCTCCGTCCAGCAGGTTGCCGAGGCCACCAAGTACACTGCCTTCATCCTTTCTGCTACCATAGTGGCTCGAGGCACGTAGCACCCGGTCAGCTAGTCGGCTAAAGGGTAAAGATTGTATCCATACAGTACCCGGGCCTTGCAGACGGGCAAAAAACAGGCCTTCACCGCCAAAAAAGACGTTGCGCACCCCACGTACCATTTCAATATCATAATCCACATCGCGGGTAAAAGCAACCAAACAACCGGTATCAATCCGCAGGTTTTCCCCAAGTGTGAGCTGCTTTTCGATAATAGTGCCCCCGGCATGCAAAAAGGCCAACCCGTCTCCTTCCAATTTCTGCATAATAAACCCTTCCCCGCCAAAAAATCCGCGCCCGAGCTTTTGAGAAAACTCAATACCCACCGAAACCCCCTTTGCAGCACACAAAAAGGCATCTTTCTGGCAAATAACTTTGTGTTCGTATGCAGAGAGATCAATTGGAATAATCCGCCCGGGATATGGTGCGGCGAAAGAGACCTTGCGCTTTCCGCTCCCCCCATGAGAAAAAGCAGTCATAAACAAACTCTCCCCGGTAATCAGGCGCTTTCCTGCCGAAAGTACTTTACCCCAGATTCCCCCTGTTTCGCGGCTGGAACCATCCCCAAAAACGGTTGTCATTTCAATACCGTCTTCCATCATCATGAAACTGCCAGACTCGGCAATAACTGTTTCATAGGGGTCGAGTTCTATTTCGACAAATTGCATCTCCTCCCCGTAAATCGCATAGTCTATCTCGTGTGCCTGCTTCATTTTTTATGCATTTTTTTGACTAATTCCTGGCCTTTATCGCCAAAATATTCCCAAAACATGATTCCCCGAAGTTTTTCCCTCCGAACATATCGCATCTTGTGATGGATGGATTTTCCATCTTCATACGTAACAAAAATTGAGGCATCTGGATGAAAAAGGTAAGGTGCCTTAGCCGCTCTATCCCAATACCTGGCATACCCGGCTGTTGCAATCAGGCTGTCCCGGATTGTATGATAGCGAAAATCGCGATAAAACGAGGCTGCTTCCTGGTTCAATCCCCGCCCATCCGGGCTTTTAAGGTTCCATCCCCGCCCGTAGAAAGCCGCACCGAGCAGCAGTTTATTTGCTGGCACACCACTTTTGCGCATGAGCTCTACGCTTTTTGCAGCATCTATATCCGAACCTTTTCCAGCAACACTTGGAAATAAATTGGTATGATGTGCCGCATGTGTGCTCCAGCTTCCCGAAAAATCATAGGTCATCAGCGTGACGAAATCCAGGTACTCCTGTGCTTTGCCCATTTCGGTAAAATCCAGGAAGCGCTGCCCAGCCCCGGCGGCTATTGTGAGCAAATACTTCGGTTTCCCCTTTTCCCGGGCAAGAGCATCCAGGCTTTGCCGGAGATCCTGCAACATCAGGGTAAAGTTGGCCTTATCTTCAGGGCGGTGCGTGTTGCCCGCCCCAGCCTGACCAGGATACTCCCAATCAATATCAATCCCGTCAAATCCATGGTCTAACATGTACCGAATGGCCGATCGGGTAAATATAGCCCTGCTTTCCTCTGTAAGTGCCGCATCCGAAAATCCGCCAGAACCACCCCACCCCCCAATAGAAATCAGGATTTTAAGTTCCGGGTTGATTTTTTTAAGCGAAAGCAGTGCCGGAATATTCACGCTGTCCAGGCCATTAGCCCTGGATGGCACAACCTCGTTACCTTCAATGACTGCAAAAGCATAGTTGATGTGGGTTAGGTCCCGGGGATCAATCAGTGAAGGGTCTACCTGTTTATTTCCAAAAACATAGGCAACGACAAAGGGCTTTTCCCGCTCTGGCAGGATGAAAGACCAGCATACTATACCTGTTAAACAGAAAACAAGCAAAAAACCGGAAAATTTCTTCTGCATGTCCGTAAATTAGCCGGTAAACCCGATATTGCGATGCGCGCCGTCACAAAAAGGTTTGTTGGCAGATGCGCCACAGCGGCAAAAAGAAGTCCTCGGGCCTTTGGTCAGAACAGTTCCATCCGGCATCCGCACTTCGAGCATGCCCAACACCAGCAAAGATCCGTTTTCGCGCACTTCGCAGACCGTAACGGGTTCCTGGGCGGACTGCCCGTCCTGCGTGCTTTTGTTGTTGTCGTTTTCCAGACTCATCTCGTATTTTTTTAATAAAATTGAAAAAGTGGGTACATCTTTCAGCGAATGGATTGTTCAGGAGACCTCAGGCTGGCTTGCTGTCAATAAGCCGGCGGGAATCAGCGTCGAATGCCAGCCAGGGGCAAAAGACACTTTGGAAGATCTGGCGCTGGCCTACCTTTCCTCAACAACAAAAAAGCCTTTTGCTGGTATCGTTCATCGCCTGGACCGGCCAACTTCCGGCCTTGTCCTTCTCGCAAAAAAGAAAACCATACTCCTGGAATTCCATTCCCTATTTCGCAGCGCAAAAATACGAAAAACTTACCTTGCTGTGAGCAACGCAGCTCCTGAACTTAAAAAAGGTACCCTAAACCACTGGTTAATTAAGGATGCCCTTCAAAAAAAAGCCCTGGTGGCAGAAAAGGAACAGCCGGGCGCTGTACCAGCACAATTGAAATATCGCATACTCATGCAAAAAAATCATCATTTTCTTTGGGAAATACAGCTCCTCAGTGGAAGATACCATCAAATCCGGGCACAACTTGGTGCGATCGGGTGCCCGGTGACAGGAGATACTCTTTATGGTGGGATAGGCCTTCCACAGTCAAATACTATTGCCTTGCATGCCCGAAAACTCGTTTTTCCAGACCCAATAACCGGCAATCAAGTGGAATTAGAAGCCCCTCTGCCTCCCATAGAAATTTGGCAAATATGGAACCTGTAATGCCGTTAAGGACCTTTCAGTGCGCTTTGAAGAACCCCCTCTTTTAGCAAAGGCATTGCCCTTCGAACTGGCTCGGATAATCCAATGTACATGGGTTGAACCTCCTGGATAGAAACAACGAAAAGGGTTATCTCCGGCTTCCGGCCGAGCAATGCCAATCCTGAAACAAGATCTTTCAATCCCAAATCGTGGGTACTCATAGCAGCAGGAAAATCGCTGGAAAACCGAGGTTGAATCTTGCGAATAGTCCCTGCAGGCAGGCCATCCATAGTAGCATCAATCAGAATAACATGCCGGTGCTGCTCCATGGCCTCCATCAACTGAATACCCGCAGTTCCCCCGTCCATCAGATGAACGCCTTCCGGGATTTTCTCCTGCATCAATTCCTGTACTAAATGTACCCCTACCCCTTCATCCCCCAGTAGCAGGTTGCCGATACCCAAAATCAAGGTATCGGCAATCCCATTCTTTTTTTCTATATTCATTTCCTGATCCATATCGTCTAAGCTGCCTTTTCTTTTGTCTCCTCCTTTTGCTTTTCCGCCTGAAAAACCTCTTCTTCGATGAATTTCCATCCGCCTGCCATGGAAGACAACTCCCCACGACCCTCCACATAATCATGGTACATTACCAGATAAACGTGTACGATCGTAAAGATGATAAATACCCACATAAGCGCATGATGCCAGTTGCGCAGGTCAAAATCACTCCCAAAAAGCGGCGATACCCATCCAAACATCCGCGGCAGCCACCAGGTTCCCATACTCGCCAACAACCCAAAACCTGTGAGAATCATAATCGCCGAGAATATGAAAATAAGGAAATACATGAACCCAGCCAGGGCATTATGCCCGATAGACAAATGCTCCGTACGTGCTTTCAATAAAATATCAATCCTGAAAACCTTCCATACCTCCTGAAAATACCGCCGGCTAGTCGGAATGAAGTTCTTCCAGTTCGAATATTTATTTCCAACAAACCCCCAGTATATCCGGAATAAAAAGTTGAATATGAAAATATACGCAGCTGTAAAGTGCACAAATCGAATGGTACCAAAGGTGTACTGAAAAGAGGCCTCGGATCCGGACATGAGTGCTGGCGGGTTTCCTATCAGATAACCCGTAGCGCACAGTACGACAATCGCAAGGGCGTTTATCCAGTGAAAAATCCTGACGGGCAACTCCCATACGAATACCCGTCTGAGTTGATTAACTCTATGCATATCTATTACTTTTGAGGACTCAAAAAATTATTCCCTTTTCTTCGGTCATCCCAATACCTGTACGCGGCTCAGGTGCTGTCCTTCTTCATCATATAAATGGACGGCACAGGCCATACAAGGATCGAAAGAGTGTATAGTGCGCAGAATTTCAACCGGCTGCTCCGGATCTGCTACCGGCGTATCCTTTAGCGCCGATTCATAGGCAGAAAGCTGGCCCTGCGGATCCCTGGGAGAGGCATTCCAAGTCGTCGGCACTACCAACTGGTAGTTTTTGATCTTTTGCTCTTCAATGACTATCCAATGTGCCAGTGCACCACGGGGTGCTTCAGTATGCCCAACCCCGCGTGCGTTTGCAGGCCAGGTAGCCGGATCAAAGTTTTCCGTATTAGCCATGCGGTGATCCCCGTTGCGAAGATTGGAAATAAGGGTATCGAAAAACTCCCGGGCCCAGTCTGCAATCAGAATGGTTTCCAATCCTCGTGCAGCCGTACGGCCAAGTGTGGAGAATAATGCCGTTACAGGCACATCCAGTTGTTTCAAAGCAGCATTAACTACCTCCTTGAAATCTTCCCGACCACGGGCATACCCTACCAACACACGCGCCAATGGCCCCACTTCCATTGCATTGCCTTTCCAGCGCGGCGTTTTTAAAAAGCTGTATTTCTCCTCTACGTTCAAATGCGTATATGGCGGCTTGGGTCCAGTATATTTAAGCTTTGTCTCTCCTTCCCAGGGATGCAGACCCTCATTGTCTCCACCGTCATATTCATACCAAGAGCGGTGTACAAATTCCTGTATCTCATCCTCCTTACGCAAATCCACCTCGTACACCTTACTGATGTCTTTGCCCAGAATAGCCCCTGCAGGGAATTTATACCCGGATATATCCCGATAACCATTAGTTGGAAGATCGCCATAAACCAGGTAATTCCCAAGGCCACCCCCAATTGCGCCCCAATCTTTGTAAAATGAAGCGATGGCCATCAGGTCTGGAATGTATACCTGCTCGATAAAAGTTTTAGCATCCTTAAGCAACTGATCTACAAAAGCCAAACGCTCAGCATTAATCCCACTGGAATCGTCCAGGCTCACCGCAGAAGCCATACCGCCAACCAAAAAATTGGGGTGTGGATTCTTTCCACCAAAAATCGTGTGCACCTTCACAATCTCTTTCTGCCATTCCAATGCCTCCAGATAGTGGGCTAACCCAATCAAATTAACCTCTGCAGGTAACTTATACGCAGAATGCCCCCAGTAGCCATTAGCAAAAATTCCAAGTTGTCCACTTTCTACAAATTTGCCAATACGCTTCTGAAGATCAGAAAAATACCCCGGCGAACTCTTTGGCCAGTTTGATATACTCTGAGCAAGTTCCGAGGTTTTCTTCGGATCCGCTTTTAAAGCATTCACAACGTCCACCCAGTCCATCGCATGCAAATGATAAAAATGGACCACATGATCATGCATATACTGCGCACAAAACATGATATTGCGCACCGCCTCTGCATTGGGTGGAACAACGATGTCCAAGGCATCTTCTACCGAACGTACAGAAGCAAGGGAGTGAATACTCGTGCATACCCCGCAAACCCTGCCGACAAAAGCCCAGGCATCCCGTGGATCCCTGCCTTTCAGGATTTCTTCAATCAGACGTACCATCGTCCCGGAACTATAGGCATCCACGACCTTTCCGTCCTGGATCTCCGTTTCAATACGCAAGTGCCCTTCTATACGGGTGATGGGATCAATAACAATTCGATTGCTGGTACTCATAATTATTATATTTTTTTACTGCCCGGATATGCTCAACATCACCACAAGGTTATAGAGCGCCGGAAAGGCTTCGGATACTGCATTACATAAGCCGATACCCCCGTTCCAGGCTGTTAGGTGCTAATAAATATTAATCCGTCAAAGGGTTTTTCAATTCAGATTCCGCTTCTTTACCCTCGTTAATGGCTTTTTTAATCAAACCCATCTTCTGGATATTGGTAGCAATTGCATGGGCCGCTATTCCCGCAGTTACGGCACCGGCAGCAACCATTCCAACCTCGTCTGCACTTGCTTCTATACCAAAGCCGGGAAAACTTGCCATCTGCTTATAGATAGGCCCGTTGTCCCAGAAATTTTCTTCGCTGCAACCAAAACAGCCATGACCTGACTGAATAGGATAACTAACGCCGTTGTTCCATTTGATAATACCACAGGAATTGTAAGTCATCGGGCCTTTGCAACCTACTTTGTAAAGACAATACCCCTTACGGGCATTTTCGTCGTCAAAACTTTCCACAAACAAACCCGCATCGTAATATGGCCTGCGATAACAGCTGTCGTGAACTCGTTTGGAATAAAATGCTTTTGGCCTACCAGCCCGGTCCAGTTCAGGTAATACGCCAAAAGTTATCAAGTGAATTAAGGTTCCTGCCATAACTTCTCCGATCGGTGGACAACCAGGAACCTTGACTATCGGTTTGCCGCGCACTAGTTTGTGAATCGGGGTTGCATGCGTCGGATTGGGCTTTGCAGCTTGTACACACCCGTTGCATGCACAACTTCCCCACGCCAGTATTGCTTTCGCACCTTCCGCAGCCTCTTCCAAAATCTGTCGCGAAGATTTACCTCCTATACAGCAATATTCCCCATCTCCATAATCCGAAACAGACCCTTCTACACATAAAATATATTCCCCTTTCGACTCTTCCATGGTTTTCTGCATCACTGCTTCGGCCGCATGTCCCGAAGCAGCCATCAGGGTCTCGGTATAATCCAGCGAAATCTTATCCAGCAGGATATCCGCAACAATCGGATGCGAAGAACGGATAAAAGATTCGCTGCAACAGGTACACTCCTGAAAATGTAGCCAAATTACTGGCACACGGGGCGTTGCTATCAGCGCCTTGGAGATCTGGGCCACCCCACTCGATTCCAGGCCAAGGTAAGCCGCCATGAATGTGCAAAATTTCATGAAATCACGCCGGGAATATCCCTTTTGGCGCAACTCCTCGTAATACGTTGGGCGGGTTTTGATGTCGGAAGGATTCATCATCGGAAATGCATTTATAACATGAAAGAATTTTGGTTACCTGCAGTACTATCCCACTCTGAACACAGCTGTTTATCCGCCCAGCCACAATATCTTTTTGAACCTCCTGTAAATGCCACATCAGCTTTAGCAGACAGGAAACCTATTCCTGCAGCATTGACAAAAAGCCCCCGGTACGCAATGGTGCCCGGTGCGAAAAATCCAGCTGGTGATAAAAGGGAAGGAAAATGCAGAAAAGCTTTTCGGAAATCGCTTTTTTTGCAGTAAAGCAAATAAATAGACATTTAGAAAATCTACCGGTGATTTTTTTTATCCGGAAAAATGATTTTTATCATCTTTATGAAAAATACACCCAACTATTTTTGGGCAAATCAAAAATCTATAACCATGCGTATACTTTTTCCTCTTCTCGTCCTCCTGTTACCCATCATGGGCCAGGCACATCCCGGCCATGGGGCCTCCAACGGCCATAATGCCGTACACTACCTGCTATCTTCCGGCCACGCAGGGCCTGCAATCCTACTCCTGACAGCTCTCTGCCTCTATCTGATTCTCCGGAGTCCCAAAGCCCAGCATCAGCGTGCAAAACGTTAAGCACCTATGCATGAGCTTTCCATCGTAATGAGTATCCTGGAAATCGCCGAGGACAAGGTACGCGAACACCAGGCCCAAAGGGTCGAATCCATCGAACTGGAAATCGGACAGCTTGCTGGCATTGAATGGGAGGCCATGGATTTTGCCTGGGAGGCAGCCGTCCGCAATACTGTCCTGGATGGCAGCACACGGGAAATCCGAAAAATCGAAGGCAGGGCCAAATGCCTGGAATGCAAAAACGAATTCCCTTGTTCCGCCTTGTACACAGCATGCCCGTCTTGCGGAAATGTGTTCTCCAGCCTTTTACAGGGCAAAGAACTTCGGGTTAGTTCCATGATTCTGATTTGATTTCTGTTGTCGTCCTTCTTTATTTATTGTTCACTTAATCACCGCTTATGTGCAGCACTTGTGGATGCAGCCAGGAAGATGGCGCAGTTACCCTCCAATTAATGGGACAGGAAACCCATATCCATATCGGATCCGATGGGCAGGTCCTTAGCCACCACCACCATGGCCATGGGCACCTTCACGGCCATAGGCACACGCATGCCCTCTCTAAACCCTCAAAAACGGTCGTGCAGGTCGAACTCGATATCCTTCAGAAAAATAAGTTGCAGGCAGAACGCAATCGTGGTTTTTTTGAGGCAAAAAATATCCTCGCACTCAATTTCGTAAGCTCCCCAGGTGCAGGTAAAACATCCCTGCTGGAACGCACCCTCACCGACCTTAAAGGCGAAATACCTTTTTATGTTATAGAAGGAGACCAACAAACCTCCAACGATGCCATGCGCATCGCTGCTACCGAAGCTCCTGTCGTTCAGATTAATACCGGAAAAGGTTGCCACCTGGATGCTGCTATGGTACACCATGCGCTCCATCAGCTCAACCCCACAGAGCATAGCGTGGTCGCAATCGAAAATATCGGCAACCTCGTCTGCCCCGCTCTCTTCGATCTGGGAGAACGACTGCGGGTAGTCATCTTCAGTGTGCCGGAAGGCCAGGATAAGCCGATAAAATATCCGGATATGTTCGAATCCGCACAAATTTGTATCCTGAATAAGGTGGACCTCCTGCCCTATGTCCCCTTCGACCTCCAAAAGGCGAAAAACTACGCGCTACAGGTCAACCCGCACCTGGAATTTCTTGAAGTTTCCACTATCAATGGCCATGGCATGCATGCCTGGTATGACTGGCTCCGCAACCAATTTAACCACTCCTAAAATATGCGCCCATGTGCCTTGCTGTTCCCGGGAAAATTATCGGAATAGGTGCCCAGCTCGACGATACCTTCCGAGTCGGAAAAGTATCTTTTGGCGGTATCGTCAAAGAAGTAAACCTGGCCATGGTGCCGGAAGCTAAACAAGGAGACTTCGTCATGGTACACGTCGGCGTCGCTATTTCCGTTGTGGACGAAGCAGAAGCTGCCCTAACATTCAAATACTTACAACAAATCGGCGAGTTAGACGAAATTGCCGATTAAATGGATACGAGGCACTTAAGGTATATGGTATCTGCTGCCATGGTGCAACCCTTGTCCCTCTCCGACCTTCAGCGCTGCATTTTTCGGGATAGCTCATTTTTTCTCCGTATCTTTAGGCGGTAGAGCAATAACCCGCCTGCACAGCAGGTTAATACCAGAATGACAACAAACTCCCGCGAAATGCAAACCGCATACGTCTATCAAACGATTTTATCGGCAAAAGCACAGGGGAAAAAGCTCTTCGCTGTCCTGATTGATCCGGATAAATCCCGCATAGATGGCTTGCCTCAGTTAATACATAAGGCCGTAAAAGCTCAGGTGGACTTTTTCTTTGTGGGTGGAAGCTTACTTTTTCAGGACAAACTGGAAGAATGCCTTACCTTACTACAGAAAAACAGCTCCATCCCGGTAGTCCTCTTCCCTGGAAACCCTCTCCAAATAAGCAGTAACGCTCAGGCGCTGTTGCTCTTGTCCCTGATTTCCGGAAGAAACCCCGATCTCCTGATTGGCCAGCATGTAATCGCTGCCCCATATCTGAAAAAAGCAGGTATAGAAATTATCCCGACTGGGTACCTGCTCGTAGATGGGGGAAAACCCTCTTCGGTTTCCTATATCAGCAATACCATGCCCATACCCGCAGACAAAACAGAACTCGCAGTCTGTACGGCAATGGCAGGGGAAATGCTTGGACTACATCTGCTATACCTCGATGCCGGAAGCGGTGCAAAAAGACCCGTTCCAGTTGAAACAACCCATGCCGTCAGCAAATCTGTCCAAATCCCCCTTATTGTCGGAGGTGGACTGCGTACCTGCGAGCAAATCAACGCCCAGTTTGGTGCAGGTGCCGATATCGTCGTCATGGGCAATATTTTTGAAGAAAATCCCAGCCTACTTACAGAAATTTCAAGGGGCATCGTCCGATCCTAATTCATTCTTATCCAAATATGCAAACCCAACAACAAGGAATCGTGGTAAAATCCACTGGCAGTTGGTACCAGGTACGCCTCCAGGATGGTAGCATCCGGGAATGTCGTATCATTGGAAAATTTCGCCAGGAGGACTTAAAAACAACCAACCCCATCGCTGTGGGGGATAGGGTAAATATCACCCCTGAGGAAAATGGGCCAAATGCCCTCATCAAGGAAATCCTGCCCCGGGATAACTATGTACTCCGCCAATCTCCCAGACGCAAACACGATCTCCACCTCCTGGCCAGCAATATTGACCAGGCTATACTCATCACCACTATCGTTAACCCTCAGCTCAAACCAGGGTTTATTGACCGCTTCCTCATGATGACCGAACCGTTTAATATTCCCGCAATTATCGTTTTCAATAAAGCAGACCTTTATGCTGATGAAGATTTTGATACTTACGCCACCCTGGAAGAGGTCTATACACAAATCGGCTATCAGGTCTTCCTGACTTCCGCTGCTACTTCAAAGGGAATTGAGCCTCTTCGGGAACTCCTCAAAGGTCGCACCACCCTCGTTGCCGGACAATCCGGCGTAGGTAAGTCCAGTCTGGTTAATTGCCTGGAACCTTCCCTGGAGTTGCGTACCCAGGAATTATCAGATCATTCAGGCAAAGGCCGCCATACCACTACCTTTGCAGAAATGTATCCGCTGTCCTCCGGAGGGTTCCTCATTGACACCCCAGGCATAAAAACCCTTAGTTTCTCCCACCTCGAGCCTTATGATGTTGCACATAATTTCAGAGAGTTTTTCGCCCTTTCGCCACAATGCAGGTTCGGCGGCCAGTGCCTTCACCGAAATGAACCTGGATGTGCCGTCAAAGCAGCACTTCAGAAGGATACTGTAAGCGAATTGCGCTACATGAATTACCTCAATATCCTACAGGAAATCGAAGACCAAAATTACTGGGAACGGCATAAAGAAGTGTAACCCCAACCTGCTTGCACCATGGGAATAAGAAATTATCACCGACATTACATCTCCCGTAGAGAAAAACTTCACCGGCACTATCAGGGCTGGAAAATGTTGCTGCTACTGCTCCTCCTGGCAACCGCCATATGGCTGCTCCTCCATTACAAAGAGGTGCTGGCCTATCTGCAGACTTTTACCTACTGAAAGTAAATCCTGCACAGGCTCTTATTCTGGTTCAAAGCCCAGGACAATGTTGAAGTCGCCCAAATTGCGCAACGTCCGTTCACCAGGTTTGTCAAAGCCTATCCCGTAATCAAATCCAAGCACACCAAACATCGGCAGGAAAACCCGCATCCCAAAGCCCGCAGAGCGCTTCAGGTCAAAAGGATTGAAATCGCGGAGCTTCCTCCAGGTATTCCCACCTTGTGCAAAAGCATGGACATATATTGTTGAGCTCGGGTTCAGGGAAAGAGGATAACGCAGCTCCACCGTGAATTTGTCAAAGAGCGGCGTAGCAGAAGTTCCTCCACTTGGCTCAATATTAGCTTCCAATTGATTGATTTCATACCCCCTCATAGAGATAATATCCACCCCGGCAAAACCAAACTGCTGGTTATTGATCCCGTCTCCTCCTACCTGGAACCTTTCAAATGGCGATGTACCAAGATTTCTGTTGTAATAGCCCAACACGCCAATGCGCGCAGAAGCCTTTAACGTTAACTTGCCGATAATCGAATTGTAGAAATCCGCATCAAACCTCCACTTGTGGTACTCAAGCAATCGAAAACGCTCCTGGGTACTCAAATCAGTATAATCTTTCCCCTGGTTGGTAATCAGGGAATATGGGGGTGTGGCTTGTACCGTAAGGGTTACGACCGAACCTGAACGCGGGAAAATAGGATCGCTGACCGTAGTACGGCTCAGCGTCTGACGAATACTATAGTTGAAATATTCCCCCGATGAAACAATCTCCCCATTATCCGCGCGGAATAATCCCTGGGTCCACTGATTCAGCCGTAGCGTCTGAAGATTGACGGCTGTACTGGATACAAAGTTATCGTCAGGCCATTTCAAACGCGTACCCAGGCTCACAGAACCCTGAATAATGTTGAAGCTCTGATAATTTCCAAACGCCCGGCTCCCAAATGCAAAGCGGTTGTAGAAACCCGCAACGGAAAAAGAATTGGGCTTACGGCCCCCCAGCCAAGGCTCGGTGAAGGAAACATTATATGACTGGAAAAATTCCCCATTGGACTGGGCTCGGATAGATACGCGCTGCCCGTCTCCCATCGGCAATGGGCGCCACGCACTTTTATTGAGGATATTGCGGACAGAGAAATTGTTGAAAGAAACCCCCAAGGTACCAATTACCCGCCGGTTGCCACCCCAGCCCGCAGAAAGCTCCAACTGGTCAGATGGCTTTTCTTCCACCGCATACTCAATATCCACCGTCCCCCGCTCAGGATTCACCGGAGTATTGATACCCAGATTTTCCTGGTTGAAATATCCCAGGTTGATAATCTGCCGCTGGGAACGAATGATATCCGAGCGACTGAATTTTTCTCCGGGCAGCGTACGCAACTCCCGCCGGATAACATGCTCGTGGGTTCTGTCATTCCCTGCGATGACCACCTTGTCTATCGTCGCCTGAGGGCCTTCAAAAACGCGTAACTCCATGTCAATCGAATCCCCTTCAATAGCAACTTCAACCGGATCAACATTAAAAAACAGATAACCGTTATCCATGTACAAAGTACTCACGTCCCGTCCTTCCTTACTGAATTTCAAACGGTCCTCCAGGAGCTCCTGGTTATACACATCCCCTGATTTAATGCCAAGGACCTGGTTGAGTACCGTTGTATCGTAAACCGAATTACCTTTCCAGATCATCTTTCGGAAGTAATACCGATTGCCCTCTTCAACCCGAAGAGCCATTTGAAGCAACCCTTTTTCATCCCGCCAGAAACTATCCGACAAAATGCGTGCATCCCGGTATCCTATATTATTGTAATATTTGATTAGCTCCTGTTTGTCTTTCTCGTAATCGTCCCGGATAAACTTGGATGAAGCGAAAATCTTACTCTTTTCTTTAGTCTTTTTCAGTTTTCCCAGCAGTTTCTTGTCTTTGACCGCCGTATTGTTCACCACTTCGATATTGCTGATTTTAATTCTGGGACCCTGGTCAATTCCAAAGACCAGCAATACTGCATTGGTACGGGAAGTATCCGGCTCTTCGGCAACCGTAACCTTCGCGTCCAGATAGCCTTTTTTTACAAAATATTTCTGAAGGATCCCCGCAGCCCCAGCTTTCAGGTTCTCTGTAACAATCCCCCCTTTCGAGAGATATTCCTTGATGGCATCGTTCAAATCAGAGTGACGGCTTTTGCGTACGCCCTTATAAGTGTAATTGGAAAGCCTGGGACGCTCCTGGACCTGTATTTCGAGGAAAATAACATCCCCGATTGTTTTTTCCTGAATAATCCGGACGTCAGTAAAAAGGCGTAGGTTCCATAACGATTTTACTGCCTTGGGGATTTCGGGGCCCGGTATGCGCAACGTGCTACCTACCTTTAATCCGGAAATGCTGATGACCGCATTGAAATCACTGTATTTTGCCCCTGTCACATTAATCCCCCCAATTTCGAATTCCTTGGGGCTGGCATAATCCACCACCGGAAGAGAGTCAGTCTTTTGAGCTACCGCAAGGTTACCCAACAGGCTCAATGCCAATACAAAAGCAATCCGGCATATTTTTTTTTCACACATAGCACAAAACTTCATAACAATAGCGATTAACCGCTGTGGATAAAACGACCGCAAAAGTACGGTAAAAAATGAAATGATAAGGACACGGGATTTTTACCCTGGTAATTGGGGTTTCAACACGTACACATTATAGTCCTAAGAGAGTCTTTATCTTTGAACGGGGTTGTATCCTGGATTTTATGGGATAATATAAAAAATCAAATCCTGCTTTTGCTGATGTCCTTCACACCAACCAGGTTTCGTGGATTTTATCCGACCTGTCTCGATAATTTGTTCAAAATATTTTCGTGCAGGGTATAATAGTATGCTTTACATACAGCATCAGCATTTTTTAATACATACTAAAAAATAAAGGTTTGTTTATTTTGCCAATTGTTCGCTGGTCATACCAAACCTGCGCTCGCGGTTTTGAAAATCCAGGAGGGCCTGGTAAAAATGCGCTTTAGTAAAATCAGGCCAGAAAACGGAGGTAAAATAGAGTTCGGCGTACGCAAGTTGCCAAAGCAGGAAGTTGCTCAGCCGATGTTCCCCACTCGTACGGATCAGGAGCTCCGGGTCGGGCATGTCCTGTGTGGCCAAAAAACTATTTATCAGACGCTCGTCAATTTCAGATATTTCGATTTCCTGTTTCAGTACCTTTTCAGCTATGTCCCGCGCTGCCCGGACTATCTCCCACTTTCCACTGTAGTTCAGCGCAAGCACCAAGGTCATGCGGGAGTTATTGCGCGTTTCAGCTATGCCAGCCTGGAGGGCATCATACGTGGATTGAGGCAACTTCTCCAGTTCCCCGATCGCCTCCAGGCGGATATTGTTCTTGTTAAGGGTAGCAATTTCACGGGAAAGCGTTTCAACAAGCAGACGCATCAGGGTATCTACTTCGAGTTTGGGACGAGCCCAATTCTCCGTCGAGAAGGCATATAAAGTCAGGTATTCAATGCCGATTTCTGCAGCCGCTTCCGTAACTTCGCGAACGGACTTCACCCCATTGCGGTGTCCAAACACACGGGGTTGATTATGCTGTTTAGCCCATCTCCCGTTTCCATCCATGATGATGGCAACATGCCTGGGCAGCTTGTTTATGTCAATTAGTGACTTGTAGTCCATTTTTTATTTGATTACTGCTTAAGCAGAAAAATTATGTAAAAGTACAGAAAAGTTTAGCAGCCAACCCTGGCATATCGGATTTTTAGTTTTGATTCGCACGCTTTTATGTCCTTCCTGCCTGCCCATTAGACGCATCGGCGGGCATAACTGGGCAGTGAAACCATACAAATATTATGATTAAAACTTATGTGATGGTTTTTCTGGGTGGTGGACTGGGAAGTTTGCTCCGCTTCTCTATGGCTCGCTGGTGTATTCCCCTGGGCTGGATTTTTCCCGTCGCTACCTTTTTATCCAATATCTTAAGTTGCCTTATCCTGGGGTTTGTCCTCGGCCTGAGAAGCCGTGGAAGTCTTTCCTCTGATTTGCATTACCTGCTCGCCGCTGGCTTTTGTGGTGGCTTCAGCACTTTCTCTACTTTCTCCATGGAAAACTTTGCACTGATGCAGGAAGGGCGATGGGGGCATGCCGCACTCAATATTATAGTAAGTGTTTCATGCGGCTTCGCCGCTGTTTTTTTCGGATCCCGCCTTTTGGCCTGATTCCCGCAAATTTAGCAAGTCTATACGCGCCAACATTGCAAGACTTAAAAAGTAAAAAGATCCCACTTTATCCGTCTCAATCATATCATTGATGATTAAAAAGGCATAAATCACGACAAGGCTAAGCAATATGGACATGGTTACCGCTTTCCGGTAGGGATCAACCGATTGATGATAAATCTGCTCTCCCCAGATAAACAAGAACAAGCTCAAAATCAAAAAAATCAGCAAACCTGGCCATCCCTGTTCGACTAACGTCATTAAAAAGTAACTATGTATCCCGGACTGCTCCTCGTTACCGCTTACATACGTCCTGAAACTGGTAATGGAAAAAGGTTTGTAAAAATTTACAAAATTACCTGGTCCATAGCCGGTTAAAGGTTTTTTACGGCTCATTTCCACACCGGCAATCCATCTGTAAAGCCGCTCCATGGTGGATATATCTTCCCCCTTTGTCGTCGCATCCAAAAGGCTGCCGAATTCCCGGTGGGCAATTGTGGTATCATAATTCGGTGCCAGTGCAAGGAACCTGTTTTGGGATAAGAAATACCCGGCACTTGCCATTACAACAAGTAATCCCGCCAGAAGAATGATCTTCATCAATCGCAGGCGAAACACAAAATAAGCAACAACGGCCAGTGCAAGGGCAACGTATGCCGCACGCGTATAAGAAAAATAAACCGCAACGACCAATACCACGGCAACTATCCCTATCCAAAATTTCTCCGACTTACTTTTCCGCACCTGATACAATAGCCAAATATAGGGTAAGAAAAGAGATAACAAAGCCGCATAACTGACATGATTCCGCTGAAACGGATGCAGAACCTTGTGGACTTCCGCAAAAGAAAATCCCACCAGGCTGTGCCGCACAAGAATTACCAAAACAGAGAACAACAAAGGCCAAAAAACCCACCAAATGACACGAACAAATTGCTCCTCCGTTTTTAACAAGTAATAAGCCAAAAAATAAAATACTACAACGTACCAGGTCTTTGCCAAAGAAAATTTGAACGAAACAAAAAATAATTCCGATTGTACAGTGGAAAAATAAATCCACAACAAATGCAGAATTAATAAAATAGTAAGCGGGTGCAAAAACAAGTCGTTCCTAAGGTCCCTGTTCCGATGGACAAAAACAAGAAGCGCTATCCCCATTAGCCCAATAATAATGGGCTCTGTTGGAAGGTCCGTCCCAAAACCATTGGGCAACACCACTTCTGTGGATAGCGGGATACACGCCATCAACACTAGAAAAAGTGCCTTAAAATCCATTATGACCCAGTAAAAAATCAGTAAAACAACTGGAGCTAATGCAATAGGATATACTCCACTGCCAACCGCCGAGGCGAAAGATACCAGCAAAAAAATTGCCCAAAACACGAAGAGCTTTTCCGTTATGGAAAGCAAAGCAAACCGTTCTTTCCAAGACCCCTGGGTCATCTCCCTGATTTGAAAAAGGTGCCCCAGTCAAATCCCCTGTACGACTCTATCAACAAAATCGAAAGTAGCGATAAAAATAAAGCCCCTATCACCGCACCAATTACGATTAAAGATCGCTTAGGCCTGGATTTCACCTTCGGCGCTTCTGCTTTTTCTACGACAAACAAAGCCGGAACATTCGCCTGAAATGCCGACTCCAGCAACCGGGTCCGTTCAACATCATCCCCATATTGCCCATTTGCAGCAAAATATTGCGTTTCAATCGTCGTCAATGCCAACTGAGCATCGCTAAACCGCTTGAATCGCACCCGCAAACTGTCTACCTCCCGCTGTAACCCCGCAGCATACACCTCCGCGTACGCTACCGAATCCCGCGCAATTCTCGGATTTTTACGCATCTGATCCAAACGCCCCCTTAACTGATCCAAATTTGACTCTGAAGTTACCACCTGCTCAGAGAATTTTCTGGACTGCTCTCCCAGATTATAAATTCCATATTTTTTCCGCATGACTGCCACGCTATCTGTCAACTCGTTAATCTGCCTTTTTTTGACCAACAAATTCCTGCGATAGGATTCCAGAATCATCTGCTGATTGTTCTTCACTATCCGTTCACTTAAATAGTTGATGCGCTCCCTGGCCGCATTGGCAATTGCCGCAGCTACTTCCGGAGACTGGTCCTCAACTTCAAGCTCAATGGCATCAAGCTTTGTCTTCTTAACGGTATAAAGCGCGTGAAATCGCATCCGTACCTTGTGCAGACTCTTGGGATGAGAAGGGTCAATTTGATAATGGCGGTACAGATTAAAGGAATCTACGAGAAAATCTACCAGTTCACTCGATTCCGCAATCGAAAGGATCCTGTCCATATCATCTCCACCACCATAAATTTCCGTACCTAAATTACCTTTTCCAAAAAGTATTTCTGGCCGTGCCTGATTCGGATTGGCAGCAAGGAAAAGGGTTTCAGCCATGTAATAATTCGGTAAAAACAGGGAAACAATAGCTGTAAATACTCCTGATGCTACACTTATGCCAATCAGTGCCCTCCTCCATTCCCAGATGACCCGAACTACCCCGGCCAGGTGATTCTCTTGTTTCATGTTTGCACTTATTTTATTCGCCCCGGTATTCCTTAGAGCCTACTCAAACGTATTTCGCTGCCTTGACTTTTTTCGAAACCTGGTAAATATACTTCGCCTCAATAGGTTTAGTGCATTTTACCCGACCTGTCTTGAAAATTTGCTCAAAACACACTCGTGTACACTATATCCTTACGTACGGCTTTTTAAAAGATGGAAAAATTCACGGATATCCAGCAGACGCAGCAGCACCGCCAAAAGACCTGAACCTGCTAACGATCCGATCAGCGCCCACCATCCAAAGAAAGGGAATAATGCCTGCTTTGCTAAAAAGGCCAACATTGCGCTCAGAACCAAAAGAAGTACAAAACGCAACCATAGCTGCGGCGAAACCGAAAAACCAAGCCAGTACCTGCCCGAAAATAGTAAAGCAAGGAAAATAAACGACTGCGTCACCAATGTGGCCATTGCCGCTCCTCCTGCTTTGTAGTAGGGCAAAAGAAACCAATTGAGCGCCATATTCAGCGGAATACCAAGAAAATAAAATACGTTCAGCCACCGCAGCTTTCCTGCTGCCAGCAGTAATGTCCCCAGGATATACCCTCCACTTAGCGGAATAAAACTGGCACAAAGCCAGCCAAGCAAGTCGGCAGAATAAAAATTCGCATGCGCATATAGCGAAATCATAATGGGCGCACGGAAAATAATAATCGCAGGCACCACTGCCAGTGCTCCGCTCCAAATTAGTTTCAAACCCATATCGGCCAGGGATTGCAATGCAGCCCGGTCAGATGCAATTTTTGAAAACATCGGCAGCAATAACCCCGCAAATAAATAACCTATCATCCCCATCGCATCTAACAGCCGATATGCCGAAGCATACCAATCTGCCTGCTGCTTCCCATCACTGAGCAGCCGACCAATCATCACCGCATCTATCCGAGTATATATCGTCATTAGTGCGACTGCAAGTGCATAAGGATAACCCGCTTTTAACAATCTCGTATATGCAGCAGGAGCCCAACGGAGTTGAGTGCCCGCGCCTCCAATTATTCGCCATAAAACCACCAACGCAGTAAACATAGTTACTGCCGCTGCCCCAATCTGAGCATATACAAACCATAGAATGGAAAAATCTTTCTCCGCATAACCCCAAAAAAACGGAACACCCAATACCCCAATCAGAAGCGACTTATCCAGCACCGATAATATGCTGTCGGTAAAATATCGCCCAAGTCCGGAAATAATAGACCGCAAATACAGTACCATCGAATTCATAAACTGTACGACAGTCATGCCCACCAATAACTCCGGCACCTCCACCCAATAGCCCGCAAAATATCCGAAAACACCTGCTATGGTGACAAATAATAGCCCCAGTAATAATTTTAAACTTAAAGTCTCTGAAAAAAATACCCCAACCTGCCCCGGATGCTGCGCAACATAGCGGTTGCTGTACGTCTGAATACCCAGATCGTTCAGCATTTGAAAAAGAAAAGTAAAATTGAATAACTCGAAGTAAAGACCGTATTCGCCCTGCCCCGCTATATTCTGAACCGAACGGTCAATTCCAAATAAATATAAAGGCTTGACTACGAGGTTGACCGCAAGCAAAAAGGCGATATTGAGAAGGAATTCCCTTTTCATGCAGCCCAATAAAAGCCTAAACTATTCATAACGCAGGGATTCAATCGGGTCGAGCTGTGCCGCTTTCATGGCTGGATAAAGTCCCGAAACCAATCCAACAACCGTACAGACGACCACAGCTATCGAAATCCAAAGCCAGGGAAAAATAAAACTCCCACCCATAAAAAGGGTAACGGTGTTACCTATCATCACACCTAAAACTATACCGAATGCTCCTCCCAGTAAAGAAATAACTACCGCCTCCGTCAGAAACTGAATCAGAATGTTTTGCCGCGTCGCCCCTATGGCCTTGCTCACCCCGATCTCGCGGGTACGTTCGGTTACCGAAACAAGCATGATATTCATTAAACCAATAGCAGCACCTAGTAATGTTATCAGAGCAATAATTACCGCCGCAAGGCGAAAGTATAAGGTATTCTCTTTGATAATGGACACGAGGCTGTCGCTTTTCAAGACTTCAAAATCGTTTTCTTCAAAAGCCTTCAGCCTGCGGATGTTGCGCATCAACCCTGTAGCAGAAGCAACGGCATTGTCGAGCTGCATGGGATCGTAAACAGAAAACAGTATGCGGTAATTGGAACTGGAAGATCCATAAAACCGCTTAGCCGTCAGAAGGGGTATGAGGATTCTCCGGTCCTGACTTTGGTTCATGCTCGCACCCCGGGATTCCAGGATGCCGATTATCTTGAGCCGCATGTTACCCGCCGAAATAGATTGACCCAACGCCTTTTCCGGGCGGTTGTTAAAAAGTAATTTGACAATATCCCTGCCTATTATCGTACCAAAACTTCCCAATTCCACCTCTTTCCCACTAAAATTCCTGCCATACTCAATGTTGAGCCCCTGCGCCTCCAGATAATTTTCATCTATCCCGACTATCCTGACGTTGGGATTGGTCTTCTCTTCCCCATACCGGAGCGCAGCATTGCCCGTACAATCCAGAGAAAGAGCAGCATACCCTGGAAAATCAAACCGCTCTTTGAAATCACTAGCCTGCCGGTAATTGATATTCTCCCCTGATTTGGCCCGCCTTCCTTCCCGGTTGCCGCGCACCCCTTCCGAAAAAATTGGCCTGAGTTCAAATGTATTCGCCCCCAAAGAAGAAAAACTGTCGTTCAGGGAATAAATGGCACTGTCAATCGCCGTAAGGATTCCTACAAGGGCCATGATCCCAAAAGAGATAATGAGCAAGGTAAGGACGGCACGCAACAGGTTAGCGCGTATTGCCCGCACGGCAAGTCTGACATTTTCACTGATATCCATCATGGCCGAAAAGATTTTTCCAAATGTTGAAGGTACCGCTGTTTTGTGAAAACAAAAAAATGCTTAGAAGAACGTCGCCATTAATTAGACGTACTAGCTTGTAAAAAAGATTTGTGGCAGCATCTGCGCAACTTAAAATTTCCCCAATTACTCCCCTAACTGATACAAATCAGGCAAATTTCTTCCGATACCATCATAATCAAGGCCATAGCCCAGGACAAACTTATTCGGAATTTCAAAACCCAGAAAATCTATCTCCAGGGGTGCCTCCAGGGCTGTAGGTTTGAAAAGCAGAGAAACTATAGCCACCGACTCCGGGTTCTGTGCCTGCAGGTCCTGCATCAGCCGGCTCATAGTTCTGCCCGTATCAACGATATCCTCAACAATGATAACGTGCCGACCCGAAATTTCCCTATCCAGGCCAAGAACGGTGACAATATCCCCACTGGAATGCATACCCCTGTAGGAAGCCATGCGGAGAAACGCCACTTCGCACTCCAGCTTGCAGGCCCTTAGCAAATCCGCACAAAAAACGAAAGCACCATTGAGCACACCGAGAAATATCGGAGCTTTTCCCGCATATTTTGCAGTAATCTCCAATCCTAACTCCTCAATCCGCTTTTGTATCGCTTCCCGCTCAAGAAAAGGCACAAATACCTTTCCATGAACCAGGATACTCTCTTGTCTTCCCGTATCGTAATCCTTTTCCATATCGGTATTTTGTTTTACAGCCCGTATTTATCCAGAAGATATATCAGGCTGGCCATAGCGGCTACCCCAAGTTCAAGCTCCCGCTTATTTACAGCATCAAAGCGGTCAATATCTGTATGGTGATAATCGAAATAGCGCTGGGTATCCGGCTCAAAACCAATAAGCAACCCTTTTTGGTTTTTAAGAGGACCAATATCCGCGCCAGAACCCCCTTTCCGAATTTCAAGTCCGTAGGGGGAAAGGAGATCCGTCCACGCCAGTGCGGTTTTGAAATATTTTTCAAATACACTATCCTCTGCTTCACAGGTAAATCCACGGGGCGTGAATCCACCCCGATCAGACTCTATTGCCGCCAGGTGAAACTCTTTTTTCTCCCTCGATGCCGCTTCGTATGCTTTTGCCCCCGCCCCACCATTTTCTTCGTTCATAAATAATACACAACGGATTGTACGCCGTGGCGTATACCCTATCCTTTTAAAAATCTGCAGGACATCCATTGCCTGTACACAGCCCGCCCCGTCATCATGTGCCCCCGTGCCCAAATCCCAGGAATCCAGGTGCCCCCCGACAAGAATGATTTCATTCGGATAACGACTGCCTTTTATTTCTCCAATGACATTATGAGAAGGTTTGGGCTCCAGCATACGACTAGTATTGCGCACAAATACTTGAACAGGTTCTTCCAGCAGTAGCCTGTGCAAAAGTTCTGCGTCGTTCGTACTAACAGCCAATGCGGGTATAGGGTCGCTACCCGGCAGATAATTCACTCCCCCTGTATGCGGGATATCATCCTGTCGGGTTGTCATAGACCGTACGATAACCGCAACAGCACCGAATTTCGAAGCACGGGAAGCACCCAATGCACGCTGGTCTACTGCACCACCATAAGCTGCGAAGGTGTTAATCTGCCGTGGGTCCAGAGGGCGGTTGAAAAATACTATCTTGCCTGCAACTGCAGATCCAAGTTTATCCACCTCATCCAGACTTTGGACTTCCACTACTTCAGCAGTTAGCCCCATTGGGCCTGTTCCCACTGAATTACCCAGTGCGACGACGCGCAGGTCCACTGTACCCACTTTTCGGGAATTTACGATTCTCGCCTCTTCTTTTTCCCCACGGTACCAATGTGGCACTATGCAGGGTTGAAGCCACACTTCATCCAATCCCATAGTGTCCAGCATTTGCCGGGTATATTCCACACTTGCTGCAGCCTGTGGCGTGCCACTCAATCGCGGCCCCACACGATTGCACAAATATTCCAGCCACCCGTAGGACTGACCCTGTGTAAGCGCGGCATCGTATATTTTGCGTATAAAAAACGCATCCTCATCCGTGCCATTCTGTGCCTTCATTTCTACTGGCAAACAAAATATGGAAAGCGCTGCAACGATCAACAATAAATTGCTCCCAGGCATATTACTCCTATTTTTTCGTCCTAAATAAGCCCTTAAGATAATTGTCATTTTTGTAAATTAAAATTCAGTATAAAATTTTTATTTTTCAATAAAAACAAAATTTTGTACTGAATTTTTGCGAATTATGGAATAAAAAATTAATCATGCGCAACCGATTTCTTGTTCAGCACTTGATTTTCCCGATTTTTTATAAAATAATCAAAAACAACCAGCACAAAAGGCGAAAAAACGAAAAAAATAATAAAATTTTTATCATTTTTGTTATTGTATTTTTTACAATAAGTCCATATCTTTGCCTAAGCAGGGTAAAAATAAGAGAGATTGGTTTTTACAACACCTCCAAAATATATACCTGCAAGTTCCCTTTCAAAAAGCTATCCTGCCGGGGTGCCCGCGATTTTAATAAGATTATTTATTGGTCTGTGGGGTTTTTATGCGGCAAACTTTTTTCAGCTTCCCCCACTGAATAGCTTTCAGGCAAAAAATTGGTTCAAAAAATAATTTGGTTTTATTTGGTTAGGGCTGAGGTAGTGCTTTTGCGCTACCTCTTTTTTTTCTTAGAATGCCACTTGTACAAAAAACCGCTTTTCCGCAATAAAACGCCCCGCTTGCCTACCTTGAATAGAATACCCTTTCTCCCGCTCGTACTTCAATTCCTGATCTGACTCTGAAATAATACTGTGGATAGCATTTCGAATCCAGACCTTTTCCACACTGCCATCCCGGAAGGCAATACGCAATTCCCTGGTTTTGAGCGAAGCATCTTTCGCCATATACCTGATTTCTTCCAGGCCCCCATCCGTAAGCATACTATCCACCTGATATTTATCTTTCCAGGAAGGTTTGTTGATATCGGAGTTGGCAAAAGGCGCAAGTTCATCCACATAGGAAATTGCGGTAGAAGGAAGTATGGATTCTTGTCCATTCAGCCGAACTGTTTTTTTTGCAGTGGGCTGTTTTTTGGTGAGATAATCCATTTCTTTTTGAAAATAATCCCGCAAATCGAAAAAAACGGGTAAAGCCTTATCTGTTTGCCCCGGTTTTGCAGAATTGCCGCACCCAAAAAACAGAAATACGGCAAAAAACACCAGCAAACCCGAAGTAACCGACAAAGCGTTTCTTTTTTTTATCAAGCCCATATTCATTATGCTCTTAAAGCTATTTATGGCTCCTGGGAGCTTTCTGTTTCCACCAGAATATCCCCATCCATTTCCACAGGAACAGCGACACCCAGGCGGGAAAGGATCGTAGGAGCAATATCGGCAAGTTTTCCATTACGTACGCTTACCGACGTAACCTTATTGCCCACAAAAATGCAGGGTACCAGGTTTTTAGTATGAGCAGTATTTGGAGTACCATCTGGATTGACCATGAAATCAGAGTTTCCGTGATCAGCGATTACCAGCGCTTCGTAACCAAGGGAAAGTGCTGTGTCGAGCACATTTTTCAGACAGGCATCCACCGTTTCCGCTGCCTGAACGGCCGCGGATAAAACCCCCGTATGCCCAACCATATCCGCATTGGCAAAATTCAGACAAATGAAGTCTGGAAGATTATCCCGCATATCCTGCGTGATTGCTTCCGCAATGCCAGCCGCACTCATCTCTGGCTGAAGGTCGTAGGTCGGCACTTTAGGAGAAGGAATAAGGATTCTGCGCTCACCGGGAAAAGCTTCTTCACGGCCACCGGAAAAGAAAAAGGTAACATGCGGGTATTTTTCCGTTTCGGCAATCCGTACCTGCGTCTTTCCTGCATTGGCCAATACCTCTCCCAAAGTATTGCGCAGGTTGTCGTTGCGAAAAAGGGGTTCCACACCCTGAAACGTTTCGTCGTAAACAGTCATGGTAGAATAGCACAGGTCAAGTTTGTGCATACCCTGTTCAGGAAAATCCTGCTGGGTGAGTGCCATGGTGATTTGCCGGGGGCGATCCGTACGGAAATTAAAACACAACACTGCATCCCCTGATTTGATAAGGCCTTTATGCCCCTCTACCAGCATAGGTTGGAGAAACTCATCTGTTTCACCAGCATCATAGCGGGCCTGGATAGCAGCCAGGATATCCCTTGTTTCGGTACCTTTACCGTTCACCAACAGATCATATGCCAGGCGGATGCGCTCCCAGCGCTTATCGCGGTCCATAGCGTAGTAGCGCCCACTGACTGTAGCGAGTTTGGTGCGTTTCTGCTGCAGAAAATGCAACAGATCTTCGATAAACTTATACCCGCTTTTAGGGTCACAATCCCTCCCGTCGGTAAAGGCATGAATATACACTTCTTCTACTCCCTGCTCCTCAGCAATTTCAACAAGTGCCTTGCAATGGTTGAGATGGGAATGAACACCACCATCGGAATACAGCCCTATAAGGTGAAGCGGCCGCCGTTGGGCCTTTGCAAATTCAATAGTCTGGAGCAGAACGGGATTATGCCGTAGACTTCCTTCCCGAACCGCTTTGTTGATACGGGCAAGTTCCTGATATACTACCCGGCCGGCTCCTATATTCAGGTGGCCGACTTCAGAGTTGCCCATTTGCCCTTCTGGAAGGCCTACTTCTTCCCCATAAGTCACGAGGGTTGAATGGGGAAAATGTTCCCAGAGATAGTCAAAATAAGGCGTATCTGCCTGGGAAATAGCGTCAGCTTGCGGCATCTGCCCCAAGCCCCAGCCATCCAGAATAGCCAGCAAAAAACGAGGTGCGTGCATTGTCAGATGTGTATTTGCCATAAATTTGGAACGAACTGCTTATCCTGTTAGTTTTTGATTTCGTTATCAACTCAGACAGCAGGCCTGCTATAAAACTTTCCTGCCAACTGATCAGATACAATGAAACGCTGAATTTAAGGTATCGGTTGGAACTAAACAGGGGATAAATGCAATTATTACAAAGGTATTTGCGTTTTAATAATGCATAAAAAGAAAATACCACATAACCATGCATATCCTTCTGTTTTTGTGCTTGCTGTTTCCCGTTGGTAATTCCGGCGATATGGATACTATTGTCCGGGCAATTGCAAGTGGCCAGGTTGCTAACCTGGAACAGTACCTCGACAGTACAGTAGAGATTTCGCTTCCTGATCAGGAAGATATGGTTTCGAAGGAGCAGGCGATACAACTGCTGAAAGCATTTTTTGAAAAGCACGCTCCTAAAGGATTCAGCGAGGTGCATCAGGGTACTTCCAAAGGGAACGATTCCCTTTATTACATCGGCAACCTTGCTACAAATACCGGCAATTACCGGATGTACCTGTTCATCCGCCTAAGTAATGGAAAGCCAATAATTCAGGAAATCCGCATCAACAAGGCATAAATCCCGCATATACAGGAAGGCAGGGAGCTTTACTCTCCCAGTTTTCCAATGCCAAAAAGGGCAAAATCGTATCGGACAGGATCAGCAGGATCAAAATGCCTGAGGTTTTCGGTAAGTTCCAGGACCGTTTCCCAATCCCTTGTTTTGCGTTGGATAAGGCCAAACCTCCTTGCAACGCGTTCAACATGTACATCCAGCGGCATCAGGAGCTGGTCAGGCCGGATCTGCTTCCACAACCCAAAATCCACGCCTTTTTCATCATCGCGCACCATCCACCTCAGGAACATATTCAGCCGTTTGCAGGTAGAGCCCCGGTCGGGAGAAGCCACATGCTTTTCCGTGCGCCGGGAACTATGCCCCGGTGGAAAAAACAAGCGGTGAAACCCACTCAAGGCAGGGCCTATGTGGCTGCTTTCCGGTGTCAAAAAACGCGCAAAAGCATCCTCCAGGCTATTAAAATGCTCAAAATACTGTCGAAAAAATGCTATGAAATACAGCGCATCCTCCGCCTGAAAAGTCCTGTGCTTAAAATCCAGGAAGGGCTTCAAATCTTTTTCGGTATGTCCCAGAATAAATGCGTGGGGAGCATTATCCATCATCTCAAATAATTCCTCTGCCTTGCGGATAATTGTTTTGCGTTGTCCCCAGGCTAACATGGAAGTCCAGAACGCCGTTATCTCAACATCCTGCCGGACAGAAAAGCGATGCGGAATACAGATAGGATCTTCTGCAATGAAGGAAGGCCTGTTATACAAATCTGCATAATACTCGAGAACTGATTGCAGGTCTTGTTTCATTTTAGGACAACGCGGCGAATGGAAATTGCATAAAACGACAAAGCCCCGGACGTTTGTATCGCCCGGGGCCTGTACCTTACATGT
>CAZGOT010000014.1:0-26209 GCA_964527495.1 uncultured Haliscomenobacter sp.
ACCAAATCCCTGGTCGGGCAGGATCGGAAGAGCGTCATGTAGGGCAGGAGCGTAGAGCAAGGGGGTGGCGGGTTCTTCAAAAAATCCTATGATAAACCTAAAGAGGGTAGTGCACTTTCCGGTCTAACCCAATATCACAAACTGTATTATCACAAAATCGGAACACCGCAAAAAGCTGACGAACTGGTGTTTGGCGGGGAAAAGACCCCGCGCAGGTATATCCAGGCGTATGTAACGGAAGACGGCCGTTGGCTGGTAATCCTGGCTTCCGTATCCACCTCAGGTAATGAGTTGTATATTAAGGATTTGAAAAAGGTAAACTCGCCAATTCGGACAGTAATTGATAATTTTGAGAAAGAACATGTCGTTGTACATAGCGAAGGGGAAAAGCTGTTTATCCTCACCAATTTGAACGCGCCCAACCAGCGACTTGTCCAGGTAAATGCGACAATGCCTGGTCCGGAAAACTGGAAAGACGTTATCCCGGAACGCGCGGAACCGCTTTCGGTTTCTACAGGTGGGGGGTATTTCTTTGCCCAATATCTGAAAGACGCCCTTTCCCTGGTCGAGCAGGTTGATCTCAAGGGTAAGGTGATCCGCCAAATCCAACTTCCAGGGCAGGGTACTGCTGAGGGTTTCAGTGCAAAATGGGAGGAAAAAACCCTGTATTATACCTTTACGAATTATATTAACCCACCTACTATCTACAGTTTCGATGTGGCTACCGGCAAGTCTGAACTCTACATCCGTCCCAAAGTTCGTTTTAATCCTGAAGATTATACTTCAGAACAGGTGTTTTACACATCCAAAGATGGTACCAAAGTGCCAATGCTTATAACCTATAAAAAAGGGCTGGTGCGCAACGGCAAAAACCCCGCTATGCTCTACGGATATGGCGGCTTTAACATCAGCCTGACGCCCTGGTTTAGTACTTCGAATATTGTCTGGATGGAAAATGGAGGCGTTTATGCTGTACCTAACCTCCGGGGTGGGGGGGAATATGGGGAAAAATGGCATCTGGCAGGGACTAAGATGCAAAAACAAAACGTATTCGATGACTTTATTGCTGCTGCAGAATACCTGATTGCTGAAGGCTATACTTCCCCGGAACGCCTGGCTATCTCCGGTGGATCCAATGGCGGACTGCTCGTTGGGGCTTGTATGACCCAGCGTCCCGAACTTTTTAAAGTAGCCCTTCCTGCAGTGGGGGTGTTGGATATGCTCCGATATCATAAATTTACCGCAGGGGCCGGGTGGGCATTCGATTATGGCACTGCCGATGAAAGCCCGGAAATGTTCAAATATTTGCTGGGCTACTCTCCGCTCCATAACCTAAAAGAGGGTACGGCTTACCCCGCAACTTTAGTGACTACGGCAGACCATGACGACCGGGTGGTGCCGGCGCATTCTTTTAAATTTGCTGCCCGTCTTCAACAAAGTAATGCAGGCAAAAACCCCACGCTGATTCGTATCGAAACAAAAGCTGGCCATGGAGCAGGTAAGCCTACCGCAATGGTTATAGAAGAACAGGCAGATAAATGGGCCTTTACCCTGTACAACCTCAATGCCCCGTTAAGGTATGTAAAAAATTAGTATATGAAAAAAGCAAATATTTTAAAAAAATTCGACAAGCTGGATAAGCACCTCGAAATGTTGCTAAAGGATCTTGAGCAATACCGGGATGCAGATTTGTTAAAATCCCCGGCACCCGGTGCATGGTCCTCCATACAGGTATTGCAGCACTTGATCTTGTCGGAGGCTGGTTCACTTAAATACTTGCGAAAGAAAATATCCAGCGGCCTGCAGGACATTCCCCGTGCAACCTGGATCACGGAAGCGCGGATTGCACTCCTGCGGCTTTTTATGGCTCTTCCCTTGAAAATTAAAGCACCCCGTGCCATCGCTGAGGAAAGTTTTCCCGAAGTCGCTTCTTTAAAAGAGGTTGCCGATGAGTATAGGAAAATACGGCAGGAAATGCGCGACTTTCTGGCAAACATGCCGGACGAGGCATTCCCGCTGGAAATTTTTCGCCATCCACGGGCAGGTAAAATTTCCCTGGAAGGCTTGGTGACGTTCTTTATGCTGCATTTTAAAAGGCACGAACGACAAATTCGCCGCCAGTTGGCTTAAAACTCATATAAAATACCGGCAATAACAGCCGTCATAAAACAAGCCACCGTTCCACCTATTAATGCGCGCAAACCGAGCTCGGTGAGGTTTTTGCGCTGATTTGGTGCAAGAGCACTGATGCCACCTATCTGGATACCAATAGAAGCAAAGTTGGAAAACCCACAAAGCGCATAAGTTGCGATGAGGGTGGATTTAGGATCGAGTACGACTCCGGAAAGACGCATGTTTCCAAGCTCAGAGTAGGCAACAAATTCGTTTATCATCGTTTTCATCCCAAGCAATTGTCCTACGATCGTGATATCCTGGGTAGGCGTGCCAAGTAACCAGGCAAAGGGAGCAAACATTAGCCCCAGGAGATAAGTAAAGGTAAAGCCTTCAAACCGACCCTTTGTAGCTTCTGCAATCGGCTCGTTGAGGTTAAACCACTTGCCTGGAAACTCGAGCATCATTTTGTTCAGCATAAAGACAAGGGCGGTGAATACCAAGAGCATAGCCCCCACGTTGATGGCGAGCTTTAGTCCATCTGTAGTACCACGGGCAATGGCATCGAGGAGGTTATTATCGGGTTCTTCGGCCATTTGTAGCTGAGATTCGATGTCCTTGGGTTCTGTTTCAGGTACGAGTATTTTGGAAGCAACAATCGCTGCAGGCGCTGAAATTACCGAAGCAGTAAGCAGATGTTTGGCAAAATAAAATTGCTGCTGAGGATCGGAACCACCTAAGAAACCAACATAAGCGGCAAAAACGCCCCCGGCAATTGTCGCCATACCCCCAGCCATCAGACACATGATTTCAGAACGGGTGAAGTTCTTGAGGTATGGACGTATCAATAGCGGCGCTTCGGTCTGGCCAATGAATACATTAGCCGCAGCAGCAAGGCTCTCCGGTCCGGAAATGTGCATGGTCCGCTTCATTATCCAGGCAAGGCCAAAAATAATTTTTTGTAATATGCCCAGATAAAATAATACCGCTGCTAACGAAGAGAAAAAGACAATCGTTGGCAATACCTGAAAAGCAAAAATATAGCCAAACGTATCCGTATCCGTCACCAACCCGCTAAACAAGAACTCCGCTCCTGCAGAGGAAAACTGAAGGACTTGCTGAAAAAACTTTGCACCTAAGTCAAACACCTGGCTTACCCCTGGCACCTGGAGAATAGAAAATGCGAGGACTAACTGTAAAAGGATACCAACACCCACCGTCCTCCAGTTGATAGCAGACCGGTTTGTGCTGAAGACATAGCAAACCAATATTAAAAAAACCATTCCCAAAATGCCGCGAAGCACTGTCAATGCCAATTCCATGTTGCTTATTTTGTGTTGCGGACAAAACTAACAAAAACTCTTGGTGGAAGGTTCGCAGTACTGCTTATTTTTGCATCCCAATACAAACTTATGAACAAACCATTGATCATTGGTATTACCGGTGGAAGCGGATCTGGAAAGACCACTTTTGTACGCCGATTGCGTAGCCTTTTTTCCGAAGAGGAACTTTGTATCGTGTCGCAAGATGAATATTATAAACCAAAAGACCGGCAACAAAAGGATGATCAGGGAGTCCTGAATTTTGATCTTCCGGAATCAATTGATAAGAAAGCGTTTAGAAAGGATATTTTGTCCCTGATGCAAGGGGAGGCAGTGCATCGGCCGGAATATACTTTTAATAATCCCGAAGCCGGTGCCCGGGACCTGATCTTCAAACCGGCTCCTATCATCCTGGTGGAGGGCATCTTCGTACTCCACTTCCGACGCATCAGAGAGCTGATAGACCTGAAGGTTTTTCTGTATGCAAAAGAAAACCTGAAAGTAATCCGAAGGATACGCAGAGATCAAAAGGAACGCAATTATGGGCTGGATGACGTCCTATACCGCTACGAGCATCACGTATTACCGGCTTTCGAACGCTTCGTCAAACCGTATATCAGTGAAGCCGATATCGTGATTAATAACAACCACGATCTGGAACTTGGCCTCGCAGTGATTTCCGGATATTTGCGCAATTACTTGCAACAGATAAAAGAAGTGTGAGGCATTGGCACCAGCATTACTGGCTTAATTGTTCGATTTGCTTTTGAACTTCCTCCGCTTCTGCTACTTTGGCTGCATAGCCCTTGATATCGCCTTTGCGCTGTAGCTGCATGGCTTGTTCCATGAGCATAGCATATTTTTTTTCCAGTTCCTTAACGGGATCTTTTTTGAAAAAATTAAACATGGCAGTGGTTTTGAATATTCCTTTCGGGCTGGCCCACAAGGGATTAATAAATTTCTTCGAATACCTCTTCTACATCTTTGTCTCTTTCTGCATTGAGACGTTGCTGCCTTAGGGCATGCATTTGTTGGAACTGAACCATTACCCCCCGGAAGAAATCTTCGTTGATTAATTGGGTGATGGCCTCCAAAGTATCGGCCCCTTCTCCTTCCCGGAATTTGTAGATCTGTTCATACAAACCCGTTTCGAATTTCACGGAAAGCCGATTATCCATTTTGAATACCGTCGTTTTTACGCCGGGAAAGTCCAGGTAGCCAAGTATGCGCATCGTTATTTTTTTGTTATGCGGTAACCCATGCTCAGGGCTAATCCAAGCATCATCATGGAAGCTCCCAACCAGAACAAATTCATACCCGGAAATTCAATAGCTTCCAGTACGATATAGTCAGAGCGCAGGGCATCGGTAGCAAGTTCTACAGGTATCGGAGATTTTTGTTGACCTTCCTGGGCAACAAGTAGGGATATTTTTCCGGATTTGGGATCCAGGCGGGGGAATCGGAAATGCAGGCCTAAATTCCCGGAAATATCTTTGTAGTCATAGGCTTCGTTATTGCGGATCACAAAAACGGGTTGGGCACGGTCTGTTTTTCCTGCAGGTCCCTGGATTTGGAGCTGCGCCCCGATGGCTAGGTCCCCTGCCTGCTTGCGATAGTCTTCGGTTGAAGGAGATTTATCAAAAGCCTCCAGGCGGATGTTGAAATCCCGGAACGAAACGGATTCTCCTACTGCCAACTCGAATTTTTCATAGTCCATGCTCTCTTCTTCCTGCATCACCTGCTGGAGAAAGGCATCGTTGAGGCGAATACGGGCGCTGAGACCGTTTATTTGTGCCGGGTAGGAGAATAAGGTCTCGTTGCGCAGGACCAGAACAGGATCGGCGACAAATGCTTCTTCCTGGTCATCGCGCTTTACCAGGATACGTGCCCCGAGTGCATAATCCCCAGGCTCTGCAATATAGTCTGGGTTTTTGGGATTCCAGGTGATGGATTCCAGCTTAAGGGTATATTGCCGGACAAGCGTGGTATCTGGCGAATCCAGTTTAACGGTATCCTGGAACACTATATTCTGGCCTTTTAACAGGGAAAGCTGACGGTAGTTCAGGCTGTCCTCCTTGGCCTGCCGCTGGGTAAGGTCTATTTCCACCGTTGGCAGCGAAGCAATATGAGTGAAAATGTCTTTCTGCAAATACCGTCGCGTGGAAGGATTGGAAGCGGCGATTTTTTCGAAAGTTTTCTCGTACAAAACATTGGGATACAGGTTGAAATCCTCCAGGACTTTCCCGTCTTCCCCTTTGCGCCGGAAGTTCACCGTAAACGTCCTGGTATAAGTTTCCAGCGTATCATGGGTGTACGTTACCTCATATCCCTCCATGAAGGTGGGGCTGTTTTTGAAGAGGAGGATATTCTTACGCATAGCTTCATCATCAGCCCCTTCTATTAACCCTTCCATCACGAAGGGGTTGTTGGAAATAATACGCTTGTTCAAACCGGATGCTAGGATACCGACTATCATTATCCCGAAACCAATATGGGAAAAGGCCGAGCCACCTGCTTTCAGGTTGGCCTTTAGGAAGGCAAATAGATAATCTACGTTGCTCACGATAGTAAAAACTGCCGAAAACAGCAGTAGCCAATACTGCCACGCAGTGATTTCTATCCACCGGGTAATCAGGAAACTCAGAACAAAAGCTACAGCCAGGGCCACACTGCTGTGCAGGGCAAATAATTTTAAATGCTTATTCCAATTAGGCTCCCGGAATCGCAGAAACTGGGCCCCGCCGGATAACAACCCGATGAAAATGGCCAGATATAGCTGGTTTTTGTTGTAGTGGGCCACAGGGTCGGTAATCACCCTGCCCTGATAAACCGGATCAAAAATCTGCATAATTTTGTTAAAAACTGGGAGAGAGGTAGATGCCGTAATTATCGCCGCAGAAAAAAGCAGTACCAAGGTTCCGATGAACATCCAGAATTCTTTGGAGGCGAGCGGTTCTTCTTTTTCCGGCACGGGTATTCCGCGCTGACGGAAAAAGTATAGACCGCCACCTCCCAGGGCAGCCAGCAAAAGAAAACCTATGAGCTGTACCTCCAGACCCATTTCAGTGAATGCATGTACAGACGTATCGCCCAAAATGCCGCTGCGGGTTAGAAAGGTGGAATAGACGATCAGAACAAAAGAAAGCAGGTAAAATATATAAGTACTTTTGATGGACTGTCCCGTACTCTTGGCGATCAGGTTGGTATGGATACCGGCTATGAGGATAAGCCAGGGTACCAGGGACATATTTTCTACCGGGTCCCATGCCCAGTAGCCACCAAAGCTTAAAGCTTCGTAAGCCCAGGCACCGCCCATCAGGATCCCGGTGCCCAGGATAGAACCGGAGAACAAGGCCCATGGCAGGGCTGCACTAAGCCATTCCCGGTGTTTGCGTTCCCAGAGTCCAGCAATGGCATAAGCAAAGGGGATGGTTACAGAGGCAAATCCCAGGAAAAGGGTAGGGGGATGGATGGTCATCCAGTAGTTTTGCAGGAGCGGATTTAGCCCGTTACCCTTGATAAGCTTCAAATAATCGGCGTTGTTGAATATGGGGGCATCCATCGTCTCCCGAAGCAATAACAGGGGATTAGACCCCAATTTCAGGGCATCTTCACCCCAGCCGAGGTGGATGCCGAGAATCATGGAGGCCAGCACCGCCTGGACTACCGAAACAACAGCGAGGGTCGAGGCTTCCCATTCCCCAGCCTTGAACATCAACACCATTCCCAGAACGATGTGCCAGAACATCCAGAGTAGAAAACTACCCTCCTGGCCTTCCCAAAAGGCAGAGAAAATATATTTGAAAGGTAGGTCTTCCGAAACGTGCGCCCATACATACTGATACTCAAAGCGCTGCTGCACCATGAGGTAAAAAATTATCCCTATAGACCCCAGTATGCTAATCCCATGTGCTGTGAACGCACCCCGGCCGATTTTAAGCCAGCCCCCGGCTTCTGGCAGGGACCTGCGTTGTACGGCCATGAAATATGCGCACGCTGAAAGCAACGCACCGACAAAACCGAGGATAATCGCGAAATGGCCGATTCGGCCAGGAAGCAACTGCTCCCCAATATATTGTACTGATTGCATGTCTGTTCAAAAAAACCTGCGTGGCTAAATCTGTTCCGATTTTATCTTGATTTCCTCATCCTTGTATTTAGATGGGCACTTCATTAGCATTTCGGTAGCTACGAAGGTTTCTCCCCGCATCTTTCCCGTAACCACTATCTGCTCGGATAACTCGAAATCTTGTGGTTTTGCCCCAAGTAGCACAACCTGCCGTTCTTCTCCCTGGTTGTCTTTGATGAAAAAGCTGAAATGGTTGGGATCTTTCTCCGGATTATATACCATCGCCTTGTCCTTGCTTAGGCTCCCGGCAATTTTGACTTTTTGTCCGGATGCTTGTGCATCGGAAAAAGTTGCATAGGTGCTCGTATCACCGGCTATGTTGGCCAGAAAATAAATCGCTACAGCAATCATCGCAGCGCCTACAAAATATATGGGCTTCATAAAACGCATTTTGTTATTGGACAAATTTAAGCCGGAATTGTTTTACATAGGTCTGTTCATTGTAGTATAAAAGCAGTATCTTTGAAAAAAAAGTCCAGTCCCCACCTCCCGCTATGAACCAGCTCATCGTTCGCTTAAAAAATGTCGGAGTTTATCAGCAGGACCGCCTCGTCCTCGAGGACGTAAACCTGCGCATCAACAAAGGGGAATTCACCTATCTGATAGGCAAAACCGGTAGCGGAAAGTCAAGCCTGCTCAAAGTGCTGTATGGTGCCCTTCCCCTGCGTACCGGTACAGGAGAGGTTGCTGGCTTTGATCTTTCCCGGCTGGATCGGCAATCTATTCCGCTCCTTCGGCGCAAACTCGGTATCGTTTTCCAGGATTATATGCTCCTGCATGACAGAAATGCCGCCGATAATCTTCGTTTTGCCCTCCAGGCAAGCGGATGGAAAGACGAAAAAAAAATGCGCGAACGCGTAGGGGCGGTCATGGAACAGGTCGGTCTCTCAGGCCAGGAAAATGCTATGCCTTTTCGCCTTTCCGGCGGTGAACAACAGCGGCTCGGAATTGCAAGGGCTTTACTCAACCATCCCGAACTGATTATCGCCGATGAGCCTACCGGAAATCTGGACCCGGAGACTTCCGACGACCTACTGCTCCTGTTTCGACGTATCTCCAAATCCAATGATACCGCAGTCCTGTTCGCTACCCACGATTATCGCATGCTCGAAAATTTCCCCGCCAGGATTATCCGATGCCTGAATGGACGGATCGTGGATGACCAGGAACTCCATGTCGGATAAGTACTCCTCCTTTCTTATAGATTGATTTTTATTTGTTTAGGGAACTTTTTTGCTGCAAGTAGTTGTTCTGTCAGGATAACTACACGTTTTTCCAATCCCTTTTCAGGAAGGAAATAACGTGAAAAACCTGCGTTATGGCATGGCGAAGACTTAACGGACAACCAATCGAACCGCCGCTGAAAGAAGCTGTTGAACAGGTAATCCTCCAGGAAAAAGAAGCCGGATACCGACTGAAAATTTGTATAGGCTCCGATTCCCAGGTGCGCGGGGAAATGGTGGAATTTGCAACGGTAATTGTTTTTCTTCGGGAAAAAAAGGGCGGCTTTATGTTCATTCAGAACAGCAAGTCCAATAAAAAAATGGGTCTCAGGGAGCGCATGATCCTGGAGGTTTCCAAATCCGTTGAAGTTGCCTACAGTCTCTGCGACCTCTTAGACCAACATGAAATCCCTCTGGAAGTCCATGCGGATATTAATACTGATCCACATTTTCAATCAAACCTGGCTTTGCGCGAGGCAATGGGGTATATCCTGGGAATGGGTTTCGTCTTCAAAGCGAAACCGGATGCCTTTGCTAGCTCCTATTGCGCCGACAAGGTTGTCTGAAGGATTAACTATATCAATACTTTCTGGCTGAAATCCTTTTCCAGCATGCAGCGGATATTGGTTAAAACCACTTCGCCCATAGAAGCGCATTCCAGAAAGGCATTATGGTGATGGTGCGCGGCCAGCTCCTCCCGCAAGCGCACTATTTTTTCCGGTTTGGAAATCTCATCTGTAATCATTACCCGAAAGAGATGCCCTACCTGGGCAGAACCAGCCTGTATGCGCATGGCCATCAAACTGTGTTCTTCCAGTTGATACTGCCTGACAGTGGCAGGGGACATGTGGCGGACTCCCAGAAATATTACCGGATTATTTTCTTTGAAAAACTGTGGCAGGTAAAAAGAGCGCCACCCTTCATAGGACTGTTGGTCGAAATCAATAGCCCGCAACCGGTACTGGTTGCCTTCGATATCCGGGGTGATTGCTGCTACATAATTGTATGCACGCATATCGCCAAGGAGACGTACAAAACAGCGTTCGTTGAACTTTACAAACTCCTTGGCAATCCGGATTTGGTTGAAAATGCTTTCATTCAGGTATTTTTTCAAAAACAAGTCACCCGGTATTCCTGCAATATGCTCTTCGATCAAGGTGTTTTCATGGACAAAATACAACACCTGGTTGGGCGAAAGCAGGTTTTCCAGCTCGAGTCCATATACCCGGGAAGCATCTGCCCGCTTGATATAGAAATGGTCGTAGTTGTCGTTCAGCCGATTGATAATCCGGATCCGGAAAGGCCTGGTGTTGCCAAATGTGCAGTGGTCTATCCGAGCGATGGTGAGGTGCTCGATCACTTCCAGTGTCCCGGCAGTTTTGAGGAGGGCGTAAATATATTTAAGTGCTTGGTAGATTTCGCGCTGTTCGTACTCTGGAAAATACACACTTTCCCATAAGGTATCCTGGTCTTCAGGATCGAGCAAAGGAACAGCTGCCTGATGCCTTAGCAAATCTTCATAGTGGACGGGCAGGGGTACTGCCCGTCCATAATCAGCAAGGTATTGCGGCAGTGGTTCCCGTATCGGATAACTGATTTTCTTTTGTGTTGGAACATTACCCATCCTGATTGCTTAACCGCGGATTTGTTCGGCACCTGTTTTTATTTCCTCTACAATTTCCGGATTGAGTAGGGTAGAAACGTCGCCAAGTTCGCCGATTTCTCCGGCCGCGACTTTACGCAGGATACGCCGCATAATTTTTCCCGAACGCGTTTTGGGGAGGCCACTTACCACCTGAATTTTATCCGGTTTTGCGATAGGGCCGATTTCTTTGCTGACTACCTCTACGATTTCCTTCCGAAACTGGTCTTCGTCTCCGATGAGGCTGGAAGTAATAATATACGCGTAAATGCCCTGGCCTTTGATATCGTGGGGATATCCTACCACAGCAGATTCTACCACCTGGGGGTGGAGATTGATGGCATTTTCTACTTCTGCGGTGCCCAACCGATGCCCCGAAACGTTAATTACATCATCCACCCTGCCAATAATCCGGTAGTTGCCGTTGGCATCTCTTCTTGCCCCATCGCCAGTGAAATATTTTCCGGGAAAAGGGGCAAAATAGGTTTGCCTGCAACGGTCGTGGTCGCCATAAGTCGTCCGAAGAATAGCAGGCCAGGGAAATTTAATGCATAGCAGCCCTTCCACATTATTGCCATGAATTTCTTCTCCGTTGGCATCGAGCAAACAAGGCTGTATGCCTGGCAGCGGAAGGGTGGCATAGCTCGGTATCAATGGGGTAATCCCTGCAAGTGGAGATATCATAATCCCCCCTGTTTCGGTTTGCCACCAGGTATCTACTACCGGACAACGCTGTTTACCTATTTTATCATGATACCACCGCCAGGCTTCTTCATTGATTGGCTCGCCAACGCTCCCCAGTACTTTGAGGCTATCCAGGCTGTAGGGTTCAACGTGCTGATCGCCGAGGGCCATCAAGGCGCGGAGGGCGGTAGGGGCGGTATAAAAATGCGTCACCTGGTGCTTATCGCAAATTTCCCAAAACCTCCCGGCATGCGGGTAAGTTGGCACTCCCTCAAACATAATAGTCGTAGCACCCGAAAGGAGGGGACCATATACAATATACGAATGTCCTGTAATCCAGCCAATATCGGCTGTACACCAATAAATATCTCCTTTCTGGTATTGGAAAACATTCTGGAAGGTATAGCTGGTGTACACCATGTATCCGCCGCAGGTATGTACCACCCCTTTGGGTTTGCCTGTGGAGCCCGAAGTGTACAGGATGAAGAGCATGTCCTCCGCATCCATTTCTTCCGCCGGACAGTGGGCTGGCTTCGGGTTAACCTCTTCGTGCCACCATTTGTCCCGACCGGTTTTCATGGCAACAGGGGTGTCGGCACATTGGTAAACCAGCACCGTTTCTACACTGTCACACCCCATATCAAGTGCTTCATCCACAACCTCCTTTACGGGAATATATTTGGCACCGCGGTGATTATAATCCGAGCAAATGACGAGTCGGCAGGAAGCATCTTTGATGCGATCGGCCAGGGAATGTGCGGAGAAACCCGCGAACACAACACTGTGTATTGCGCCTACCCTTGCACAGGCAAGCACCCCAATTGCGAGTTCCGGTACCATAGGCATATAAAAACAAACCCGATCACCCTTGCCAACCCCATTGGCCTTGAGTGCATTGGCAGCCTGGCATACCGCCTCGTAAAGCTGCCGGTAGGTCATCGTACGCCCATGCGTTTGCGCCCCATTCGGTTCCCAAATGATGGCCAGTTGATCCCCACGGGATTCCAGATGACGGTCTAGACAGTTTTCAGTGATATTGAGTTTGCCTCCGCTAAACCACTTGACATCCGGGCTTAGGAAGTCCCATTCCAGGACTTTGTCCCATCTTTTTCTCCAATAAAAATGGCCTGCCTGCTCTGCCCAGAAGCCTTCCGGGTCCTCTACGCTTTTCTGGTAAATCGCGCGGTATTCGTCAAATGTGGTAATGTTACCCGACATCTTGATGGTGTTTTTTGTGAAAACAACAAATGTTTTGGTTCAAACATCTAAAGTAAAAATATTTTGCAAGTACATATCCTGGCAGCCAACAATTGTTATTAAAAAATAAGCACCCCAACCTCCGATTCTCTAAAAAAGAAATAAATTTGGGGTCTTTATGTTGGCTTGGCAATTTCTTCTCAGGGATAAAACCAATTGTTGTGATACACGAAACCCGGCAAACGACAGATACGATCCTCATGGTACGGCCCTCCCGGTTTGGCTACAACGAGGAAACCGCAGCAAGTAATGCTTTTCAACGCAATGATACGCGTTCAGAAGCCGCGGATATTCAAACAATGGCACAGCGGGAGTTTGATGGAATGGTGGAGATGCTCAGAAAAGCAGATATTGAGGTAATTACCGTAGAAGATGAGCCTCAAAAGGCTACCCCGGATGCCGTTTTTCCCAATAATTGGGTCACTTTCCACGAAGATGGCAGCGTTATAACGTATCCGATGTTTTCCTCCAAGCGACGACAGGAGCGCAGGGAAGACCTCATTGAGGCTCTGGGTAGCCGATTTCGCATAGAAGACCGGCTTAAGCTGGAATGGCACGAGCAAGAAAACCGGTTTCTTGAAGGAACGGGAAGTATGATCCTTGACCGCCCCAACCATATCGTCTATGCGTGTGTGAGTGACCGCACAGATGAGGGACTATTGGAAGAATTTTGCCTCTTTGCCGGTTATGAAAAAGTAGTTTTTCAGGCAGTTGATAATCTGGGCAAACCCATTTACCATACCAATGTGATGATGGCCCTCGGGGAAACGTTTGCCGTGGTAGCACTAGATACGGTGAAAGTGCCGGCAGACAGGGCAAAATTACTGGCATTTCTTCATCATACCCACAAGGAAGTAATCGAAATATCTATGCAGCAGATGATGGCTTTCGCAGGAAATATGCTGCAGGTGCGCAACCGCCATGGGAAACTCTTTTTGGTTATGTCCGACCAAGCCTTCGGTGCGCTCTCCCAGGAGCAAATTGCCCTAATAAAAAAACACACCGAAATTCTCCACATCCCTATCCCTACTATTGAAATGTATGGAGGAGGCAGCGTACGCTGCATGATGGCAGAAATTTTCCTTCCGAAGATTCAGTGAGTCTAGCGTAGGTTAGTCCCTTTGGGGTGAAAAGTCGGGGTTGTATAAAAAGCCCCCGGCTTTTCATTTGGCGGCTGACGCCGCCAAATTTTATTTTGAATGGACGCCGTTTTATCTCATTTTGCGAAGCAAAATGAGATAAAACGGCGTCCATTCAAAATTTCCTTTCGTCGCCGAAGGCGGCGATTTACCCCAAAAAAAATATGCTTTGGCGGCACAAGCCGCCAAAGCATATTTTATACAATTCTGGCATTAAATCTTAGTTAAAGATATAGCGCACACCAATCTGTGCCTGCCAGATATCACCGAGGTTGCCAGTATACTGGAAAGTTTGATCCAGCAACTTTGGCTTACCATCAGATCCAGTGATAGTTGCCATACGGAACTGTGGAACGCCATCAGCAGCATTTACGCCAGCATAGGACAACGGACGAGTTTGTATAACCGTCTGGTTAACGTTCCAGTCCTGGTTCAGCATATTCAGGAAGTTGATGAAGTCTGCGCGGAATTGCAGCGTATTGCGCTTGCCGCCAACGTTAACATAGAAATCCTGCACGACAGAGAAAGTTCCATCGGTGAGCCATGGCAGCGTAAGGCCATTGCGCTCAGAGAACTGGCCCCTGCGGGTGCTCAGGTAAGGATCCTGCTTGATGTAAGCTTCCCATGCAGCTTGCTGCTGTTCCGGAGAGAAGGTCACCCCGCTAACGGTGTTGGCAAGGAAACGGATTTGATTACCGTTGGTTGGCACAAAAACAAGATCGTTTCCGTTGATACCGTCGCCGTTCATATCCTGGTTATACGTATAGGAGCGGCGGAACCCGCTTTGAGAGTTCAACGTGAACGAAATCTGGGTAGAACCGATATTGCCGTAGGAGAACTTCAATCCGGCAATCCCGACAATACGGTGCGTAAGGTCGTTATCAGAATATGTCAGGTCCAGGTAATTGTTACCATTTACAGAAGGCACACCATTATAGGAACCAGCAGCAATAGAACCTGCGCTCATAAGGTCATAGGCACGGCCGTAGTTATACGCTGCGCTCAGGAAAAGACCATTGTTGAAGGTCTTCTTGAGTTGGGTCGTAAAGGTATAGGAATTACCTTGGTTGGTATTGGAAAGGTAGATCGCATTAACCGTGTTCGGGTTGATACGGATAGCATTGTTGAGTGCCGTCCCGGAAAGACCAACCCCTGGGTAGCGGTTGCGGGTATCTACGCCAGTAAACTTGGTAGTAGCATCGCGCTCGTTGACATTATAATATACGTAGCCGTTTACATTCTGGTTGTAAAGGAGCTCTACCGTAGCCACAATGCCCAGTGGGAGCTTGGCATCAACTGCGATGTTGGAACGCCATACCTGCAGGAATTTGAATTCTGGATCCGTCAGGGCCAATTCAAAGGAAGAAGGCAATGCGACGTTGGTGACGTATTTTTTCGGGTCAGTGGTGAACGGACGAGTAGTCGTATTGTCTATCTGTTCGAAGCCCGTCAGAACGCCGTTGTTGCCGATTTGGTTGGAGAGCCAGACAAATACCGGACGGCCGGTGAACAGACCAGTACCACCGCGTACCTGGAGTTTTTTGTCACCAAGTACATCAAAGTTGAAACCTAAACGAGGAGAGATCAGGACTTTAGGATCAGGGAGCTGTGAAGTGCTGACTTTGATCGGCTTGCCCTGGAGGCTGTAAGTCTGGGAAGCAACAGTTGGGTTTTCGAAACCCGTGTCGCCAAAAATAGGCATATCAGCCCGGATGCCGAAGGTCAGGTTGAGGCGATCCGATGCGGCAAATTCATCCTGGATGTAGATACCTGGATACGTTACTTCGGTAGGCTGGACGGGCTCCGCTCCACCTGGAAGGGCAGAGTAGCGGTATTGGTACCGGCGCAAGGTAATCGGCGCAACCGTACGGTTCGGATTTGCCTTGAAGCCATTGAGGTCAGTATAGAAATCATTAAGGCTGTTATAAACAAATACACCCTGTGAACCTGGGAAAAACACGTTGCGGAAAGTCATGCGCTCCACGTTGATACCCGTTGTAACCGTATGCTTCTTCAGGAAGATAGACAAGTTGTTAGCAACCTGGAAGGTTTTGTAGGACAACTGGTTGCTGGGGGTGAATGGCTCGAAGCCGGCAGAGATATAGTTGATACCGTTGCGCTGGATTTCAATCAACGGGAAAAACTCGCCATAAATTCCGCGGTCTTCGTTGTTGGATGTAAAGTTGACGATCAGGTTGTTGGAAATCTTGTTGTTGATAATAGAGTTCCATTCCCCGACGATGGAGAAAATATCGTCATTCTGAATATAGTTGGAATTCTGGTAGCTGAGCGAGTTCAAAGTGCTGCGGCTTCCGAAACCGAGAGAGGAGCTATTGGAAATAGGCACATCGCGGTAAGAGTCGAGCATAGTCATCCGGAGGCTCAACTTGTTGTTCTTGTTCATGTTATAGTCCAACTTGGCCAAAATCTTATTTGCTGAAGTGGCAAGCTCATATCCTTCATAAGGACCTGTTTCGTAGCCAAAGTTGGTCTTCAGGAAGTTTGATACGGCATCCAGGTCTGCTGCTGCTACACCTGTGATGTTTCCACCCTGTGCCTCACCCCGGTTAGCCCTGAGCTGGAAAGGGCTGGCTTCTTTTTCAATTTCGCCGGAAACAAAGAAGAACAGTTTGTTCTTGATAATCGGTCCGCCGAGGCGGAAGCCGGTGTTGTAATAGTTGAAATCAGTTGTAGTAACTGAGCGTCCGCGTGCATTGTCCCCGATAAGGTCCTGGTTGCGGAGGAAATAGAAAGCGGAGCCGGAAATTTCGTTTGTACCAGAGCGGGTAACGGCGTTCACACCTGCTCCTACGAAGCCGGACTGGCGTACATCGAAGGGCGCCAGGTTGACCTGGAGTTCTTCGATAGCATCGAGGCTGATAGGGGAGACCCCTGCGCGTCCACCCGGCTGACCAGCAAGACCGAAGCTGTTATTGAAGATGGAGCCGTCAATAGTAATATTATTAAGGCGGTTATCCTGGCCGCCGAAAGAACTTCCTACAGCCTGAGGGACCAGTCGAAGGAAACCTAAAAAGTTACGTGTAGTGGTCGGCAGTGCGTTAATCTGCTCGGAGGTCAGGTTCGTAGCTGCGCCGGTACGCTTACCGGAAAACACATCGTTACGGTCTGAAACTATCTCGATGCCTTCGAGGGTAACGGCTTGTTCGGAGAGCTGGTAGTTAAGCGTGGCAGTGGTACCCAGGCTTAAAAAGATATTCTCCTTCGTTTGTTCTTCATAACCTGTGTAGCTGATTACCACTTTGTAAGGACCACCTACCCGCATACCGGGGATCCGGTAGTACCCGTCCAAATCGGTAGCCATTCCATAAACCGTACCTGAGGGGACGTGCGTCGCCAGGACGTTGGCCCCAACCAGTGCTTCGCCTTTTGTATCGGTCACACGACCAAACATAGACGAGGTGGTTACACCCTGTGCAAATGCCATCGCAGGCAAGAGCAACATCAGGATTGCAAAAAGCGCATTTGTAAACTTAGACCCATTCATAAATCTAGTGCATTTTGGTGAAATAAAATGGAGGCTTTTGATTCCCGCCGCAAAGGTAAATATTCTCATGTTAACCCAAGGTTATTTTGTGCAATTAAGGGAAGCAAAAGTATGTAAAGAAAGTCCTGAAACAGAAACGAACCCGAAAAGTTCACCAAAAGCCACAACTATTGAATCATTTTTACATTAACGATAAAAAATATTACTCATTTGAAAAAATCTTGCAATTAAAAAAACGAATATTAAATATCGAAAAATAACCTCCAGGGAAACTGTACAAAGCCAGCGGTGAGATAATTTTTTTTGGGTTGTGTAAAAAGACGGGGGCTTTGCATTGGCAGCTGATGCCACCAAAGAAAGTTTTGAAAAAACACTGTTTTAATTGATTTTGCAAAGCAAAATCAATTAAAACAGTGTTTTTTCAAAACTTTCTTTCGTCGCCTTCGGCGACGAAAGAAAGTTTGCACAACAGCGGGACTACTTAATTCACAAAAATAGTCTGGAACTCTACAATCGTTTCTCCCGGACCTAAATCGTTTAAGGTCCGCAGTTGAGCCTCGGTCATACCATACTTACGGGCGATGGAGTAAATGGTTTCTCCTGCCCGAACAATATGTTTGCGCTTTACCGCAGGAGATTTAGAAGTGGTATCTGTTAGAGGCTTCATGTCATATGTCGAAGGATAAGGAGTCCATACCGGCTGCGCGGAAGAGGCAGGCGGCGAGATGGATGGGCGATAATCATAGGGAATAGGGGTTTCTATAACTTGGGTAGAGTTGGATTTTCCTGGTACCGGACCGTAATAGAAGATTTCCTCAGCACCATAAACTGTGGGCGCGGTTACAGTTCTGGGCGTTAAGGTATTTTCCGTTCCTATGGCTGTTTTTGCAGGGTCCGCTGCAAGTTGATCCTGAAAATAGGGGCTAATTATGCCAGGGGTGTTCTGTCCGTTATACCCGACTAATGCGCAATCTGACGTTTTTACCTTTTCTCCTGGAGCAAGGACTCTGTAATCCGCAATATTGTTGAAATAACGAAAACGCTCCTCGGTATATCCAAATTTTTTGGCAATAGATCCTACGGTTTCTCCTTGCTGGACGGTATAAAGTTCTGGGGCATTTAGCCAGGCATTGGATTGTTCAGGCGATTTTTCCGAACCTCTTGGCCATTCACTCTGGCGAGAAAAACTATCGATACGATTTGTGGAAAGGGTAGCTGGGCCCTCTATAAACAACGGCATGCCTGGTTGTATTACAGAACTTTCCTGCAGGTTATTCCAGATCATTAAATCAGCAAGGTTGATCTGATACCTCTTTGCAATTCCATATAGGCTTTCTCTGGATTGTACTGTATGGGTGCGTCTTGTTGAAGCAATTTGGGTGTTGGTTATGTTATCATATGCAATTGGACCATCACCCCTTGAAGCGACGATATTTCCGCATAAGTTGCTTAAGAAAGGATAAGCATCAATAGAGTTTACCTTTTTAAGTTTGAAAACAGAGCCATCACTATTGCGTTCTTCTACCACACCTAACTCTGGAACGACGGTAATATCCAGGTATTTAGAAGCCGTAAGGCCAGCCCTGCGAAAAACATATGCCGAACAGCCTCCATAAGTAGTTGTCTGGGAATAAAAAACCCTTCCTTTGATATGGTTACCGGACAAATCGCCAGTCTGAGGACCTCCTTCTTTTACATAAGAAAAACGGTACTGATCAGAGTCTACCTGAATCCTGCCCGCATCATTTTTGAAAGTGTATGCCCTTTTAACCAGGGAAACCCGGTACTGGCCAGTTCCAACTGGATAAACTACATATACCTGGTGTACTTTCTGGTTAATTGCATCTGCCATCCCTGCACTCATTAGTGCACGCTCCGGAGAGTTACAGGCGATCAGGGAAGCGGGAAGGGTCCTCCGAATGCTGCCAAGGGATTCAAATCCAGTCTCCAGGACAAGTTTTTCCATTCCACCGCCTATGGACATGTTATATAAAATGTATTCCTGTCCTGCCTGAGTTTCTGGATAAGCATATTCCATCCGGGACATACAGCCCTGCTCATAATACAAGTAATACGCAGTAGCAAAAACACTGGACTGGGATAACATAGCAAGGGCAAACAAAGGTATCAGTATTCGTTTCATGGTAAAAGGTATTAAATAAGATAGGGTGACAGAAAGGTTAACGTTTTCAAGTACAAATAATTTTATGTTCTGTACTTTTTTGTTGTAAAAATAATATTTAATCCTGATATGGCAATTTTCCAGCAAGATAAATACGTTTATTTTTAAACTATCCTCCGGAATTTCAATTAGAAAAGCCCTCTTCGCTCATAGGGTAGGGGTCTTCGGGGGCCGATTGAAATGCTACGCGCAACTGAAAACCTTTTCCGTAGGATTTTACGACTGGCTCCATCATGGTAGACAGGATTTCTTTTGCCTGTCCCTTGGCTTTGTCATACGCGTCGCTTTGCTGGATATCGCGCCTGAATTCCTCGCGAAGCAGATTAAATGCGCGGTTAAAATCGGCATCACTTACTTCCCGCATCCACCCAATGGACAACTTATCAAATCGCGGATATACTTCGTGGGATAAAATGACCGGCTGCGGGAGGGTTACCGTTACTACTTTACTGCCGGGATCCAAAGCTACGCGGAAATACGTATTTAGCCTGAAACCTACCTTGGCAATGCTGATTGCGGAAATTTGCACTTCGGTGGAAGAGACATTAATACCGAGCAATTTCGTTTTGAGCTGTTTGCTGAGCCCTTTTTTATCGCGTACCTCATAGGTGGCGAGTTCGGAAATTACTTTGCCTACCCTTTCCTGGAACAGCCCCTCGGCAAGTCCGAAATCCTGAATAGCGGCACGGTCTTCCAAGCGCTTTAGAAAAGGCGCAAGGGCTTCATTGACAGCGATCGCACAGGGGGAATCCACGTTTTTTCCTTTTGCATACAAGGTGCCTTCTTTCATCGGAACAACCGGGGCGATAGCACTATTGATCATACCGCAGGTGTACTTGGATGCAACTTCAAAAAGCGCTTCCGTGGCACTTTTGAAACGGCTGCTGTACCAGGTTTGATAAATTTGAGCGGATGAATCCTGCAATTGCAGAAAATCCTGATAATACAAGCTGCGTATGTAAGGATGTTGCTTGTCGTAGTTGTCGAGCACCTGCTTCCGCTGGGTAGCGCTAAGCCCCATTCGGGTAGCAACATGCCCAAGTATCGCCGTATTGATTTCATACACCAACTCGCTGAATTCTTTCCGGTATTTATCCGGGTTGGACAATACTGCCAGGGCAAAATCTTCGTCTACCCGAAAAGAAAAATCTGCAGGCATATAGCTGACCTGGATTTCTTTGGGAATCCTGGTCGTGCGGTCCCCTTTTGAAAAAAACTTCATCCAGATTACCGCGATGAAAGAAAGGATGGCTACTGCAAGGACAAGCCGGCCTATTTTTAACCCTTCGTGTTCAACTCTTGCATCCCTGGCCATATTTTTGCTATTTTTGACCCAAATTAACGAGATTTGCGCTAAATCGCAACCTCAGGAACGATTTGTATGGTTCCACAAGACACAACATTGAATTGCCGGGGAAAGTTGGCGGACTTATCCGTACCTGTAGTAATGGGCATCCTGAATGTCACACCGGATTCTTTTTTTGATGGGGGAAGATATGTGGGCTTGGATAACGCCCTGCAACAGGCTGCTGCTATGCTGGAAGAAGGGGCCTGGTGTATTGATGTTGGCGGAATGTCCTCACGTCCGGGTGCAGAGATCCTCAAACCGGAGGCAGAATTATCCAGGGTTGCCCCTGTTATCGAAGCTATCGCCAAACGTTTTCCGGATGCCAGGATTTCTATTGATACTGTACACGGTTTTGTAGCGAAAAGGGCCCTTGAGTGTGGGGCTACCTTAATCAATGACATCTCAGCGGGGAGGATAGACCCGGGCATTCTGGAAGTAGCTGCTGACCTTAAAGTACCCTACGTGCTCATGCACATGCAAGGCAAACCCTCTGATATGCAGGTTAATCCGCTTTATCAGGACGTTGTCACTGATATCCTGGATTTTTTTATTGCTGAGGTGGGGCGGTTGCGGGAAATCGGTATTGGCGATATCCTCCTGGATCCAGGGTTTGGGTTTGGTAAAACCTTAGAGGATAATTACCGCCTCCTGCACAACTTACATGCTTTTAAAATAACCGGATTGCCTCTCGTAGCCGGGATTTCGCGGAAATCTATGGTCTATCGCCCGCTCGGTATTGGTCCGGATGAGGCACTTAATGGTACGACGGCGCTGCATATGGTCGCCCTGCAGCAAGGTGCCAAACTGCTTAGGGTACACGATGTTCGTGCTGCAGTGGAGGTTATCCGCCTTTGGCAATTACTGGAAAACGCAGACCCATGGGAATCATAAACGAAGCCAGGATCATCGAGATCGTGCTGCTATTCCTGCGGGAAAGGTATAAATATTATCCACTGCGTTCCGGGAATATTCAATTTAACCGCAACTTAAAGGGAAAGGGACAATTGATCATTGACGGTATTATCACTTTTCCACGCGATGGCGAACCGGATTTCCTTGCTACAATTGAGGCGACGGACTATGGAAAAAGGGGGGAACTGTGGTTTCGCTATTCCTGGGAACTTGCGCTTTGGGATGCCTTTGCAGCTTCTTCTGCATTCCTTACCATGGTCTTTGTGTGGATGCACCTATCCGGGAATTTAGGTCCCTTCAAGGGCAATCCCTGGTTGCTTACGGGAACAGGCTTAGTCCTCCTGGCGCTTTTTTCTTTGTTGATCTTTCGCCTAAGTCGTCCACTCAGGCGTTACAGATATATTTATGCTATTGAGCAATTCCGTCGCTATGCGGCAAACGAACAATGGGTGGCTTTTTCCTGGGATGTCTTTCCCTCTGGCAATGCACCTGTTTTTCTCGAACTTCGGGACCAATGTGTTATGAATGGGTTGGGGATGCTGGAAATTTTGCGGGATGGAAAGGTGAAAATGCATCTCAGCCCGGCCCGGGAAGGTATGCCTGACCAGCGGAAACGCCCCGTGGTGCCGTTTTTTACTGGAAAGGAATGGCCCAAAGCCTTGCAGTCGCAACTCCAGGGCATCGCCTGGCGCCGGGAATCCGGGGCATTCCTCCAACGACTTACCGGCAAAAAAGAAATACAGGAGCTGCTCCGCTTCGAGCGCCCTGTGACGGCACAGGTTGGCGTTATTCTGGCTTCTGCGTTCCTAACCCTGTTCCTAATGGTAAAAGAATATGGCAAAAGACCGGTGGTCTATGAGCGGGAAAAAAAATATGAACGCCAAATGCTGGCAGTTAAAAAAGTGCTCGAGCGAACGGAAGACTCCTATTTTTATCCGGTACTGCTGGATTCTGCAGCGGTATTCCCATTCAATAAAAATGCCAGGCCTTACCTGCAGATAGTCCCGGATACCCTTCCGGATTGGGAAAATGGCTCTCTGGGATGGATAAGCCTGGAAGGCGGGCAGATCAAAGGAATGGCTTGTGATAAAGTCTATCAGCAACTGGAAGGCAGGTATCTGATTACTGCCGGTATGTTTTTCGACCTGGAATACCTTAAAACTACTATGCAGCGCCTTACATCGTCCGGTATGCAGGTGCACGCGCTTTGGGGGGCATGTTTTTTTGAAAGGAAAAATTTTTTCATGCTCGTTTTCCCGGAAACCTTTGACCAGGTCGAATCCGCCCAGCGTGCAGCTGTCCGCCTGAATCAATCCTTGCACAGCCAGGGGTTTCCTTTCAATGCGTCTTTCGTGAAGATAGATTAATTCGTTTTCGAAAAATCCAGACAAATGCCAAAAGTTTCCAATCGGTCCCAACAGGTACCCTCTTCACCCTTCAGAAAACTTTCCGGGATGGCGGAATCGGCAAAAGCCAGGGGTGTTCGGGTGTACCACCTCAATATTGGACAACCGGATATCCCAACACTGCCGGCTGCTATGCATCATTTGCGCAACCTCGATGCCGACATCGTACCCTACAGCCCCGCAGAAGGCTGGTACAGCACCAGGAAAATGGTTGCACAGTATTTTGAAAAATGGGGCACACATGTTGAACCTGAAGATGTTTTGATTACCTGTGGAGCATCAGAAGCCTTGCAGCTTGCTTTTTTTGCGTGTTTTGAATCTGGAGAAGAGGTTATTATCCCGGAGCCGTTTTATGCCAATTATAATGGATTTACCTTCACAGCAGGGGTAAAGGTACATCCCCTGCCAAGTTATATTGAAGAGGGATTTGCCCTCCCAGGACCCGAAGTTTTCGAAGCGGCTATTGGCCCGTCTACCCGGGGCATATTGTTGTGTAATCCCAATAATCCCACTGGAGCATTCTACCCCCGGGAGACACTGGAAGCCCTTGCCGATATAGTGCGCCGTCACGATCTTTTTCTCCTCGTAGATGAAGTGTACCGCGATTTTTGCTACGATGGGAAATCGTTTTTTTCTGTACTCCGCCTTGCCGGTATTGAAGATAAAGTGGTGGTCATTGATTCGGTCTCGAAGCGCTACAGCGCTTGTGGGGTGCGCGTTGGCTCCATTATTTCCCGCAATAGGGAGGTCATTGAGGCAATTTGCCGCTATGCCCGCTTAAGGCTTTCCCCGCCAGTGCTCGGCCAATGGCTGACCGAGTGCATGATTCCTGAAGAACAAGGTTACCTGCCTGCGGTAATCGAAGAATACGACAACAGGAGAAAAGCACTTTTCCAACGGCTCAGGGAAATGCCCGGGGTGCTGACGTATCTGCCCGGTGGTGCGTTTTATTGCTTTGCCCGCCTGCCCGTGGATGATGCCGCTGTTTTCTGCCAATGGTTGCTTCAGGATTTTCAATACAACGGCGCTACTGTTATGCTTGCAGAGGGAGCGGCTTTTTATGCTACGCCTGGCCGCGGAAAAAACGAAGCAAGACTGGCCTACATCTTAAACGAAAAAGATCTGCATGCCGCCATGGATTGCCTGGAAGCAGCCCTTCTGGAATATCCTGGAAAAACCATTTAAAGCAGCATCAGAACGAATAATATCCGTATTTGGCCTTAATCGGGCCGGACTGACCGCTTACCCTAAAATGTTACACAAATCCATGCCCGGATTCTCCGATTATGTTACCTTTGCAGGACTTTTTAAAAACAACTTTTACAGACAGGCATTCTAAAGTGGAATGCTTTAAAAGTACGATTGAATGGACAAGAATACCGCCATCGGTCTGACGCTTATTTTTCTGCTCTTCTTTGCATGGCAATATTTCACGTCTCCGTCCCAGGCGGAGCTGCAAGCCAGGAAAAGGACACAGGATTCCCTTGCACTGGTGGAAAAACGCAAAAATGATGTCCTGGCCGAAAACCCTGCCAAGGGCTCCGCCCAGAAAGAACAACCCGTAGCTCTACCGGATTCTGTACTCACCCGTCAGCTTTCCGGCAAGCTAGGTCCCTTTGCACCCGCTGGTGTAGGGGAGGAGCAGGAATTCGTCCTGGAAAACGAAAAGGTGCGTATCACCTTTACCAACAAAGGGGCAAGGGTCAAAGAAGCACTGCTCAAAGAATATGCCAGGATAAAGCGGAATAAAAAACGCAAGGATGTCCAGGAGCCACTTTATCTGCTCAGCGAAAAAGAAAACCGCTTCGATTATTTTCTTCCCATAGCCAGCCTGGGAGCAGGAGGGGTTAATACCGGAGATCTTTTCTTTAAGGGCGAGCAAAAGGGGAACACTATTGTTTTCCGGGTAGAAGCAGGGGAGGGGAGGTACTTCGAACAAAAGTACGTTCTGGGCGATGATGGCTATACCCTGGCGTATGCTGTCCGTATGAACGGCCTCGACGGAATCATTGCAGCAAATGCGGAAACGATCGCCCTAACATGGGAAAATGCCCTGGGAAAAATTGAGAAGGCCACACGCTACGAGCGCACGTATTCTACCATTTATTTTCGTCCACAGGATGGTCGCGTAAAGCGCTGCTCCCCAACAGCAAATGAAGATACGGAAAATGCCGACGGACTGCCGGTGAAGTGGGTTGCAAATACGAACCAGTTTTTCAATAGCACCCTGATCGCCAAAACCTCTTTTGCACAGCTCGATGCCAACGTTAAATCCCTGCCAGAGGAATCGCGGAATATGAAAATCGCTACCTCTAAAATAGGATTGCCTATCAAAGAAATGCAGGACAAAGATTTCAATATGGACTTCTACATAGGTCCTAACGACTTCGAGCGACTGCGCAATCTCGGGTATAACCTGGAAGAAATCATTCCTTTCGGTCAGGGTATCCTGGGCTCTATTAACCGCTGGGTCGTACGTCCTTTGTTTAGCTGGCTCTCGTTGTATTTCGTGAGTGCAGGTTTGGCTATTTTCATGCTGACCCTGCTGGTAAAGGTCTTGTTATTTCCGCTTTCTTACCGCATGTTGTATTCTCAGTCCAAGATGTCGGTACTAAAGCCTGAAATGGAAAAACTGAAAGAAAAGTATAAAGATGATCCCCAACGCGTACAAATGGAAACGATGGGTGTATATAGGGAATTCGGCGTCAACCCACTAGGCTCCTGTATGCCGATGCTTCTGCAAATGCCGGTTTGGATTGCACTCTATCGCTTTTTTCCTGCTGCCATCGAATTCCGCCAAAAGGGCTTTTGGTGGGCACCGGATTTGTCCTCCTACGATGAATTCATGCAGTTACCTTTTACAATCCCGTTTGGCTTCGGAGACCACATCAGCTTGTTTACCCTTCTCTGGGTGCTTACAACGCTGATTTACACCTGGTACAACTCCCGCCACATGGACTTTTCGGCAAATCCTGCACTGAAATACATGCAATATATTATGCCAGTCATGTTCATGGGCTTCTTTAATGGCTATGCCTCCGGACTTACGGCCTATTTGCTTTTCAGTAATGTGATTAATATCGGCCAGACGCTGGTGACCAAGCATTTCATTATTGATGAAGAGAAGATCAAAAAGGAAATGGAAGAGTTTCGGAAAAAACCAAAGTCTAAAAAAGGTTTTTCCGCCCGCCTGGAAGCAGCATTAAAAGAACAACAACGCATCGCAGCTGAACGAGAAGCGGCCAGCAAAAAGAAGAAGTAGAATAATTCTTCTTTTGCTGTGTAAAAGCCTGAGGCCGTCCTGGGGTTGTGTAAAAAGTATTCTGCCGCCTTCGGCGGCGAAAGAAA
>CAZGOT010000015.1:0-23566 GCA_964527495.1 uncultured Haliscomenobacter sp.
TGATTTTGCTTCGCAAAATCAATGAAAATGACGTCTGTTTAAAATAACATTTGGCAGCGCAAGCCGCCAAATGAAAAGCCGGGGGCTTTTTACACAACCCCAGAAAGTTTTGAATGGGTTGTGTAAAAAGGCCGGAGGCCGTCCTTTGGCGGCTTACGCCACCAAATAATATTTTGAACGAACACTGTTTTCATTGATTTTGCTTCGCTAAATCAATGAAAACAGTGTTCGTTCAAAATTTCCTTTCGCCGCCGCAGGCGGCGGAATACTTTTTATACAACCTCAATATTTTTTGGTGGCGTCAGCCGCTAAAAAACTTTTGGGATAGCCTCGTGTATTTGCTACAATATAAGGTTCAAACGAACGAATATTTCCTTTAGTTTAAAACCCAAGGAGAAAATAGCGATAGACTCCTTCAGCACTTCAATGATCCTTCGTACTCAAGGGCAGGACCAACGCATATCGCTTAGTGGAAAGGAGGCTTTGGCATAAGAAAAGTGCCACCATTCCGTTCGTACAGTACGAAATCCTTTCGCGATCATGGCTGTCTGCAGGATCTTTCGGTTATCTAATACAGATTGGGGTAAACGGGTAAAATCAATATATGCTTCCGGGCCAAAATAGTCATATGCTGTACCCATATCGAGCTCCCGTCCATTCTTGTCCACTAAGGTAAGATCAACGGCAGAGCCCCGGTTGTGCATAGAGCCCTTCTTGGGGTCTGCAACATATTGCGGGTTAGGTACTTTTTTCCAAAGGGCCCATTGTACGGATTGAGGACGGTAGCAATCGAAGAGCTTAAGCCCCAATCCTTTTTTTTGTAATTCCCGATGTACTTCAATCAAAGCTTTGGCAACGGCAGGGCGGAGAAAGCAACGGGGGCAATCGTACATTTTTTCCCCAACAAAATTATTTTTGCCAGCATATCGCAGCTCCAGAAGTATGCCGGATTCCAGACGCGTAATTTCAAGCCACTGTGTGGAATCCATCTGGGCAGATACCCGGGGTTGATAACCCGAGGCGGAGGTATGTCGCGAGGCCTGCTTGGTGCCGAATGATATAAAGAGTATGGCAATGGTATAGATTCCGGCAAAAGAAATGGGAATAGCCATAGAAGTATGTTTTATTTTGAGGGTTCAAAATTTTTTGATTTGAGCCTATCTTAAAATCTATCTGCAAAACCTTTTTATCCTTTGATTCCTGTAATAACTTTGTGCACAGCAAAATTGCTATAATCCGTCCAGTGTATCAACAAAATCCTGTAAATACTTTCTGGGTACTGCTGGCTTGTGTGCTACTTGTACCTGCCTTGTTAATCAATCTGGGACTGATGACCTTTATTGATGATGAGGCTATACGTGCTTTGGTAGCTTTGGAGATGAAATTGTCCGGCAATTATATCACCCCAACGCTGCATGGGGTTTTCTACTACAACAAACCACCTCTTTTTAACTGGATTTTACTGGTTTTTTTCGAGATATCTGGGAGGTTTGATGAATTTACCGCCAGAATCCCAACGGTTTTAGCACTTTTGGGGTATGCCGCGACGGTATTGGTGATATTCAGGAGGCAATACGGTTTTTATCAGGCTGCCTTGGCAGCGTTTATGCTGATTACCTGTGGTCGGATCCTTTTCTGGGATTCCATGTTAGGGCTGATAGATTGTACTTTTAGTTGGGTAATGTTTGGGATGTTTATGACAGTTTTTCACTGTTTCGAAAAGGAAAAGTGGGGAACATTGTTTGTAGGGGCTTATTTTCTCGGCGCGATTGGGTTTATGCTGAAAGGATTGCCTGCACTTGTTTTTCTTGCACTAACGCTTTCCGGGTATTTCTTGTACAGAAGGGCATTCAGGCGGCTGCTGGATTGGCAGCACTTTGCCGGGATGCTGGTTTTTTGTATTATAATAGGAACGTATTATGCTGTTTATCTGAAGTTTAATGCGTTGGAAACGGTATTTCAAACACTTTTTACAGAATCATCTAAGCGTACTGCTGCACATTTTGGTCTGGGAAAAACGATTTTACATTTTTTTACTTTTCCCTTCGAAATGGTATATCATTTTTTCCCCTGGTCTTTGATGATCCTGTATGTTTTAGACAAAGGCTTTTGGAAAAAAATTCAGGCAAATCGTTTTACGGAATTTATGGCAATTGTTTTTATGGCCAATATATGGGTGTACTGGAGTTCGCCAGAAGTATATCCTCGCTATCTGTTGATGTTTGTTCCTCTGGTTTTTGGGATTTTTCTGGACTTGCATTTTTGGCATTCAACATATCGAACGACACGGGTGAAGGTTATTGAAGGTATTTTGTATGCTATGATTGGTCTTTTGGTGGTTGTCGCATTTGCACCGTTCTTTGTGGAGCGTTTGCAGCAAGTTACCGCTTGGACGGTAAAAAGTCTTTCTTTGGGAATACTTGCCGGGTTGGTTTTTTGGAAAGTATCCCGCAACCTTACACGCTGGGTTCTGCCAATGGGCATTATAGCCTTGCTGCTGTTTCGGATTGGTTTCAACTGGTTTGTGCTACCCGATCGCAACACACATGATTTTGGCAGGCTTTGCAGAGAGAGTTCACTTTCCGTCGGAGCGGCATTTAAGGGTTTCCCTCTTCGGGTGTATAAAAAAACAGATATGCAGCCGACGAATTCTTTTTATCTTACTGTTGCCAGGGGGGCAATTATTCCTGTAGATTATTCAGGAAGGGATACCGCGGCATTGTATATTGTTGATCCGCAGGAATACCCAAAAGTTGCACTGATGAAAAGGGCGGAAATTAAAGTCAGACATGGGGAATTGATTTTTGAGGTTGGGCACTTGTCGAAATAGTTTTTTATAGAATATAGTAATCCGGGTGCTGCGTCGCGTATTCCGGTGGTTATTGGGTGAAAATTGGGAATATGCTGCATAAATTATCGGTGGTTGTAACGGTATTTAACGAGGAAGAAAATGTTAAGCCGATGGCAGAAAGGATTGTTTCTGCTCTTGATGGCTATGACTACGAAATGATTTTTGTTGATGATGGCTCCACCGACAAGACCCTCAAACTGCTAAAAGAAGTTGCCCATCCCCGGCTTAAGATTGTTGAACTCAAGCGCAATTATGGTCAAAGCCTGGCCTTAATGGCTGGAATAGATCAGGCAAGTGGGAGTTATATTGTGACGATGGACGGCGATTTACAAAATGACCCTGCGGATATTCTTATGATGGTGAAAATCTGTGAAGAGGGGGATTGGGATATGGTGGCAGGCAACAGGGCCAACCGACAGGACGGGCTGTTTTTGAGAAAGGTGCCAAGTAGAATTGCAAATTATATCATACGTAATGCCTCAGGCGTAAACCTGAAAGATTATGGATGCGCGTTAAAGGTGATACGGGCTGACCTGGCAAAAGACCTTGGGTTATATGGTGAATTGCATCGGTTTATCCCTGTCTTGGCCCATCTGGAAGGGGGGCGGATTACTCAGGTGGATGTCAAGCATCATGCCCGGCAGTTTGGACAGTCCAAATATGGCCTCAATCGCACCTTGAAGGTGATAAGTGATTTGCTATTGATGCTTTTTTTCAAAAAATATCTGAAAAGCCCTATGCACTTGTTTGGCAACACCGGACTGTTGCTATTTCTTTTAGGTTTGCTGATTAATATATATTTCTTCTGTTTGAAGCTGATGGGCGAGGATATTTGGGGCAGGCCACTACTTTTTCTGGGTCTTTTACTATTGCTCGGTGGTATCCAGTTTATTACGATTGGCATTACAGTAGAAATTCAGATGCGGACATATTTTGAATCTCAACACAAGAAGCCCTATCGCATTCGCCACGTCAGGACGTTCCAGGAAAAGGATAAATAAAATAACACTGCATAAAAAAGTAATATGGCCAGATATATTAATTTTCAAAAAGGCGTATCGAGTATTTTTTTCTGGTCTATTATTTCCGCAGCTTTTATCGGCCCTGGAACAGTGACAACGACTTCCAGGGCAGGGGCATTATTTGGTGCTGAGCTACTTTGGACACTGACTTTTTCTACTTTGGCGACAATTTTACTACAAGAAACTTCTGCTCGTTTAAGTATTGTTTCCGGTAAAAACCTGGGGGCGGTTATTGCGCACCAATACAGAGGAAAGTATGGGGCAGCGGGTTTACTGCGCTTTATTTTTGCTGCACTGGTTTTTGGTTGTGCGGCGTATGAGGCGGGCAACCTATTAGGAGCGGTAGCGGGACTGGGTCTTTTATTTGATTTTCCCCGCACCTGGTTAACACTTTTTTTAGGTATAGCATGTAGCCTTTTGCTGTGGACGGGCAATCTTCGCCTGATTGCTCAGATAATGGGAATCCTGGTTGCTGCGATGGGGATAGCATTTATCCTTTCTGCTGTGCATACGCCTTTGGCTGGAAAAGAAATTGTTTGGCGAAGCTTTGTCCCTGTTATTCCTTCTGGTTCTGCCCTTTTGATTATTGGATTGATAGGAACAACCATCGTACCGTATAATTTATTCCTGGGTTCTGGGATTGGTTACGGTCAGAAAATATGGGAAATGCGTTGGGGGATTGCCATCGCTGTGGCAATAGGCGGATTAATTTCCGGGGCTATTCTTTTGGTAGGTACACAGATTTCCGGAGAGTATTCTTATGATAACGTAGCACAAACGCTTAGCCTTCGCTTTGGGTATCTTGGAAAGGGATTATTTGGCCTTGGCCTTTTTGCTGCTGGATTTAGTTCGGCAATAACGGCTCCGCTGGCTGCGGCAGTTGCAGCTCGTAGCCTTTTCGGTGAAATTTCAACGGATGGGCGTGAGGACAATTGGGGGACTGGTTCAAAAAAATTCCGCATTGTTTGGGGGAGTGTCCTTATGACCGGTATGATCTTTGGTATGCTGGATGTAAAGCCAATACCGGTAATTATCATGGCCCAAGCCCTGAATGGTTTGTTACTGCCAATGATGACCATTTTTTTACTTTTTGCCGCCAATGATTTTGCCCTTCTTGGAAAATATGCCAATGGAACGTTTGCCAATGTGCTAACCCTGGGTATCGTCGGGATCACTATTTTCCTTGGATTGCACAATATCCTGCTGGCATTTAATAATGTGGCAAAGGTATTTACCCCGGAAGCCCTTTGGCCTTTGGGAATAAATATTGGCATAACCTTGTTGATTGTAATTCTGCTGGGAGTGCAGGTATTCAAACAACGGAGAGCATAAAGGTAGGATTTACAGAAAGGGCTCTCCGGAGCAGTGCAATTTCGGCAACTAAGTAATATTAGATAGGCCAAATGATTCTCCTTTGATTCAGCTTACAAAATCAAAAGGAAAATCATTTGGCCTAAAAACAGTTTTGCGATATCAGCCCGGAATCAGGAAGGAGAGATAGCTGTTTTTGTTTTCTTCGCCCACCTGCAAAGAGCAGGAAAACGCTCCAACCATTATTTAAGGGGCTTAACGCCAGCCGAAGTATATCAGGCAATGACCTCCATTGCTTTTTTATACGCACCCGATTCCAGACTGCTTTTGATAGATTTAAAGGCGTCAATGGTGAGTTGGATATCCTCTTCGTTATGCTCTGCTGTGGGGATTAGGCGAAGGAGCATCATCCCTTTGGGAATAACGGGGTACACGACGATGGAACAGAAAATATTATATACTTCCCGCAGGTCGTGTACAAGGTTAGTAGATTCCTCGACAGAGCAATGCATATAGACCGGCGTTACGCAACTGTTGGTATTGCCAAGATCAAATCCAGCCTCACGAAGTCCACCTTGTAAAAGTCCGACATTATACCAGAGTTTTTCACGTAATTCTGGTTTAGTGCGAAGTAGTTCAAGTCGCTTCAGGTTGCCAATTACAAGGGGCATTGGTAGAGACTTGGCGAAGATTTGGGAACGGGTATTATAGCGAAGGAAATCAAGGATTTCTTTTTCTCCTGCTACAAAAGCGCCGATGCTGGCCATTGACTTGGCAAAGGTGCTGAAATAGAGATCGATTTGATCCTGGCACCCTTGTTCTTCTCCTGCACCTGCACCAGTATTGCCGAGCATACCGAAACCGTGCGCATCATCTACGAGTAAGCGGAAGTTGAATTCGCTTTTCAAAGCAGCAATTTCTTTGAGAATCCCCTGCTCACCGCGCATCCCAAAAACCCCTTCTGTAATTACCAGAACACCACCGCCACTTTCCTGAGCGGCTTTAGTAGCTTTTTCCAACTGCCTCCGGACACTTTCTATGTCGTTGTGTTCGAATGGGAAGCGCTTTCCGAGGTGCATGCGGATACCGTCATAGATACATGCATGGTTGTCTTTGTCATAAACCACCACATCGTGGCGGTCGAGCAGGGCATCAATAATGGACATAATACCTTGATAGCCATAATTGAGCAGCATTCCTGCTTCTTTTTGTACAAATTGGGCCAGCTCATTTTCCAGTTGTTCGTGGTAGTTGGATTCTCCCGACATCATGCGGGCACCCATGGGGTATGCGAGACCCCATTTTGCTGCAGCTTCGGCATCTACACGTCGAACTTCGGGGTGGTTGGCCAGGCCTAGATAATTGTTAATGCTCCAGACAATTCTTTCTTTCCCCTGGAACATCATCCGGCTTCCGAGTTCTCCTTCCAGTTTGGGGAAGGTAAAATAGCCATGGGCGTATTTTTGGTATTGCCCCAAAGGGCCCCGGTTGTTGATTCTTTTTTCAAAAAGGTCCATATGTCAGATTATTTTTATTATACTAAAACTGCACAAAATTACCAGATTTTGCGAATTTCTTTTCCTTTTATCCATTTTCCCCACTCCCGATTATAGGTGTGTAGGGCCGTTGTTGGCTGGTTTTTTTCATCTTCCAGCGGAAATTTTTTTTCTGCCCATTCAAAAATACTACCATACAGATTAAAGACCTGGGTATATCCTTTGGATAGGAGGCGTTCGCCAATCTTTTCACTGCGGTAACCCACAGAGCAGTAAACGATAATTGTGGCATCTTTTGGGATTCCTCTAAGCTTATCTTCTCTGAAATCGTCATAGCCCAGGTATTGGGCGCTTGGAATATGGCTGGTCTGGAATTCTTTAAATTCCCGGGTATCGAAAACATAGATTTTTTCTTTCGAATTATTTTCCTGAAGGCTTTCCACGCTGATAAGTGGCACGGTAAACTTCAGCATTCGAGCTAGTTTTTTGTCGAGTTCGGCATTTGTGAGTGGAGGGCGTTCGGTTTGAGCAGCAGCGCGGGAACACGAGCAAACGGAAAAGAGCAGCAGGAATCCGCTCAGTAAGCGAAGCAGGTTTTTCATAGAATAAGTTTTTGATTAAAGGACTTACAAATCCCGCATTTGAAGTGGGCCTGGTCCCGCCTGGTCTTGTATCTGTAAACCATCTTCACAATTGGGGAGCAATTCGCTACGGGTGAAAGCCTGTATATCTTCGTAGATTTCATTAGGATAAAGCAGGTGGATATTGGGACCTGCATCCAGGGTAAAGTACACGGGTTTACCCGTATCCTGGCGATACTGACGAACGGCATTTATTATCTCCAATGTTTTGGGATGCAAAAGGATGAACGGTGGTTTTGAGGCCATCATCAGTGCGTGGAGAGTAAGCGCCTCACTTTCGGCAATTTGCCCAAAGGTTTCGAGATCACCTGCTTGCATAGCTTGCGAGAGCAGGATGGTATTGCTTCCTGCCTGTCGGTAGCGACTTTCGGCATAGGGGTTATCTTCCATGAGCTGATGTCCCGCTCTGCTGGAAACGCTTTTTTCCTTTTTGCTTACGATTAGGATATCATCATGCATAGTTTGGAAAACCGGATGCAGATGATGTCCGATTGGCTGGGCATACAAGTCGGAGGAGTAAGGAAAAGCGGGGCTTGCGCCCCAAATTGCTGCCAGCGGAAAAACTGAACGGCAGGCACTTCCGGATCCTATCCTTGCGATATAAGAGGCTTTTTGAAGAAAAGCCTCTTCTGAGGAAAGGGTTCCAAAAAGGGTTTGTTCAAGGGTGCAAAGGCACAGTGCCAGGGAACTCATACTGGATGCGGATGAGGCAATTCCGGCAGAGTGGGGAAAAGAGTTGGAACTGTGTATTTGGAGTTCGAGTTGTCGGAGAAAGGGGAATACAGGGAGCAGGGATTCGAGAAAATCTTTGATTTTTTTCTCAAAAGCGGGTTTGGGTGCACCTTCAAAGTCAAATTTTAATTGGATCCCCTCGGAAGGCTTTGCAGATGTTGGGAAGTATTGTAAGGTTGTATCCGTAAAGGCGTTTTGCAAGGTCAGACTGATGGATGGATTGCGGGGCAACTGCAGACCATATTTCCCCCAGTATTTTACAATTGCAATATTGGAAGGGCTCTTCCAGCGTATGCTTCCTTCAACGGCTCGTCCGGATTCCAGCTTTAGCCCTGGATTGATATATTCTTGCATGTATGTATATTTTCATTTTTTCTCAACGGCAGCGGCTCTTTTTGCCCGCTGCATGGGGTTTTCAGCCTGCTGTGGGGTCATTTTTTCGCGAAATAATTCAAATTTATTTAATGCAGGGGTAGGGGGGAAATAGTTATCCGACATATCCGTATCTGCCGTTTCCAAATGTGGGTCAAGAGTAATCCGGGCAAGTTCTTTTTTTGTCATAAACACTTTTGAGACTACTTCGTTGTCCAGGAGCCAAATTTCTGCTGGTATGCGGTGTACTTCACTGCTTCCATCTACATATTCAAATTGGAGTATCAGGGGCATTACCAGGCCACCTTTGTTACGGAAAGTGATTTCGTACAGATACCTGGGGTTTTCGAGGAATATTTTTTCTTCTTCTGTAAGGGTATTATAGTATTTTTTATAATCTTCTTCATCTAAAATATTAATATTCAACGGATTAAATGAATTGTAAAAATCCCGAAGGGAAGAATCTTTTTCTACTTGTGTTGTTTTGATTTCTTTTTGGTTTCGGATACTGCCGATTGCCTGTGGTGCTTTATTCTGGGCGTTCTGTGCGAGTATATTTTCAGTTACAGGGTTTTTTGTATCTGGGCGGTACCCTTGCACGAGTTCAATAGCTATATCAACATGGTCGGTGGTATAGAACCAGCCTCTCCAAAACCAATCCAGATCAATGCCGGTGGCATCTTCCATGGTACGAAAAAAATCGGCGGGGGAGGGGTGTTTAAATTTCCATCGGTTGGCATATATTTTAAATGCATAATCGAACAATTCTCTTCCAAGAATAGTCTCCCTGAGGATATTCAGTGCTGCAGTAGGTTTACTATAGGCATTTGCTCCAAGATTGGAAACAGACTCTGAATTGGACATAATGGGTTCGAGGAGTTTTTTATCTAATTTCATATAGTCGGTAATAAGACTGGAGGGGCCTCTACGATGGGGATAATTTCTTTCCCATTGCTGTTCTGTTAAGTACTGTACGAAACTGTTAAGTCCTTCATCCATCCAAGTCCATTGCCTTTCATCTGAATTGACGATCATAGGAAAAAAGTTGTGACCTACTTCATGGATAATAACACCGATCATACCATATTTAACTCTTTGGGTATAGGTGCCATCTTTTTCTGGACGACCGCCATTAAAGGAAACCATTGGATATTCCATTCCGATGTTATTGGTATGTACTGACCAGGCTACGGGGTAGGGATAATCGAAAGTGTAGTGGGAATACCATTTTACTGTGTGGGCAACTACTTTTGTGGAGTACTGTTCCCATAGGGGGTTTCCTTCTTTGGGATATGCTGACATGGCCATTACGATTTGTCCATTGGACATAGTTACGCCTAATGCATCCCAAATAAATTTTCTGGAAGAAGCAAATGCAAAGTCTCGAACATTTTGGGCTTTAAACTTCCAGGTTTTTTCATTTTGGTTCTTTTTCTTTTCAGCACGAAGAGCCTCTTCCGGTGTGACGATAAAAACAGGATTAGAAAATTCTTTTCGGGCTTGCTCGATTCGGTCGAGTTGTTCTTTTGTGAGAACCTCCTTAGCGTTTTGTAGTAAACCAGTAGCAGCGACTACATGGTCCGCTGGCACTGTGATACTAACATCATAATCCCCAAACGGAAGGGTAAATTCCCCTTTTCCGAGAAATTGCTTGTTTTGCCAACCTTCTATATCATCGTACACGCACATGCGTGGAAAGAACTGAGCTATAGCAAAGATATAATTACTATCTTCTGGGAAATATTCATAACCGGATCTCCCACCGAGTTTAATCCGATCGTTGATGTTGTACCACCATTTTATTTTGAAGGAAAAAGAATCTCCCGGCTTTAGCGGTTGTGGAGGATCAATGCGCATCATTGTTTTTACCACCGCATGCGGAAGGGGGTTTCCTTCGACTGTTTTTACATATTCCAATTTAAAGCCACCATCGAATTCTGGCTCCAGCGCTTTTAATTCCCGGAGAGACATTTGGCTATTCATTGTGCCAGTACTGATTTTATAGGAATCAGCATCTTTCGCTTTTTGGTTTTGATCCAGTTGAAGCCATAGATACTCGAGCAATTCCGGAGAGTGATTGGTATAACGGATTGTCTCCTCTCCGTAAATCCGCTGGGTATTCTCATCGAGACGAAGAGATATATTATAATCTGCTTTTTGTTGCCAGTATGCAGGTCCAGGCCCCCCCGCACCAGTTCTTAAGGTGTTTGGCGTAGGGAGCTCTTCATAAAGTTGTTTGAATTTGTCTGTTTTTTGTGCCGGAACCATTTGAGCTGTTCCTACAAGTATTAAGACAAAAAAATAAATATTCAGGTGTTTTGCAGCGTTTTTCATTGATGAATATTTTGTCGTTTTGGGTAAAAATAAGACAAAAGGCTGAAAATTGAGAAAAGGAAATATGGGGGGGCTTGGCTAGTAAATCTACTTTGCGCATTAGTCTTTAGCACCAATGTTCCACGTGGAACATTGGTGCTAAAGACTAATGCGCATTAAAGCAAACAAGGAGTGCTATTTGGAAGCTATCAGAAAATCTTTCAATGCAGGAAAAGATGCGGGTAGTTTTTGGGAAGACTTAGGCAAATTTTCCAGGGCCGCAAGACGCTCTGGAATGGGTAAATCAAATCCTAGAATGTCCTGGACATCAGAAATAAATTTTGCAGGGTGTGCAGTTTCCAGGACAATACCTCGACAATTAGGATTTATGGATTTTTGATAATTCAAAAGGCTGTGCATTCCTACAGCACCATGAGGGTCCAGGATATAATGATATCTATTAAAGGCGTCCTGCAGGGTTTGTTTGGTTTCGGTATCTGTTGCCCTAAATCCGACAACATCTTTTTGAATATTGTTCCACGTGGAACATTTTGCATCCCCAGTATAAAGGTCGGTCATGCGGGTGAAGTTAGAGGGGTTTCCGACATCCATGGCATTGGAAAGGGTAGAGATGGATGGGCGTGGGGAAAAGATGCCGCTTTGGAGATACTGCGGCACAACATCATTTGCATTAGTTGCGGCAATAAACTGATGAATGGGTAAGCCCATTTTTTTTGCTATTAACCCCGCTGTAAGATTGCCAAAGTTGCCGCTAGGTATACAAAAAACGACTGGATCTCCTTTTGGAGCTAACTGTTTGAAGGCTTCAAAATAATAAAAGGATTGAGGAATTAAGCGTGCGATATTGATAGAGTTAGCTGAACTTAGGCGCAGGTGGGCATTGAGTTCGGGGTCCAGAAATGCCTGTTTGACCATGGACTGGCAGTCGTCAAAACTTCCTTCGATTTCAAGTGCATGAATATTATGACCGAGCGTAGTTAATTGTTGCTCTTGTAGAAAACTGACTTTTCCTGAGGGATAAAGGAGCACTACCCGAATGCCAGGGGTGCGGAAGAAACCAGAAGCAACAGCGCCGCCGGTGTCGCCGGAAGTAGCGACCAAAATAGTGAGTTCCCGATTGGCACCACGGTTAAAATACCCCATCAAATTGGCCATGAATCTCGCACCAAAATCTTTAAAGGCTAGCGAGGGACCATGAAAAAGTTCCAAGACGTATGTATGTCTGTCCAGTCGAATGAGTGGAGCAGGAAAATTCAAAGCGTGGAGGATAATCTCTGCAAGCGCTTTTTCAGGAAGAGCTCCCTGAAATAGTGTACTTGCCACAGATAAGGCAATCTCCTGAAAGGATAGAAACGGCAAATTCTTAAAAAAATCATCAGCAAGCTTTGGAATCCTGATGGGCATATATAACCCCTTATCCTCAGGCAATCCTTTCATCACTGCTTCCTCCAGAGAAACGTTGAGCTGGTGATTGTTGGTACTGTAAAATTTCATACGTGTCAGTTAGAAAGGTATGTGGGGTAGTGTTACAGGCGTACTGCTCCATGCAGGTTGATCTTCGAAAAGAACGATTGTTGTCGAATGGCATGACGGTTGAAAACTGCCCCCATTGCTTCTCCTACCTTCCGGGCAATATCTGGATTATCGCATAAGGCAAAAATTGATGGCCCAGCACCAGAAATGCTACATCCTAAAGCACCATTATGAAGGGCAGTAGATTTTACTTCCTGAAAATAAGGGATTAATCTGGCACGCTGAGGCTCTATAACGACATCGTTTAGCGATCTACTTATAAGCGCATAATCCGACTGGTAAAGGCCGATTAGAAATCCGGCAAGGTTTCCACTTTGTTCAACCAGCTTTTCTAAAGGAACCTCGCGCGACAAAATACTTCTCGCTTCACGGGTGAGGATTTCTACCTCGGGATGAACTACGGCTACACATAATTTTTCAGGCACTGGTAGGGAATGTACGTCTAATGTCGCGTTGCTGCGTACCAGGATAATTCCACCCAAAAGGGAAGGGGCTACATTATCTGCATGGTAGGCACCATCAGCTACCTGTTCTCCCAAAACGGCAAAGGGCAGTAACTCCTGTTTTTTCAGGGGGCTTCCAAGCAGCTCATTGACTGCCAATACCGCTCCGGCCGCGCTAGCCGCACTTGAACCCAATCCACTGCCAAAGGGCATTTTTTTATGGATTTCCAGATAGATTCCACGCTCCTTGTATTGAAGGTGCTCGAGTAGTTTTATTACGGCTAACCCAGCTGTATTCTTTTCTGGTAGATAGGGCAATTTTCCATTATCACCAGTAATCTGATGTATTGCCAGTCCAGAATGCACACCGAAACCCGCAACGATCTCATCCCCAGGCTCATTCAGCGCAAACCCCAAAATATCATAGCCAACAGCAACGTTCGCTACTGATGCTGGGGCAAATACCCTCACTGCTTTTTTTTGATTCATCTTTATGATATACTATAACGAATTTCCAATCTTGATAATTTCAGCAAAAATCCCTGCCGCTGTAACTTCAGCTCCAGCCCCAGGACCCCGGACGACTAAAGGCCGCTCCCGGTATCTTGTTGTCGTAAATACAATCATATTGTCACTTCCATTAAGATGATAGAACGGATGATCCTGACCAACTTCAATCAGGCGGATCTCTGCATCCCCGCTGTCCAGAATTGCAGCCATGCGTAAGACCTTGCCGTTTTCAAGGGCTTTTTGCAGCAATTTGTCAAAATATCCATCTGCTTTTTCTAACTCCTGGAAAAAGGCAGGAACATCATAAGCATCTATACAGGATTGGGGCAACCAGGGTTGCATCTTTACCTCTCCTGCTTCAATGGAAAGACCAGTTTCCCGGGCCAAAATAATCAGCTTTCGCCGCATATCCATTCCCAGAAGATCTACGCGTGGATCAGGCTCTGTGAACCCTTTTTGCTGAGCTTCCCGAACTATTTTACTGAATTGCTTTTCGGGAGTGAAATTGTTGAAAATATAGGAAAGTGACCCTGAAATAACCCCTTCGATTTTTAGGATATTATCACCGCTTAAGATGAGATCATTTAAGGTGGAAATTACGGGTAACCCTGCACCAACATTGGTCTCATACTGAAAAAGTACCCCGCGCTGCCGTGCAATGGTCTTGAGCATCCGGTACTGGTCAAAAGAGGAAGAGGTAGCAATTTTATTGGGTGTCGAAATCGAAATACTGCCTTCTAAGATAACCACATACCTGCTGGCAATATCTTCACTTGCGGTATTGTCAACGAAAATAGTATTTGGGAGGTTCATCCGCTTCATTCGGGCGATGAATTCGTCAATATTCATAGAGAGTTCGGAATGGTCAAGATCCATTTTCCAGGACTCCATTTGAACCCCAGCTTCCCGAAGAAGCATTTTTCGGCTATTGGCCAGCCCCACTATCTTTAATTCGATTGCATGTTCTCTGTGCAGATAAGCCTTTTGCCGCCGTATTTGTTCCAGCAGTGCGTTACCAATCAGTCCTGTACCAACGATAAAGAGATGCAATTCTGTTGTTTCCGAAAGAAAAAAGCCTTCGTGTAGTACATTCAGCGCTTTTGTCTCATTATCGCGATTGATTACAACGGAAATATTCAGTTCCGACGAACCCTGGGCAATAGCTATTACATTTACACCATTATTTCCTAAAGCCTGGAATAACCTTCCGGCAATACCAGGCTGATAACGCATACGCTCCCCGATTACGGCAACAATGGCAAGATTATCTTCCACTTTGACTGGTTCGATAAGCCCCGAGGCTTGTTCGTTTTCGAAGGCCTCTTCAACAGTTTTTCTTGCACGGTTAGCTAAATCGGGCTGAACGGCAAAGGAAATGGAATGCTCCGACGAACCCTGGGTGATAAGGATAACATTGATTTTTGCTTGTGCAAGAGCACCAAATAGCCTTGCTGCAATACCAGGCACGCCAAACAAGCCGCTTCCCTGCAGGGTTAATAATGCAATATGGTGAATAGAAGAAATTCCCTTTACTGGTCGGCCTTGCATTGCCAGGTTGCTCTCGTTGGAAACCAAGGTGCCAGTAAATGAAGGGTTAAACGTATTTTTAATAATAAGGGGAATGCGCTTGGCAAGGGTAGGCTGAATCGTTGGCGGATAAATTACTTTTGCCCCAAAATGGGACATTTCCATCGCTTCCGCATAGGTCAAATGTGGAATAGTGAAGGCCTTTTTTACTTTCCGGGGATCTGCAGTAAGGACCCCATCTACATCAGTCCAAATTTCCACAGATTCTGCATCCAATCCAGCTCCTAATAAGGCTGCTGTATAATCAGAGCCGCCACGACCTAAGGTGGTTGTGAGCCCACCTTTTGCAGAAGAAATAAATCCAGTAACTACCTGTATATCAATGTTTTGTTCAAAATACGCCCGAATGTTTGTATATGTAGCAGATAAATCGACTACTGCATTGCCAAACTGTTTATTTGTTTTGATGATTTTTCTGGCATCGAGGTATTTGGCTGGCAAACCTGCTTGTTGGAGTACGTGCGCAATAAGCCATGCTGCATTGCGCTCTCCGAAGCTGAGCACATAATCCATTGTTCGGAGAGAAACCTCCCGGACGAGAAAAATGCCGTACAAGAGGTTTTTTAGTACTTCGTGGTTGTTTTCCAGTTCTGGAAGGACTTTGGATAGAAAAGGCTCCTGAAGTAAGGTAGTAGCGCCATGGATATGCCTTTGACTGAATGCTTCGAAGTGTTGAAGATAGTTTTGATCTCCCCGTTCGGCAAGCCGGGCCATGTGGATTAAAGCATCGGTGACTCCCCCCATTGCAGAGAAAACGACAGCAAATTTTTCTCCACGTGCGTAATATTCTCTCAGGATTTCCGCAACATGCTGTATGCGATCTGGCTGGGCAACTGATGATCCCCCAAACTTCAGGATTTTCATATAGTAGTATATTGTGTATTATTTGCTTGTTTCTGATACCGGCGCTTCGACATATTTTTTTGTGGTATACCCCCTTGGGGCTTTTGCCTTGGGAATTACGGAATAGTACAGAAGCGCTCTTGGGGTTAGGCGAATAGAAGGACCGCCTGATTTAGGGATTATATACTAACCAGGGAATATTTTTACAAATTTATTCGAAATTCCTGCTTATCATTATAACATACGCAAATATTTGCTTTGATATGCAAAAGAAGGGTGAGAGGAGGCCTAACCTGTACAGAGAAAAGGTTATTTCCGGGATTTGAACTCCCTGAAGTTGGTGGAAATGCTGAGGTGATTAGCTCCTCCCGCTAAATGGAAATTACCTCTGCCATAATCCAGGCGAAAGCGGTTGACTTTAATCCCCGCACCAAAAGAAAAACCTGCTGCGGAGCCAAAGCCTTGAATACTCAGTTCTTTGCGCATCCGGTGGTCATAGCCGACCCGTAAGCGAAAATTTTCTCTTGCTCCCAGCAAGAGTTCTCCGTTAAAAACAAGGTGGCGGAAGAAATTATCTAATTGCCGACTAAAGAGGCTGGGACCTTCAGGTGTTTCCCCGTCAAGCAAAGTTCCATTTTCTTGATTGGGATCATCATATAGGACATTCCAGCGATTGAGGTTGCGATAAACCGCAGAAAAGCGAAAAGGTAGGTAGCGGAGTTTTTTGGAAAGCCCAAGCTGCATTTCAAAAGGAAGGGGTTCGCGAAGGTCTGCATCCCCAGAGTACGTACTTAACTGTGTACCGAGGTGGCAAACCGTAAGCCCTATTGAAAAATTTTTGGCCGTATCCTGGTAGAGCAATCCAAGATCTGAGGCAATCCCAAGCGATTGTAGGTTCGCCAGAGTAGAAGTGATCCATTTGACGTTGGCTCCTAATCGAATACGTGCGTCAATTGGGAAAGCAGCGCCAATGGAAAGGGCAGATTCTTTGACCTCGAACGTCCCTTCTTCCTGGAAATAGATATTGGTAGCTGCAATTTCCCCATAATCAACATATTGGACCCCGAGGTGAAAAGTAGCACCTAGCTTATCGAGATGGTGACCATAAGCAAAGTACCCATGTTGAATATTTCCAGGAAAAAAACTATGACTGAAACCGAGTTGCCCATGCATCAGTGGATTAAGTAGGGCGGGATTGGCAGCAGTAAGGTTAATATCGTCATCTGCGACACTAATAAGGCGGCCTCCAAGCGCAGTAAGGCGTGCACTGGCTGGAAGATGGAGAAACGTAAAAACAGTCCTTCCTCCGATAAGCTGGGCATGGAGCAGGAGGGGAGAAATACCCGCGAAAAGCAGCAATAGGAAGTTTTTCATCCAACTAAATAACAAAATTATCCGTCAATCCGCCAGATAGTCTTACAAATTCCATCCTGGCATTCCATACTTTTTACATGCCGCCCGGTTTCATCAAACATCTTTAATCTGCCGTGTTCATTATCGCCATTCCGGTACTTTCCTTCGGTTTTGATAATCCCATTGGGATAGTATTCCTGGAAGGCGCCATTTTCCAGGTTATTACTGAAATGCACTTTTTCCATAAGGGTACCATCTTCATAGTATTTGATCCACAGGCCTTCCATTTTGTTGTCCTGATATTGGCCAACGAGCTGGATTTTGCCGTTCGGGTAAAAGGTCTTATATTTTCCATGGAAGAGGCCTCCACGGTAATTTTCTACAATCTGGGTATCTCCGTTTTCAAAGTATAAAATACGCATTTTATCCAATTGACCATTGGAAAAATGTGCCTCCTCTATGGGTTTGCCAGATTTCGACCAGCGCTTGTAGGACCCTTCTTTTTTCCCGTCAGTCGGATGATAATAAAATACTTCCCTTTCGCCGAAGGCATTTATCGTATCTATTTCAACCGTATCAGATTTCTTATTAGCAGAATGGTTGCCTTCTTGGGAACACGCTGTTGCACCTAGCAGGACAAATAAAGGTAGGGGCTTGGCAAATACCTTGAGCAAGGAGTATATCATTTCAGGTCATGGTTATTTCCAACCGTACTTCGGCCTATACTTTCGTAATAAAATGCGTTTTCCTCCATCATTTCCAGCGGATAAAGATTTCTTCCGTCAAAGATGATGGGTTGTTTCATGAGTTTTTTCAGGACGGGAAAATTTGGAGTCCTAAACACACTCCATTCCGTAATGATAGCCAGAGCATCGGCATCATTGACGGCATCGTACTGGTCCTGACAATATTCGATCCTGTTCCCGAAGATTTTCTCTACATTCAGCATAGCCTCCGGATCAAAAACTTTTATCCTGGCACCAGCTTCGAGCAAATGTTCTATGATATAAAGTGCGGGGGCTTCGCGGATATCGTCGGTGTTGGGCTTGAATGCCAATCCCCAGATAGCGATGGTTTTAGCTTGAAGATCCTTTTGGAAATGCTCCACGATGCGTTTGGCTAGGACTAGTCGCTGGCGGTTATTGACCTCTATGACGGATTGGAGGATTTTGAAATCATAGCCATAATCCTCCGAGGTTTTTCCGAGAGCCTGGACATCTTTGGGGAAACAGCTTCCGCCGTATCCTACACCGGGGAATAGAAACCTTTTGCCAATTCTGGAATCACTACCGATACCAGCACGTACCATATCCACGTTGGCACCTGTTCGTTCGCAAAGATTGGCGATTTCGTTCATAAAAGAAATCCGGGTAGCAAGATAGGCGTTGGCCGCGTATTTTGTCAATTCAGCCGAGCGTTCGTCCATGAAAATGATGGGATTGCCCTGACGGACAAAAGGTTCGTATAGCTGGCGTAATGCTTTTCGGGCCCTTTCAGAACTGGAACCGACTACTACGCGATCAGGTCTGAGAAAATCCTCAACAGCAACTCCTTCCCGGAGAAATTCTGGGTTGGAAACAACATCAAAAAGAGCAGGATCGGCATTTTGAGCGAGCATTTCGTGCACCTTTTCTGCAGTTCCAACGGGTACTGTGCTTTTATCCACTATAATTTTATAGGAATGGAGCATTGCACCTATCTGGGCAGAGACGCCCAGGACATAGGAAAGATCTGCGGAGCCGTCTTCCCCGGGTGGGGTAGGAAGGGCAAGGAAAATAATATCGGACTTTTCGACGGCGCTATGGAGGTCTGTGGTAAATTCGAGCCGCCCCTGCCGGGAATTTCTTTCAAAAATCACTTCCAGGCCAGGCTCATAGATGGGGATTTTCCCATTGCGCATGCGCTCAACCTTTTCAGCATCTATATCAACACAGATGACGTGATTTCCGGTTTCTGCAAAGCAGGTTCCAGTAACAAGGCCGACGTAGCCGGTCCCAATAACTGCGAGGTTCATAAATAATTATTTTTTAGTATAGTATATTCTGTAAATACAATCTGCAAAATCATCTGAGACCAACATTGACCCGTCAGGCATAAGTTCAATATCTACTGGTCTGCCCCAGGGTTCGTCAGTTTCTTTATCTAGCCAGCCTTCCGCAAAGGGGACGTAGCTTTGTGCTTTGAAAGCAGGATCGAGGGTAACAAGGGAAATTTGATAACCGATTTTTTTTGAACGGTTCCAGGATCCATGTTCAGCAATAAAGGCTTGCTTGTGATAAATTCCGGGGAACATTTTTCCCGTATAAAACTCTATACCAAGAGGGGCCGTATGGGGCCCCATTTTTTGAACTGGCTGAACAAATTCACTACATGGGCGCTTGTTCCCGAACTCTGGGTCAGACAAATCACCCTGATGGCAGTAGGGATATCCAAAATGCAGAGAGTCGCGGGTAGCTCGGTTTAGTTCACATGCGGGCAAGTCGTCGCCCATCCAGTCCCGGCCGTTGTCGGTAAACCAAAGTTCTTTAGTATCAGGATGCCAGGTAAAGCCTACGGTATTCCGAATTCCACTCTGAACGATTTCCATACCGCTGCCATCCGGATTTATCCGGGTAATGGAGGCGTAAATTTTTTCTGGCTCGCAGATATTACAGGGGGCACCGACGGGAACATAGAGCTTGCCATCCGGACCGAAAGCGATATATTTCCAGCCATGATGGGTATCTGTAGGATATTTATCATACACGACAACCGGCGCTGGAGGGTTGGCCAATCGTTTTTCAATATCGTCGAAGCGGATAATCCGGCTGACTTCGGCAACAAAAAGGGCGCCATCGCGGAAAGCTACCCCATTGGGCATTTTCAAACCCTTGGCAATCATATACTTTTTGTCAGATTTCTTATCTCCGTCCGTATCGACAAGGGCATACACGTTACCTTCGCCGCGAGTACCCACGAAAAGGGTACCATTGGGCGATAGACAAAGAGAGCGGGCATTTTTAACATCTTCGGCGAAGAGGTCAATTTTGAAACCTTCCGGTAGCCTGATTTTTTCCAAGGGCAATTTGCCGTTATTGGTTCTGATAAGCCGGGGCTTAGGCGGATTAATATTGCTGCATTGCAGCATGAGGAGGCTGAGGAGGATTAAGAGACGGAGGTAGTGATGCATACCAGTAGAATTATTTATTTGCGGAAAATCGGAGATAATTGACAAGGTCGGGAAATTCCGAGGTAAATTGCTGAAGGGCTTCGTCTGGGAGCAGGCGTTCTTTCAAAAAAGGCCGGATTTTAATTTTATTTGATTCGGCACCACCAAAACGTGCTCTGGCAGTGATGGCTTCGGCGAAAGAAGGATATTGACCAACGAAATACGTGTATTCACTTTTAGGCACTTTGCGCAGTTCGGCAATAGGGGCTTCGATCTGAGCGAGGAGGGGTCCTTTGTATATACTATCTGTAAGGGCAATCTGGAGGCGATAGACAAGTTGTTGTTGGGCTGCAGAGCTTCCAATAGGGGTTTGATATTCAACAGCAGGGCTGCCGGGAGAAATGAGCCGTGTATCCACACCGAGGAGGGCAATGTCCATTTTGGTAGAAATTGCTCCCCGGACCCGGATTGCCGAGGACGGTACTCCTTTATCTACCAGAATAGAAGCAATGCGGTCGGCAGCATGGATTCCACTGAATAGTCTTTCAGAAATTGTCTGTTCCACCTGGGAATATCCGGTAAGAAGGATTTCTTCTGTAGGGTTACGAAGGAGGAATAGGGTCAGTTCTTCCAGTTGCCGGATATTATTTTGGGGAAGGGCATCCTGCAAGCCATCAAAGAAAATCGGTTCAAGTTTGGATAAGGTACCAGCGGTGACAGATCCTTTGGGAATCATCTCCCGGGAAGAAGCCGATAAGCGTGGGAATTCAGCAGGAGCGGACATTTCGGGAAGAAAATCGAAAAAATAGGCAGCATAAATATCCCGTTCACCTATTCCATCGCGCCTTGAAGAGGCAAAATAGGCGGTATAGCCATCTTTAGCGAGCCGGAAATGCGTTTCATCTTCTGAAGAATTGATGGGAAGCCCCAGATTATAGGGGGATGACCAGCGGAAGGTAGTGGGGTTATAAATAGACTTCAGCACGTCGAAGCCTCCTGTTGTCCATTGAGGATTATTCGTGCTGAAATAGAGGGTTTTTCCATCCCGTGCCAGGAAAGGAGTCGTTTCGTCATAAGGGCTGTTGATATCCTGGCCGAGATTTTCAGGAGCAGACCATTTTCCCTTGTAAAAAACGGACTTATATAAATCCAGCCCACCAAAACCACTGGGGCGTTTGCTGGGAAAAATCATCAGGGTATCGTTTACGAAGTGGGGGGCGCTGATACCTGCAATGGCATCTGCCGGCCCAAAGAAAATCTCGGAGGTCAGGTTTTCGGAAGAGGAGGAGAAAGTATCCACAAAAATCTGCCCTTGTTGGAGGTTGTTTCCCCTGAAATAATACATAGAGCGCCCGTTAGGGCTAAAATCCAGAATAACTTCGTGTTTTGCGCTATTAGTGAGATAACCCAGGTTGAGCGGATCTTTCCACTGGCCGCTTTGAAAACGGGCCTGAAAAATATCGGAAAAATAGCGTCCGTAGGTTTCATCGGGCAGGCCGTTCCGGTTTCGTAGGCCGCCATAGCACCCGGGGCGGGAAGAACTAAAGTAAAGCCGGTCATTAGAGGTTGGGCTGATTACCGGAGCAAATTCGTCATAAGGAGTATTGATCCCCTTACCGAGATTTTCCACGATAGCCATTGGTGGGCGGAATTGCCATTGGATACCATTGGAACAAGTCCGAACAGCATCGCGTACGAGCGGCCGGTTGACATCTTCGGCAGGCAGAGTTTTGAGGTAGGCCCTATAGTATTCACTCGCTTTGAGGTATTCATTTTGGTCGTGGGCAATTCGTCCAAGATAGAGGAGGCTTTCCGGAAAAAAGCCTTTTTGGTTAATTTGTTCTTTGAACATCGCCTCAGCTTCAGATAGGCGATTGATTAAATAAAGGCTCACGGCCATAAGGAATTTGGTCTCCCTGTCTTCCAGATTATTCTTCTGTGCTTGTTGCAGGATGGTAAAAGCATCTTGATAGCGGGCATTATAAAAATATTCTTTCGCTTTTTTCTTTCGCTCAGAAAGATTTTCCTGTGCGCGGGGAGACAGGGGCAGCATCAGGAATGACAGGCAGAATAGAAGGATTGTCCGCATATAGATTTTGATTACGATTTCATAGGATTAAATACTGCGTTGGGGATCGAAAGCCTCCAGATAGGCACCAATCCTGCTAAGGAAAGAACCACCAAGTGCACCGTCAACTATGCGGTGATCGTATGACAGGGACATGAACATCATATGTCTTACTGCAATAAGATCGCCATACGGTGTCTCCACAACAGCAGGTTTTTTTCGGATTGCTCCCGTTGCCAATATTGCTACCTGGGGTTGGTTGATAATTGGTGTACCCATGACGTTTCCGAAAGTACCTACATTGGTTAGGGTAAATGTACCTCCCTGAATTTCTTCGGGGCGCAGCTGGTTTAATCGGGCGCGGTTAGCCAAGTCGTTGACAGATCGGGCTAGTCCTGCCAGATTGAGCTGGTCGGCATTGCGTATGACGGGAACAATCAGATTACCGGTAGGCAGGGCGGCGGCCATGCCGATATGAATATCTTTCTTGACAATAATTTTATATCCGTCCAGGGAGATATTGACCATAGGGAAATCTTTCAAAGCACGTGCAACAGCTTCGATAAAAATTGGCGTAAAGGTGATTTTCTCCCCATATCTTTTTTGGAATGCGTCTTTAATTTGTTCTCTCCACTGGACGATGGGGGTAACGTCAACTTCTACGAAGGAAGTAACGTGCGGGGCAGTATGTTTGGAGAGGACCATGTGGTCGGCAATTAGACGCCGCATGCGGTCCATTTCAATAATCTCTACATTTCCACTGTTGCCCGTATCAGTATTGGGTAAGGTTTTGGGCATTGGTGGCAAATTAAGAGAAGTGGCAGCGGGTTTTCTTTCTTCAACATAGGCGAGAATATCCTTTTTGGTTACTCTGCCCTGTGAGCCTGAACCAGGCAGGAGGTCTAATTCTTCCAGGGAAATATTTTCCTGCTTGGCGATACTGCGCACGAGAGGGGAATAGAATTTCCCGCTGGTTTTGGCGGGTTCAGAAGATGCGGTAGCAGAGGAGGCCGGAGCTGTGGCATTTTCTTGTTTTAAGGTTTGGCCATTACTGGCAGGAGCTGGTTCAGATATCGAAGGTGTAATATCGGAACCCTGCTCTGCCATTTCGGTATCAATGAGCGCGATGACTTTGCCAATCTGTGCAGTTTCGTTTTCTTTGAAAAGCAGCCTGGAGATTTTTCCACGCACAGGGGAAGGGATTTCGGAGTCCACTTTATCCGTGGCGATTTCGACAATCGTTTCGTCCACCTCTATGGTCTCGCCTTCTTTTTTTGTCCATCGAAGGATAGTAGCCTCCATGATACTTTCCCCCATTTTGG
>CAZGOT010000016.1:0-22968 GCA_964527495.1 uncultured Haliscomenobacter sp.
ACTGTTTTCATTGATTTTGCGAAGCAAAATCAATGAAAACAGTGCTCGTCTAAAATATTATTTGGTGGTGTCAGCCGCCAAAAGACTTTTCAGACAGTCCCTTCAAAAAATATTCTTTGGCGGCGAATGCCTTCATTTATTACAGGCATCCAAACAATTTTACTGATTGACTGGTGCCCCGGGCATTTCAGGTTGCTGTACAGCCGTCAAATAGGGGCCGAACATGGCCTCAAGTCTTTTTTGGAAATCCTTGTCTTCTGCCCTCTTTGCATCTTCTATCAGTTTATTCATGGTGCGCTGTGCCATATCATAATCAAACTGAAAGCTATTGGCGAGGATTTCCGGCGAAACGGAAGTGTAAAAACGCATCAGGTCTAAGGTGTTTTTCGCTAAAACTTCCATAATCGGCTTGGCTTTTTTATATGCATCTGCCTGCACATAGACATCGAGCATATAATAGGACCTGTAGTCATACGGGAAATTTTTACCAGGGAATGCCTGGAAGTATTTATCTGTCAGGGCGATGGCTTTATCTTTTTTACCCTCGCGCAACAATTCTCCTGCTGCACGCCGAATCCCCAACTGCATACTCTGCAAACTCGGCATGTAGGAATTATCAATGAAAGTTTCTTCTTTGTCAAAATTGCCCCATCGGAATTTTTCCATGACATTTTTGTAGAAGATATCCGTAGCTACCCGTCCACTGCCGATCAATCCATAAGTGGGGTCAGAAGCCGAACTCACAGGAGTAATCCGAAGGCCCAGGCCTTCGAGTTGCATATAGTTATCCAGACCAAAGAATTTTTCCGGACGTGTCGTGACTGAAAAATAAATTGGCCTTTCCCAAAGATTGGAGGCTATAATATCCAATACAGCAATATCGTCCTTCTGCAAAAATTCTTTTCCGGCAAAGTTGAGGGGGATACGATCCGGTACGGTTGTATCGCCGGGCGCAATCAGACCTGCTTTTTCAGCAGCTACCCGATCAACAGGCAGATACACCGATTGGGTCGGCATATAACTTTCTGTAAAATCCCCACTCTGCAGGGGAAGAGGATGATCTTCCCCGATAAACTTCAGGAATTGTTGCAAGCTCATTTCCTGTTCCTGGCCGAGTTTTGGATAGAGCACCTGATTGCGCTTGCTACCTTTCAGTGCATCCTGAGGGATGGAGAGTTTGATTGCCGGGGAATTATTAACTTTTCTGCGCAAAAGATCGATGTACCAATCCACCGCAATGAGGCTAAGGTTAACGACCCGTACATCGGTACGGATATCTTCTACTTCCTGCGCGTACCAGAGGGGATAGGTATCGTTATCCCCATAGGTAAAGATAACGGCGTTAGGCGCACAAGACTCCAGGAAATTGGCAGCGTAATCTCTGGACCCATAATGGCCCCGGCGGCTCATATCGTCAAAATTCTGCGTCAGCATAATCAGTGGGGCAGCCATAACAGCCAGACCAGCTAAGCTGGCACCAAGGACATTATTCAGTTTGAGGCGTTCCTGTAAGACTTCGAACAGGGCCAATACCCCTAGTCCGATCCAAATACAGAATGTAAAGAAAGATCCGACCATGACATAGTCCCTTTCGCGTGGCTCATTTGGAGGCTGATTCGCATAGATAATAATACCTATGCCGGTGATGCCAAAGAGGAAAAGGAGGCCAAGAAAATCATACTTTCTTCTATTAAAGTGGTATATCAGACCAAGAAGTCCAAAAAGGAAGGGAAGCATGAAGTATCGGTTCCTGCCCCTGTCTTTTTTCATTTGTTCGGTAATCTTACTTTGATCGCCCAGGCGCAAATTGTCAATAAACGGAATCCCGGATATCCAGTGTCCGCTGGATTTGTCCCAGGGATAATAGCCCTGTGATGCATTCTGGCGTCCGGAGAAATTCCACATAAAATACCGCCAGTACATCCAATTTAACTGATATTTAAAGAAAAAGCTGATATTATCCCCCATATTCGGACGTCCGGGAGGCAAAGGTTGTTGAGGATCGAGTCCGATCCAGCGTTTATATAATGCGGGGCGTCCCTGGCTGCCATCACTGAGTCGGGGAAAAGCCATTTCTTGTCTTTTGTCATATACATAAGAAAGACGCTCATCCACCACTTCGTATTTATCGCCAACCCTGCCATAGCGTTTCTGGGATTTGACATCAATTGGACGGGCCTCGAAATGAGGGCCACGGAGCAGGGCGCGTTCGCCATACTGTTCCCGGTTCAGATAGGGCAGCAGACGCATAGCATCTGTTGGAGTATTCATATTAATCGGAGGGCTTGCATTTGCCCGGGTAATAACCATTCCGTAGGTTGAATACGACAGGATCAGCAAGGCCACTGCGACGATGGCATTTTGCAGGGTAGGATTATTTTGCTTTTCTGCATAACGCAGTCCCAGTACTGTAGCTGCAACCAGAATTGCGACAAGAGGAATGAGGCCTGAATGGAAGGGAAGGCCAAGACTATTGACCATGAAAAGGTCGAACAAACTCCACAATTTGGGTAAGCCGCTGACGATGAGCCCCTGGACACCGAAAATCATCAGGAGGCCCACACCTACAGATGCTACCATACCCCAAAACGTAAATTGCTTATACCGCTTGAGATAAAAGAAAAACGCCAATGCTGGAAAAGTCAGAATACTCAAAAGGTGCACCCCTAAGGACAAACCTGAAGAGTAAATAGCGAAAATCAACCATTTGTCGTATTTCGGCTCATCTGGCTGGTGGTACCAGTGTATCGTGGCCCATAAAGTCAGCGTGGTAAAAAAGGTCGACAAAGCATAAACTTCCCCTTCTACTGCTGAAAACCAGATAGAAACGCTGAACGCCGTGGCAAGTCCGGAAGCAAGGCCAGCAAAAGCCAGGGCAACCACCTGCGCATTATCCGGTTGGCCTTCCCTTCCCACTATCGCCATTTTTCCAAGGAGAATAGTCACCCATGCGATAAACATTGCGGCGAAAGCGGTGGAAAAACCGGAGAGCAGGTTGACCGCAAACGCAATATCTTCAGGGTTTTTTGAAACGAGTGTGGCAACCCAGGCAAACATGCGCCCGACAAGAAGGAAAAGAGGAGCACCGGGGGGGTGAACGACCTGTAGTTTGTAGGCCCCGAGGATAAATTCCCCACAATCCCATAAACTTCCCGTACGCTCGGCAGATAAATAGTACACTACTGCAGAGATAGCAAAAACCAGCCAACCCGTTAGGTTACTTACGCGTTTAAAAGAAAACATACCCAATTTTTATTATGCTTATTGCTTTTTAAAAATATATGTTTGAAGACAAGACCGTTGTTTAGAACTGGGCAAAACTAATAAAATATATTCAACCGTTCCTTTGCCTGAAGTTTATTGTTGCATTATCCCCTGAATATAGGCTACCTTTGTGCAAAATAAACTGTCATGTTCAAACTGTTCCTGACCATTTTGTTAATCTACTTTGCGTACAAATTTTTCTTTGAAGGCCGCCTGTTTTTAAGAAATCCTGGCCCAAAACAACCGAAAGAAAATCTGCGTGAGCACCAGAGAGACACTTCAAATGCAGGAAATTCAAAGAAAGAAGATTATGTTGATTACGAAGAAATCGAATAACTTGGAAAATACTTTTAAAATAAGCAGCCTTGTATTGTACAAGAACAATCAGTTCATTGCCTTTAACAAGCCTGCAGGAATACCTGTACAACCGGATCTCACCAAGGACAAAGACCTGATCAGCCTTGCAGAGATTTACGCCAAGTCTAACCTGTTCCTTGTCCACCGGCTGGACCGGCCTGTAAGCGGCGTGGTTTTATTTGCCAAAACCAGCAATGCTCAAAATATCCTTAGTGAAGGTCTGCGGTCGGGGACGGTCCAAAAGACCTATCTCGCAGTGGTGCAGAATCCGCCGCCCCAAGAGGAAGGGGTATTAGAACACTATATTTCCAAGGATTCCCGGAGCAAACGAGCCGTAGTTGTTCAGGAAGGGAACAAGCATGCACAAAAGGCGGTTCTCCATTATCGCATCCTCGGAAAGAGTGAGCACTATTACCTTCTGGAAATCGTTCCACAGACCGGGAGATTCCATCAAATTCGTTGTCAGCTTGCTGCCATTGGCTGCCCGGTTAAAGGAGATGTGAAATATGGTGCAAGGAGAAAAAACTCTGACCGGTCCATTCATTTGCACGCATGGAAACTCGCTTTTTCCCATCCTGTGGATCAATCCCGGGTAGATATTACCGCACCTTTACCACAGGAGCCTTTATGGCAGGCATTTCAGGACCTTCTTGCGCCGGCAGGAGCAGATACAGATGTGGAATAAGCCTATGGAAATCCTTCTGAAATATTTTCCCCTGCTCAGCGACCGCCAAATCAGCCAGTTTCGTGAACTGGGCAGCCTTTATATGGAGTGGAACCAAAAAATCAATATCATTTCCAGGAAAGATATGGATGCCCTTTTTGAGCACCACATCTTACATTCCATGAGCATTGCAAAAATCATGGCTTTCCAGCCTGACGCACGGATTCTTGACCTTGGCACGGGCGGTGGCCTACCGGGATTACCTCTGGCTATCCTTTTTCCGGAGACATCTTTTACCCTGATTGACGGGACGAGCAAAAAAATCATGGTCGTTACGGAAATTTCCCGGTCTCTCGGTTTAGAAAACGTTGAAGCCATGCATATTCGTGCCGAAGACCTTCGGCAGAAGTTCGACTTTGTTGTCTCCCGTGGAGTAGCTCCACTTGACAAACTAACGGTTTGGACCCAAAAACTCATGCAACAAACCCAACGTCATGCTTATCCCAATGGTCTCTTTGCCCTGAAAGGCGGGAACCTCAAGGGAGAAATAGCAGCGCTGCCAAAAGGAAATTTTTATGAGCTCTTCCCTATTCGTAAAATTTTCTCCGAACCATTCTTCGAAGAGAAATTTATTGTGTACGTCCAGGGATAAAAGCCGTTCATAAATTCTCCTTATCTTTACGCACATAGTTATGCCGTGCACCAATAGGTATTGTACAAATTTTCAAGATAAGTTAAAAAAATGCACAAAGCCTATTGGTCCAAAGTATAATTTGTTGCAACGGAATTTCTGCAATTAATCAGGTACCACAAAAATCAGGAAAGATGTCTTTTGAAGTTGAAGGAAAGTTGTACAAGAAATTTCCAGCCGAAAACAAGACCGGAACTTTTCAGGCGCGGGAATTTATCCTGGAAATTGAAAGCGGCAACTATCCGCAGTTCATCAAATTCCAGCTAGTACAGGACAAATGTAGCCTCTTGGACGATTATCAGGAAGGGGAGGTAATTAAAGTCTATTTTGACCTGCGTGGAAGGGAATGGAACGAAAAGTTCTTTACCAACCTCAATGCATGGCGATTAGACCGTCCTAAAGACAAACCGGCACAAGCTCCTGCATCTTCTTCTTCCGGGAACACTGGAGATTTTCCCTCTACCCGGGATGAGCCCAAAATGGAATACGACAGCGATTTGCCGTTTTGACGTCTTTTTTCAGAGACTCAGGGCCTTCAGGATTTGGGCGGTGTGGTTTTTGGTATCAACTTTCTCAAAAATTTTCTCCACAACGCCTTCCTCGTTGATTACGAAGGTGGTGCGCAACACACCTTCGTAAGAGCGGCCGTACATTTGCTTTTCTCCCCATGCACCATACATTTTCATAATTTGCTGGTCTGAATCCGGGATCAACGGAAAAGGAAGTCCGAATTTTGTTTTGAACCCCTGATGCTTCTTTGCATTATCTGGACTTACCCCTACAACAGCGAAACCTTTTTCCTGAAGAGCAGCGTAATTATCGCGCAGGTTACAGTTTTCTGCTGTACATCCTGGGGTGTCGTCTTTAGGGTAAAAGAACAAAATCAGCTTTTTCCCTTTGAACTGGCTAAGGGATATGGGATTCCCAGCCTCGTCGCTTGCATTAAACTCCGGGGCTTTATCCCCTTCTTTAATCTTCGCCATACATTTTATTTTTTTGCGAAACACCGTCACCGATAGAATGTTTGCAATTCGGTCTGGTAAAACAACAAGAAGATAAACAGAAAATGGGTTAACAGCTAAATCACTGTGCACCAATACGCTATTTTTCCCTGTATTATCGCATCGTATCCTTGCTCAGCAAATGATACCTTAGCGCAGGAAGGAGCGCTCAAAAACCGATGTGTTACCCATAATATCTGTGATTTCGAGCTTTATTTGATGGGTACCTTTAGGCAATTCCTCTTCAAATACATATTGAATGCGCTTATTCTTTTCGTCATAGGTAAACAGAACCCATTTTCCATCCATATACCCTTTGAATCTGAGGTTGGGTAGAGTGTACGCAGCAGAAATATTATCGCTTATTTTGAAACTCATAGATGCATACCTGCGCATATCAGAAGAGAAACGCTCTGTCTGAATTACGGGAGGAACAGTATCTACCAGGATACAAAAATGTCCCAGGCTGCGCACGGAAGTAATGAGCATACCATCATCCTGCCATTGACCACCCCAATTCGTGACCGATCCCCTGGATATCTGGCCAATAAATGCCTTTTCGCGGAGCTTTTGAGGCATATTTTCTGCGCGAAGACCAAGAAGAAAAGGTAGGTGCAAGGGGATATCCTCGGGCAGGAAGCTGTGTACATTAGAATATTGTCCTGTAGCTGGCGTCTTTACTTCATAGCGGATAAATGCATTTTCATATAGCGTGCCCTGCGGAATATCTGTATAAAGTTGATAGTCCTCTATTCTATGTGCCCGGTCATAGGGCCAGAAAAACTGATATGGAGCATACACTTTTGGAAAAGCACTTTCCTCTGGGGCTCTGCGAACAAAGAGTTCTAAAGTGCTGGAATTCCCTGCAATATCGCGCACCACCATATCGAGCTTTTTGGTTTGTCCCGGCAGAAGGGGTATCCTCCCTGTTTTGTCTGAATCATAAATCGTTAGCAGGTTTCCTGGAAGTTTAAAACAGCGGTGAAAATAACTGCCCCTGTATTTTTGTTCCAGGTAATCAATATGTGCATTGAGAAACCTGCTTTCTCCCCGTCCGATAGCATCCAATTTGAATCCATACAGGCGTTCATTTCCAGAAGATAGTTCCAATGCGTAAATACCGTTCCAGTTAGATACCCCATCCATGTGATCATAAGCCTTTATGGCGAGGCCAAACTCTTCTGTATTCAGCTCAATGGTATCTTTGGAGACCCGGTATTTACCGTTATTGAACAGCAAAGGAAGTGTACGGGTAGAGCGGATACTCCCCTGGCCATCTAATTCATATATTTTAACTTCATGCAAGCGTGGAGGGATTGCATCTGCAACTTTAAGCCCAAACAAAAGTGGGTTATGGGGTTTGTCGGTAACTGTTTCCCTGATTTCAAAATGCAGGTGGGGTCCAAAGGAATGGCCAGTGTTACCCATTGATCCGATTCGTGTTCCGGAGCTAACCAGAAATTGTTGTGGAGAGGGGACGATGGTGAGTTCAAATTGTTCTGCTTCGAATTGCTTTTTGCGAACGAATTGTTGGATTGCGGGAGCGAAAGACTCGAGATGTGCATATACTGTGGTGTAGCCATTGGGATGCTGTACGTACAGATGATTGCCATAGCTATCGGGTGCGACCACGATTTTTGAAATAAATCCTTCTGCGGCTGCATATATCGGTGTTCCTACAGGTCCTTTGATATCAATTCCCCCATGAAAATGATTAGGTCGTAGTTCTCCAAATGTACCGGATAGCCGCAGCGGGCCTGCTACTGGAGGCTGAAAGTAGTCTTTGGGATATTCGGTCTGGTGACCACTGAGCGACAGCAGACCGATTAGCAGTGATAGGAGGTAAATTATATGTTTCATATCAGGATGGGGGAAATTTATGATTTTCCGACCAGTCAATCCAACTTTCGGGGGCAGTTTCCCACTGTTGGTTCTCTCGCAGCATTGTCAGGAAAACCGATCTGGGTATAGGGCGGGCACCGAGGCTTGTTAGGTGGGGAGTCTCTTGCTGGCAATCAATCAATTGGAAATTGCGGGATTGTAATTTTCTGACCAGTGTTATGAATCCATATTTGGAGGCATTGCTTACCCTGGCAAACATAGATTCTCCAAAAAACATGCGCCCCAGTGCTATACCATACAAGCCACCCACCAACATTGTTCCCTGCCACACCTCTACTGAATGTGCAAAGCCAGCAAGGTGCAGTGCACTATAGCCTTCCAGTATCTCCGGAGTAATCCAGGTCCCGGCCTGCCCACTCCGTAGTGTACTGCTGCATCCCTCTACCACTTCACGGAAACAGCGATCAAACGTAACCTGAAATTTATTACCATTAAAATAGGTACGCATACTTTTAGAAACCTTCAACTCTTCAGGAAACAGGACAAGCCTTGGATCCGGAGACCACCACAGATAGGGGTCTTCTTCCCCAAACCAGGGAAAAATGCCCTCCCGGTATGCCCGGAGAAGCCGCTCGGGATTCAGGTCGCCACCAACAGCCAGCAGCCCATCCTCATCGGCCATATCCGCAGGCGGAAAGTGGTTATTATATTTCGACAGCAAAAACATACCACAAAAAGTTTTCCACACGTTTTTCCACAATTGCCTTATTTATTCCCTGTTTGCAGATAAAAATTGATAAAAAGGACTGCAGAAAGCAATAACATAGCGCCTGCCTGATGCAGTACTCCCCAACTCACCGGAATAACCCCCATGCTATGAATTACCGTCATGATTCCTAACAGTACCTGCACTCCCAAAAATCCCAACATTACCCATATCCCGCGCCGCAAGACAGGACTTTGAGCAGTGCGAAGGGTATGGATACCAAAAAATAAGCCTATGACAATCAATACATAAGCAACATTTCTATGCAAAAACTGGACCAATGCCGGAGCAAAGACATGGCGGTCATAATCAGTAAGATGGGTGGTATTCCAGGCCTCTGGTTGAAGGAGAATACCAGGTATCATGTCACCGCTATAATCGGGCCAAGTGGGGTAAAATATTCCCGCTTTCATACCAGACATTACCCCACCGAGAATAATCTGTACTGCCAGCAAGACCCCTAATACCAAACCCCACTTTTTTAACGCCAAATTGTTAATAACCTGTGGAAAAAACCCATAAGTTTTCAACATTGTCCAAAACAAGTAACTATATAAGATCAAGGCAAGGGAAAGGTGTAAGGTAAGTTTATAGGCATTGACCCAGGGGCGGTCAACGAGTCCACTCGCCACCATGATCCATCCGAATGAAGCTACAAGTGCGGCGAGTGCGATAATCACGAGCAGGCGGCGCATCAACATCCTGTCAATCCAGCCTTTTCTCCAAAAAATAAAGAAGGGGATAGCAAATATCAAGCCCATCATCCTTGCCCAAAGGCGATGAAAATATTCCCAGAAGTAGATGAAGCGAAACGCCTTCATGGTCATTCCCTCGTTGATTTTCTGGTACTGGGGTGTTCCTTTGTACAAAGCAAATGCTTCTTCCCATTCCTGGGCATTCATTGGCGGGAGCGTACCAGTAATAATTTCCCATTTAGTAATAGAAAGTCCCGATCCTGTAAGTCGTGTTACGCCTCCAATAACGACCTGCATAAAAACAAGCAGGATTCCGGTCATCAACCAAATCACGATGGCTTTGGGGTATCTCTGTGCTGCAGGGCGGCTTTGTATCTGATCCATGGTATTTTTTCAATGAAAAACAAAATTTGCGGATTTTGTTCCTCTTGTTTTCCACATTTCCTTTCTATTGATAGTAAATAAAAATTTTTTTAAAAAAAATCATTGAAGGCCATCATCAGTGCTGTGGATTTGTGGAAAACTATTTTTTAATGACACGGAAAAAAGGGTTTTCCTTATTTTAAGGGTGGTTTTCCACAAGATTTCAACTAAAAAAAAGCTTGTTTACTTGTATTTGACCATTTTTTCCTCGCTATGTTAGTAATTTTATTCTTCAATTCCACAAGAGCTTTTTTAAATGTTATGATCATGTGGATTTCTTGTACTTTGACTGGAGCAAATGCGGAAAAGACGGGGAAAAGCACTAGGAAATTGTGCATAAAATAAGCCGCTGTGGAGGATTGTGGATAAAACTGGACTATTCCACAGTATAACCCGAAAACCGCTGTGGAAAACACTTTTTTTATTATTTTGAAAATCAGTCTATTGCTTTTTTTACGTCCAAAGGGATTGTGGAAAAGTTGTTGTACAGGATCCGGGGACAACCTGTATTATGGATTACCTGCTGAATTGGTTTTTTTGCTAAGATTTTCTTTTTTTCCGTACGTTGGCATATCAAAGAACCAGAGTAAATAACAAACATGTGTGGTCGTTACTCTTTTGCAATAAAGCGCGGACAATTGGAGGCCGAACTTGGTCCGATGGAGATAGATGGGGAGCTCGAGGAAAATTACAACATTGCTCCGACGCAAAAAGCCTATGTAGTAACAAATGATGCTCCGGGACGTCTGCAATTATTTTATTGGGGACTGCTTCCATTCTGGTCGAAGGAAAATCGCCCGGATCCCAGGCTCATCAATGCCCGTATGGAGGGCATTGAGGAAAAGCCTTCTTTTCGCGTTCCCTTTCGGCATCGCCGGTGCCTTGTACCGGCAGATAGTTTTTATGAATGGGAAAAAAAGGGAAAAGAGCGTTTTCCTTACAGAATCCGGATGAAGAGAGGAAAGCCTATGATTATGGCGGGTATCTGGGATATCCATGGAGAGGGGAATTCAGCGGTTCACTCTTTTTCTATTATCACGACCCCTTCCAATGAGGAGCTGACCTCGCTACACGACAGGATGCCTGCGTTATTACTGGATCAGCAGCAACGGGAGCTTTGGTTGTCAGGAGAAAAGGACCCTGCTGCTCTTCGGATTCTTTTGGAACCGCCACCGAATGGCATACTTGATATTTACAGGGTTCCTGTTCTGGTGAATAATTACCGGAATAATAGTCCAAATTTGCATGAACCTATTGATAAAGGAGTTGCGAACAATGAAATTTAAAATATACTTATGCGTGTAGTGATTCAGAGGGTGCGGGAAGCATCCGTAACAATTGGTGGGAGGGTGAAATCTGCGATTGGGAAGGGGTTTTTGATTCTGATAGGGATTGAAGATGCGGATAATGGGGAAGATATTGGTTGGTTAGTAGGAAAGATATCGAACCTGCGGATTTTTTCTGATGAAGCTGGGCTGATGAACTTATCCATACGGGAATCGGAGGGGGATATCCTGGTAATCAGTCAGTTTACCCTTCATGCAAGTACGCGTAAGGGAAACCGTCCTTCCTTTATCCGGGCTGCGCGGCCGGAAAAGGCTGTTCCATTGTATGAGGAGTTTGTACAGCGTTTGTCAGAAGAGAGTGGTATTTTGGTTAAGACGGGGGAATTTGGTGCTGATATGCAAGTTGCTCTGGTCAATGATGGGCCGGTTACGATTATCATGGACTCAAAAATTAAAGAATAATGGAAATCAAGGAAGCGCAACAAGCAGTTGATGAGTGGATAAACACTATTGGGGTCCGATATTACAACGAACTTACCAATACCGCGATCCTGATGGAAGAAGTCGGAGAGGTAGCGCGACTGATGGCGCGGCTTTATGGGGAACAATCCTTCAGGCTGGCTGAAGAAGCATTAAGCGCAAGGGAGGACCTTGCCGACGAAATGGCGGATATACTATTTGTATTGATTTGCCTGGCAAATCAAACTGGGGTTGACCTCAGTGATGCGCTGAAAAAGAACCTGGAAAAAAAGACCAAGCGAGATGCAGCAAGGCATGCGGCCAATGAAAAGCTTTCGGGTACTGGCGCTTAACGGGCTTATTCCCTGCTTTTAAAAGGAGAATCTTCCTGCCCTTCCCGAATTAACCGGAAAGCGAAAAAAAGGCTAATGGAAAGCGTAAGGATGGCGAGCAATGCTAAGGCATCATAAATTTCCTGTATAATAAAGAAGTCATAGATGCCATGAACGGCAAAAGCAACTATCCAACCTCGCAGGAGCAGGCGTTTTTTTTCATGAGGCCGGAAAACGGCTTTTCCTACATAATATCCCATCATAGTTGCAAATACAGCATGGGCGGGAACGGCGGTGAGTGCCCTGAGTGCCGTTGTAGGCATTCCAAATTCCAGGGCGTAGTAAATATTTTCGAGAGTGGCAAAGCCCATGCTGATCATCACGGCATAGACGATGCCGTCCAGTGGCTCGTTAAAATAACGTTTGTGGGCAGTAGCAAAGAGCAGGGCCAGGAACTTTACCGATTCTTCAGTAAGTGATACGAGGATAAAAGAAACAAAAATTGCAGGAAGGAGGGACTGGGTTTGTTCCCACCCCATGTAATAAAACCATTTTTGAGCCTCCATAATTGGGAGGGTAATCAGCATACCAAGGAAAAAGGAAAATGTCAGCGGAAAAAATTTTTCCCGCTCGTATTTATCCATCCGATAGATGAACCAAGCAATGGCCAATCCAGGTAAAATAGCCAGCATCAATTGGAAAATCATCGGTTTTATCCTTAATTTGTCGTTTTCTGCATACAAGCAGATTCAACGCGTGTCAAACTTGCTGGGAAAGGAGGGTCATAGATAAATAAACAGGTATTTTTACCTATAACTCTCTATGGCAGCAAGTTAATAAAAAATTTACAGTTTGCCAGGAGCGTAGTGGAAGCTCCTGAAAACTAATTAAATATTCTGTTCTATGGCCAGTGCGATTGACCCTGAAAACAACACGGAAGTGCTGGAAAAACTCCAGAACGATCTGCACTTGAAACAATTGCAGATTAACCGGCTTTTGGGAATAACACAGGCTATAAATAACAACGTTTCAGCGCACGGATTGTATGAAATGTATCGCTCTTTTCTGGGATGGGAGCTTGGCATTCACAAAATGGCCTTATATATAAAGGAGGAAGACGGCAAGTGGATGTGTATAACTTCTATAGATATTTTACCGGAACTGCTCCGCCTGGATATTTCAGCGCACCTTGCTTCCTATGATCGCCTGAAGACCCTCGATGGAGCTGATCATCCGCTGATTGGGCAGTTTGATGTGGTTATTCCTGTGAAGCATAAGGATATACCCATTGCGTATGTATTCATAGGAGGATTCAGGGAGGATGAGGATGTGTACAACAAAATTCAGTTTATTACGACCATAACGAACATCATTGCCGTTGCCATTGAAAATAAGCGGTTGTTTAAAAAACAGCTTGAGCAGGAGCGTTTGCGCAAGGAAATGGAACTTGCTGCAGAAGTGCAACAAATGTTGATTCCCAAACATTTACCAGGGAACGACCGCTATGAGTTCGGTAGTATTTACAAGCCACAATTAAGCGTTGGGGGGGATTATTTCGATTTTATAGAATTCGAGGATGGTAAAATAGTCTTCTGTATTGGGGATTTTACTGGAAAGGGGTTAGCAGCAGCATTGCTAATGGCAAATTTTCAGGCAAATTTTCATACCCTGATAAATCAGCGACTTGGTTTGGATACCTTCATCAGGGCCATGAACAAATCCGTCAATAGGATTACGGAAGGGGACAGGTTCATTACCTTTTTTATTGCAGAATATGATGTCCATACCCGTCATCTGCAGTATGTTAATGCCGGGCATAATCCTCCGATTCTTATAGGGCCAAGACAGAAACAATTGCTCAATAAAGGTTGTATTATGCTTGGGTCTTATCCGGAGATTCCGGAAATTGAAATAGGTCATTGCGATATTAACGGTTCTGAAGCTATGATCCTTTCCTATACAGATGGTTTGGTGGAAATCCGGGATAGCAAGGGACAGTTTTTTAGCGAAGAGGAACTTTTGCGTTTTGTTCAGCATAATTATAAATGCCCTGCTGCCGATTTTAATAGTAAGCTAATGGGGTATATTGACCGCTTCAGAGGGGAAGAGCATCTTCCGGATGATTTTACGGTACTCACCTGTAAGGTTTATCAGCACTGAGTTATATGCGGGTCTTTGGGGGGTATTGTTGCGAAGTATAAATTTATGTTTTCCGTCTATGAAGGAAAAAAATATTGCCGGGCTTCTTGCTCTTTTTTTGGGAATCTTTGGCATACACCGCTTTTACCTGGGGCAAAAAGGCCTGGGGTTTATGTACCTTATTTTTATGTGGACGGGTATTCCTGCCATTATAGGCCTCATTGATGCTTATATTTTCTTTTCTATGGACCAGGATACATTTGATATCAAATACAACCGGCATTTTTTCCGTGCGGAGCGGATAGCATCTGATGTAAAGAAAAAGGAAAGGGGCGCACCTTTGCGAAAAGGTGCTGAAGAGAGCAAACGGGATGGTACCGGACGGGTTCCTCAGCGCAGCAGGGATGGTGTAATGGCTTCTGCAAAAGTTGCAGATCTCAAAAAAAATGGGATTGCAAAGTTTAAAGATTACGATTTCGAAGGTGCCATAGAGGATTTCACCAAAGCCCTACAGCATTCTCCGGAGGATGTATCCGTACACTTCAACCTGGCGTGCGCTTATTCGCTCATGGAGCAGGCAGATAAAGCTTTTTTCCATCTGGATAAAGCAGTAGGACTTGGTTTTGATGATTTTGAGCGGATTAAGACCCATGATGGCCTTGCTTTTCTACGGATTCAACCGGGTTTTGAATCTTTTGCGCAACGGGGATATCGAATCGTCCATCAGATTGAAGGCGCAAAACCGCCTGAACAGGACTTGCTTCAGCAGATAACCAACCCCAATCTGTTGGAGCAGCTCAGAAAACTGGAAGAACTGAAGGGAAAGGGTTTACTGACCGATGAAGAATACGCCTTTCAGCGACGAAAAATTATCGGGTAAAAAATCTTTATTCTGTAATTTTTTTACTAACTAAGCAGTCTAAACCAGTAACGATTTACCAGGGGTTGTTAGGGGCTTTGGGGGTTAGAAACAACATTGTATGCTCTGAGGCAATATTCTTTTCTGTGAACCGCACTTTTAAAAGTAGGTAATTCGCTCCATGACAGCAGAACAACTCATCTCGGCTTCCATAGTACCTTTACAGTCATCTGACAGCGGCGACGTAGCGTTGGAGATGATGGCAGGGCTGCATGTCCGGCACCTTCCGATTGTGAGAGGAAAAGAGCTCCTGGGGATTATCAGTGAAGACGACCTGTTGGACGGAGATACTTCCATGGCGGTTTCCGGGTATAGACTAACGCTATCCTGCCCTTTTGTGCGGCACGACGACCATGTCATGGAAGTGATCAGGGTGCTGATGTCCAATCAGTTGACAGCGATTCCTGTCCTGGACGATGAGCAAGGCTATCTGGGCTGCATTTCTTCAGAAAACCTGCTTTATTACTTTTCCAGGATGGCTGCATTTACTGAGCCAGGGAGTATTATTGTATTGGAGATAAACCGAAGGGACTATTCGCTTGCCGAAATAGCGCGGATTGCAGAATCGGAGGATACCCTTATCCTTAGTTCCTTTGTGCATTCAATTCCGGATTCTTCGCGCATAGAGGTTACGCTGAAAGTCAACCGACAGGATATAGGAGGTTTGGTTGCAGCTTTTCAGCGCTTTAACTATGAAGTAAAAGCCTATTTCCATGAAGGCGGGTACTCGGATAACCTCCGGGAGCGCTATGATGCGCTGATAGCCTATTTGAATGTATAGGGCCTTTATTTTTATAAAATGCGGCACGCGATATTCGCCATATTATTCTTATCGAATGGCATTGCAGTGCTATCGCAGGATTCTTTTGTCCGGATTGATTCCATTTTTGTAGAAGGCAATAAGAAAACGAGGCGGGAAATTGTTCTGCGGGAAATGCCTTTCCGTCAGGGGAACAGCATACATATTGCCAATCTTGAACCAAAGCTTCGGGAAGCCGAGCGATGGCTAATGAATACCGGACTATTTAATAGTGTTCAGGTATTTTTTAAAAATTGGGAGGGGAGCAGCAACAAAGTCCATTTACAGGTCCAACTGGAGGAAACCTGGTATTTTTATCCTGTCCCTTTGTTTGAACTTGCCGACCGGAATTTCAATGTATGGTGGGTAGATTATCAGCGGAGCCTTGAACGGGTGAATTACGGGCTGGATTTTCTTTACCGCAATGCGACGGGCCGATCGGATAGGCTGAACGTTTCGCTAAAACAAGGATATAGTCAGATGCTCTTGTTTCAGTATAATCTGCCTTATCTGAACGCTGAGAAGACCTTGGGGATTACGCTGTACAACCTGTATTCCCGCAACCGGGAAATCAATTATGCCACCATTGGAAATAAGCAGGCGTTTTTTAAATTGGAAGATGATTTTTCGATTACCCGATATTCCGGGAATATTACGCTGGTATATCGGCCTGCCCTTGCAAAATACTACAGGATAAGTCTGGGATATACACGAAACAGTATCTCTCCCAAGGTCCTGGAGTCGGTGGGGCTAGATTTTTTCCTGAACGGCGGTACAGTGCAGCGATTTTTTTCTCTGGGGATGTCGTACACTTCTGATAACCGGGACTTTCGGCCCTACCCATTGAGTGGAAATTATTTTTGGGCAGAAATAAAAAAAGACGGGTTGGGCATATTCAAAGACCGCAATGGCCTAACCTTCTGGACGGATTACCAGCGGTATTTTCCATTAGGCAAGAGTCCTTTTAATCTCGGGGTTTCTACGAAGGGAAAGATATCGCTGATTCGGGGAAAGCAACCGTATAATGATTATAGAGCTATTGGATATCAGCGCAATACATTGCGTGGTTATGAATACTATGTTGTAGATGGGCTGGATATGTTACTTTTAAAATCCAGTCTGCGGATAAAATTGTGGGAGAATCAGGTTAATTTTGGTAAAATTGTTCCTATACCTGCATTCCGGAGGGTCCCGTTCAAATTTTTACTTTCGTTAAACAGTGATATGGGCTTTGCGAATGATCCCTGGAACCCATTCGGTAATAGTTTTAATCAGCAGTTGCTATGGGGGCGTGGGGTTGGCTTGGATACAGTAATATTATTCAATTTTGTACTGCGTATAGAAGCGAGCATGAACCATCTTGGTGAAAAAGGATTATTCTTCCACTTCAATACCAATTTATAGATGCAGGTCGTAGTTTTCAGTAAGATATTGAAGGAAAAGGACCTGCCCTGTTTTCAGCATCTTTTTGATGCGTTGAATCAGGAGGGGGTTCAGTCATATGTGTATAGGCCTTTGTTTCATCAGCTCAAGGATAAGATTGATTTCCGGCGGGATGTTGGTATTTTTGAAGGGTATATTGACTTTTGCCTGAAGAAATTTGATGCAGTAATCACTTTGGGGGGTGATGGGACTATTCTCAGTGCGATTACGCATATTCGGGATGCAGCGGTGCCAGTAATGGGCATTAACCTTGGCCGGCTTGGTTTTTTGGCTGGAATTGAAAAAAAGCGGATTGGCGAGGCTGTTGCCCAGTTGCAGCGAGGCCGGTATTGGCTTGATGAAAGGGTTCTGCTCTATCTTGAATCCAATCTGCCGCTATTTGGAAATACCCGGTTTGCTTTGAACGATTGCACCTTGCTTAAGCGGGACACTTCTTCCATGATTACGATTCATACGTATATTAATGGAGCATATCTCAACTCTTATTGGGCGGATGGGCTCATTATTGCTACTCCTACAGGTTCAACAGGGTATTCCCTGAGTTGCGGAGGTCCTATTGTTTTTCCCCGGTCCGGCAATTTCGTTATTACCCCAGTAGCCCCGCATAATCTGAATGTTCGTCCGGTCGTCATTTCTGATGATTCGGTCATTTCTTTTGAATTAGAAGGAAGGACGGAAAATTTTCTTTGTACGCTGGATTCGCGTTTTGAAAGTATCACGAGCGAGCATCAGCTTGCTTTAAGAAAAAACGATTTTGGCATTCGCCTGATTCAGTTACAGGATATCAGCTTTATGGAGACGTTAAGAAATAAACTGTCCTGGGGGGTAGATACCCGAAACTATTAAATCCGTTCAAGTGCGGTCATCTGGTGTAGAACAACAAGGTTTATTATGCAAAAAATACTGCTTGAGCGGCAAAATAAGAAGTATGAGATTGCTTTGGATAACCCTTTAGACATTAGTATTCCCATTGAACCGGGGGAGCAGGGGGTAAATTGTTTTTATGCCCCATGGCCTGAAGCATGGCCGGTGGAAGCAGGAAATTTCATAGGGGATACACGCAAAGGTGGGGCGGTCAATTTTTTCAACCTGAAGATAAATCCACACGGTAATGGCACGCATACGGAATGCGTTGGTCATATCGCATTGGAGCGGGTCAGCATATACGAAACGTTGCGGAAGTTTCATTTTTTTGCCCGGCTGGTATCGGTTTATCCCAGAAAGCAAGAAAATGGGGACCGGGTCATTGACGTTGAGGATATTCGGGAAATAGTGGCCCCTGGCGAAGTGGAAGCACTAATTCTTCGTACCTTTCCCAATGATCTGCTCAAGTGCCGGACAAATTACTCAGGAGCGAATCCGCCGTATATTTCGGCAGCGGCGATGCAATATTTAGTTGATTGCGGAATTGAGCATTTACTTGTAGATTTGCCTTCGGTGGACAGGGAAGAGGATGGTGGGTTGCTTGCTGCGCATAAAATATTCTGGCAGTACCCGGGAGTCCATACAAGACGGCAATGTACCATCACGGAGCTGGTATATGTTCGTTCTGAAATTTCAGATGGAATTTACTGGCTTAACCTTCAGGTAGCTTCGCTGATCCTGGATGTGAGCCCCAGCAAACCAGTGTTATATTCTTTGTTCGAAAGTCCATAAAAAAGGATCAAAGAAACGCACGAATATGGCTTTTAACACCTCCACGTATCATTCCAGGATTTACCGGGATTTCAGGGGGCTGGAAGCAGGCGACTTCCTGGGGGTTGTTCGTTTCTTTGAGTATCATGAGGAGCAAATTCTTCAATTAAATTTTGATGAATACTTTGAGATACTGATGGGGTATTGTGATGCCCTTTTTGAGATTGGGGCTTATCAAAAGCATGTTTTGATGGCGGATGTTGTTGTAGAGCTTACCATAAAGCACAATATCCATTCTTTTGAAGGTCTGGATATTTTCCGGCACTTTCTTTTCCGGAAAGCAGCAGCTTTGTACAATCTTTTTGAAGGCGAAAGTGCTGAGCATATTCTGCGGGAACTCCTTAAAATGGACAATTCTGATCAGGAAGCGGTTTATCTGTATACTAAATGTCGCCAACGTCGCTATCCCTTGCTGATTCGGCAGTTCCGGGCAGTCAGTATCCTGTTGTTTTTGCTTACTGCGGGAATTGTAGCCTTGGAGGTATTGCTGGTTGTTCCATTTTATGCCCAATATGCCGATGCTTTGGAATCGGTGCGAACGGTGACTTTTACCTCGGCTATCTTTGCTGTATTTTCGGGCAATGCAGTAGTTGCTTTCCTCGCACAGCAGGATGCCCGAAAGCTTATTGCAGCTATTTCCCAAAAAACAAGGGCGTAGTTTTTCTTAATTGTCCATTCGTTTTTCTTATTTTGCCAGTACTAAGCCATTGTGGTTTCCCGAGGTCTGGGAAAACCTGATGGGTTGGGGGAGTACAGCATCTTTTCTTTTCTTTAAAATGCATATAAAGTGGCAAAAGAACGCAACAGGAGAGCATTTCTGCAAAAATCGCTGGCATTTGCCGGTGCAGGAGTCCTAATGAGTCCGGGATCGGCAATGGCTACGGAAGCTACAGCACCTATGATCAACAAGGATGCCCGGCCAAACTCCAGGCTGAGGGTTGGGTTCATTGGAGTAGGGCTGCGCGGGCAGTCGCATGTAGATTTGGTTCTCGACAGGAAAGATTGCGAGGTAGCAGCGATCTGCGATATTGATGCGAAAATGATTGCACGCACGCAGGCGATAATTAATAAAAAAACCGCCGGAGCGGTAAAAGTATTTGACAAAGGACCAAAAGATTACCTGCGTCTGTTGGCGGAAAAAGATATTGACGCCGTTATTATCGCAACTCCCTGGGAGCTTCATACAGAAATGGCCTTAGCGGCTATGCAGGCTGGCAAATATACGGGTGTTGAAGTTTGCGGGGCATTTTCGCTGGATGAATGTTGGGAGATGGTTCGCACACACGAGGCAACCGGCGCTCATTTATTTTTTTTGGAAAACGTTTGTTACCGCCGCGATATCATGGCGGTGCTGAACATGGTGCGCCAGGGGCTTTTTGGGGAATTGTTACATCTGGAAGGAGGATATCAGCATGACCTCCGGGGGGTAAAATTCAATGATGGTACAACGGCATATGACAGCGGGGTAGAGTTTGGCGAAAAGGGGTTCAGCGAGGCACGCTGGCGTACGCAACACTCGGTATATCGAAACGGCGACCTCTACCCTACCCATGGAATTGGTCCTGTGGCTAATTTTCTCAACATTAACCGGGGCAACCGTTTTGCTTACCTTACTTCGATGAGCACCCGGGCGGTTGGTTTGCACGAATATATTGTCCGGCATCCCAAGGGTGGCCCACAGCATCCGAATGCAGAGGTTAAGTTTCGTCTGGGCGATGTGGTGACGACGATGATTCAGACAGTGGAGGGAGAGAGTATTACGCTTTTTCACGATACCAATCTGCCCAGGCCGTATTCGCTGGGGTTCCGTGTACAGGGATCCCGTGGACTTTGGATGGATCTAAACAAGTCCCTACATATTGAAGGGAAGAGTCCGGCGCATCAATGGGAGGCCGCAGAGCCTTATCTGAAGACGTATGACCATCCGTTGTGGAAGCGCTATGAAGCCGATGCGACCGGGGCGGGGCATGGTGGCATGGATTTTTTTGTGCTGAATGCTTTTGTTGAGTGTGCAAAGGCCGGTTCCCCTGCGGCAATAGATGTTTATGATGCGGCTTCATGGATGGCCATTACGCCGCTTTCAGAGGAATCTATCGCGACGGGTGGTCAGCCAGTGGCCTTTCCAGATTTCACCCGGGGGCGTTGGATTAACCGCAAACCTGATTTTGCCCTGGGCGATCTTTACTAATGTTTACTGTTTTGGCGGTAAAAAAAATCAAATTAAACCAAATATGAAACCCACCTTATTAGTTCTTGCTGCGGGTATTGGAAGTCGCTACGGCGGGCTCAAGCAGGTTGATGGCATAGGTCCTGCGGGCGAAGCCATAATTGAATACTCGGTCTATGATGCCCTGCGTGCGGGGTTCGGCAAGGTTGTATTTATTATTCGGAAAAGCATTGAAGCAGATTTTCGTGAAAAGGTAGGGGCAAAAATTGAAGCGCAGGCTGCGGTAGAATATGTTTTCCAGGAGTTAGACTCGCCTATTGAGGGGATTCGGGAGTTTCCGGCCCGGGAAAAACCCTGGGGCACCGGGCATGCTGTTTTGGTGGCCCGGGAGGTGGTACGGGAGCCTTTCGCCGTAATTAATGCAGACGATTATTACGGTATAGGGGGATTTCAAAGTATGGCGGAATTTTTGAAGGGTCCTTGTTCCGCAGACCACTATTCGATGGTCGGATATGCTTTGGGTAAAACGGTTTCTGATTTTGGCAGTGTTTCCAGAGGGGTGTGTAGTATGGACAAATCGCATTTGCTCACAGCGATTAATGAACGGACGAAAATTGCCCGGGAGAATGGGCAAATTTTCTATGAAGACAACGGCCAGCGGATACAACTGAAAGAGGATACGCTGGTATCCATGAATTTCTGGGGCTTTCATCCCAGTGTATTTGGATTTTTCCACGAAGATTTTATTCGTTTTGTTGAGGAAAACAAAGCCAATCCAAAGGCAGAATTTTTTATTCCCATTACTGTTAACCGTCTTGTAGAGGAAAAGCGGGTAAAATTATCGGTTTTGCCCAGTGCAGACCAGTGGTATGGGATTACCTATAAGGAAGACAAGCCTGAGGTAGAAAAAGCTTTCCAAACCCTTACGGATGCTGGAAAATATCCTCATGGGCTTTGGAACAAATAAATAATTGACTGCTAGTATGGCAGTGGGAGGAGGGTCCTCCTTTATACGGTACAATATGGAAAAAAATTCTACAGACCAGGATGCTCTTTTTGCGTTGGCAGCCAGGTTTTGTAAGGGTGGCACACGTTTCCGCGAGATAAAAGCCCTGGGTGCAGGGAATATTAACGATACGTACCTTGTCCTGCCGGAAGGAGGTTCGGCACCATTTGTTCTTCAGAAAATAAATCAGCATGTATTTCCGGCTTCCGGGGAGGTAATCGCTAATGCAGCGAAGTTGTATCGGCATCTTTCCAGTAAAAACCTACCCCTTCAGCTTCTGGAGCCGGTCCCTGTTTTTGGGAATACGGAAATCTTACCTTTAACCGACAGTAGCGGGGCTTGCTGGCGGGCATTCCGGTACATTGACGGCACGGTGAGTTATGAATATGCCTTAACCCCTGCCCTTGCTTTTGAGGCATCCAGGGCAATGGGATCTTTTCTTGCCGGGCTGAGCGATATGGATCCGGCGCTCATTTCCGAAGTCATTCCCCATTTCCACGATGGAATGTGGCGTTTTGAACGGTTCGGGGAAGCTGTGCGGCAGGATATTGCTGGCAGGAGGAGGGCAACCGAAGAGGAAATAGCTTTTGCCTTAGAGGGTGTGGAGGTTTTTCAGTCTGTACAGGAAGCAAATTTTCCAGTACGGGTCGTCCATAATGATGCGAAAATGGGCAACTTCCTTTTTGACGGCCAGAAAAAATCGGTTGTTGCCGTCATTGACTGGGACACCGTGATGCCGGGTGCCCTGGTTTCGGATTTCGGGGATATGGTGCGCACGATGACTGCCTCCCTTTCCGAGAATGATGATCGCTTTGACGAGGTTGCTGTGCGGGAAGAATGGTTTGAAGCGTTGGTGAAGGGGTTTATTCCTCCCCTAAAAGATATCCTGAGGCCAGAGGAGTTGGAAGGTCTTTTACTTGGTGCGAAATGGATTATCCTTGAGCAGATGATCCGGTTTTTAGGGGACTATCTCAATGGCGATACCTATTACAAGGTGCGCTTTCCCGGGCACAATCTGGT
>CAZGOT010000017.1:0-16226 GCA_964527495.1 uncultured Haliscomenobacter sp.
AAGGTGGTTATATTCAGATTGACAAGCTCGCCATGTTTGGTAGCCCGGATTGGTTCACAGATAACTTCCGCGTGAAAATCGGCCACTTCCAGCCTAATTACGGCGACCAACAGTTCCGCCGTACCGATGGTGGTAACGCGATCTACAATCCATTTGCCGAAAACTATATCCTTGACGCTTTTACTACAGAAATCGGTGGCGAAGTCTATGTATTCCCCGCTAAAGGCTTAATGGGTATGGTAGGGATGACCTCCGGTCTTATCAATGGTAATGTCGAAAACCCACCGAGTGGGCTGGTTGGCACTAATAAGGAGGAGATTAAGCGCAACCCTTCGATTGTCTTGAAAGGTGCTTATGACAACAATTTCGGTGACCTCCGCTTCCGCCTCTCCGCTTCTATGTATCACAACCCCAGCATATCCCGAAATACCCTTTACGCAGGCGACCGCACTGGCTCCCACTATTTCATGGTTATGGAACCTTTGTCAGGTACCTATTCCGCAAACTTCACCTCCGGCCGCTTTAACCCGGGTATGACCAACCGCGTCACGAGCTTTATGATCAATCCTTTTGTCAAATATCAGGGTCTGGAATTATTTGGTACCTATGAAACAACAAAAGGTGGCCTTTATACCGAAAGCACCGACCGCTCCTGGAACCAGCTCGCAGTAGAAGGTATCTTCCGCTTCCTGCCCAACGAACAGGCGTATATTGGTGCCCGCTACAATACCGTTACCGGACGTCCAAGTGGTACAACATATACTCAAGATGTGACTATTAACCGCTTAGCAGTTGCCGCAGGTTGGTTCCCAACGAAAAACCTGCTCCTTAAAGTCGAATATGTAGATCAGGAATATCTGGACTTCCCAACCAGCGATATCCGCAACGCCGGTAAGTTCAATGGGTTTATGGTTGAAGCAGTGATTGGTTTCTAATGATATTTTTTTCAAACGCTGATTTTGTGGATTTTGCTTCGCAAAATCCACAAAATCAGCGTTTGAAAAATATTCTTTGGCGGCGCAAGCCGCCCCATGACAGCCTCATAAAAGGAACTTTCCTTCATAAAAATCAGTTATCTTCAATAACTGATTTTAAAATCGGACCAAAATGCGCAAAAGTGCTGCTTTGATAACGATGTTTGCGATGGGTGGGATATTGTGGGCACTCTTTAGTTCTACTTCTCCTGCACTTTTCTCCTTCAATTCTGCTGATTTTCACATTCAGGAACAAAGCAAACTCTCCCTTAACGGCACTACGAACGTCAATAAGTTTGCTTGTGCCTGTGGGCAGAAGTTCAAGCCCCAGACGTTTTATGCAACGGCTTCAGCAAACCGTTCCAATATTTCCTTCTCCCATACCACACTTCACCTTGCTACTACCTCGCTTGACTGTGGTAATCGGCTGATGAATCGCGATATGTACGAAACCCTTCGGGCAGAGGCGTATCCCAATATTTCCATCGAACTGAAGAAAGTGGTCTTTCCTCCTGGAGTAACCATAGACGACTGCTCAGAGTGGGTAGAACTCGACGCCGAGACTGTTATCACTATAGCCGGAACTGCCCAAAAGGTGCCTCTTAAAGTTAAGGCACGCAGCTTATCTGCAGGGCGGTTTCAATTCCGCAGTGCACATGGGCTCAAAATGACTGATTTTGGAATCCAGCCCCCCACAGCCATGATGGGGGCCGTCAAGGTCCGGGATGAAATCCAGATTCACTTTGATTTAATCGTAGAGGCAGGTAAAAGTGAAAACCAGACCTCACAACTCAGCGGATCCTGAGGTAGTCTTTCGGTCCAGGGCAATCATGCCATTCTTTTTCCCCGGAATTTGTATTTGGACCATATTGCGCTGATCATCAAAAAGCTCTAAAAAAATCTTGCTTTCTATCCGGATATGGTGCACTTCCGAAACTTGTGGTCTGAACCGGAAGTAACAGGTGACGGCATTCATGTTGGTCTCCGTGCGCTCCAGAGCGAAATCTACCACTTTATCATTTACCTGGACGGATATCTTTTCTTTCAGATAGCGCTCCATGAGCGTTTCTGGTTTTAGCTTTCCTTGTTGGACCTGTTTTTCGTGGGCCTTGTAGTTAATGGCAGTGGCAAAATCATCCATAAACAAGGTAACCGACATTTCCACAGGTTGCCCTTCCTTTCCCTGAAAAAACTCTGTCATGCTCAGATGTATGGGATGCGCAGCAAAGAAGATGCTGGAATAAACCGTTAGCAGTGATTGAACGAACAGGAGCATAGGATTGGTTTTGAAACGCTTTTTTGATTAAAAACGCCTTTTCCTGTTTTCTGGTTTGTTATTTCCTATATTTGGGATAAACAAACGGTGTATGAAGGGCCTTTCCGTATTGCCCATTTTGAATTGGTTACAGACGTATCGCCTGGCCGATTTTCGTGCGGATATGCTGGCGGGACTCACAGTGGGGGTAATGCTGGTACCGCAGGGGATGGCTTACGCAATGCTGGGGGGGCTTCCTCCTGTGTATGGCCTTTATGCAGGGCTATTGCCTCCGCTCCTGTATGCCTTTTTTGGAAGCTCCAGGTACTTATCCGTCGGGCCTGTAGCATTGGTATCCCTTTTGGTGTTGAATGGGGTAGGGCAAATGGCAGCCCCGGGTTCGGAGCGTTTTATCCATTTTGCAATAGCCACTGCCTTGTTGGCAGGGATAATCCAGATATTGCTGGGGGTGTTCCGGCTGGGGTTTTTGGTAAATTTCCTATCATACCCGGTTATGTCCGGTTTTACGTCGGCTGCTGCTATTATTATTGGCCTGAGCCAAGTGAAATACCTGTTGGGAATTGATCTACCCCAGACCAGCCAAATCCTTGAAGTCTTTTTGGCGGCTGCCCAGCAAATCGGTAAGTTGCACCCGCTAACCTTTGGCATCGGTATTGGGGGGATCGGGTTGATCCTGGTACTGCGCCGGGTGAAAAAAACTTTTCCTGGGCCTTTGGTCACGGTGGTCCTGGGTGTTTTGGCCGTATGGGGCTTTCGCTTGGATCTTAACGGTGTGGCTATTACAGGAAATGTGCCGGGCGGGTTGCCCATGTTTACCGTACCGAAAGTTTCCCTTTCCGAAATACAGCAGTTATTTCCTTTGGCACTGACGATTTGCCTTATCAGCTTTATCGAATCCCTGGCTATTTCCAGGACTTTACAGGAGAAGCACAAAAACCACCGGGTTTTGCCTGATCAGGAGCTTTGGGCACTCGGATTGACCAAGGTGGGAGGTGCTTTTTTTCAGGCTTTTCCCACTACAGGTAGTTTTTCGCGTTCGGCTGTCAATGAAAGTGCAGGGGCGCATACAGGTATGGCGTCCGTCATCGCAGCATTACTCGTAGGGCTGACACTTCTTTTCTTTACGCCATTTTTTTATTTTTTGCCCAAGGCACTGTTGGCTTCGATTACCCTGGTAGCAGTTTTGGGACTCGTAGATTATGCAGAAGCTATTCGCCTTTGGAAGACAGACCGGCGGGATTTTTATTCTCTGGTTGTTACCTGTGCAGCTACCCTTACCCTGGGTATTCAGAATGGGGTTTTGGCGGGTGTAGTGCTATCCCTCGCATTGATGTTGTACAGCAATTCCCGGCCCCATGTGGCCGTTCTTGGTCGGTTGCCTAATTCCCCCAATTATCGGAATATCACGCGCTTTGAACAGGCCCGCATGCAGAGCGGCTTATTAATCCTGCGTTTCGATGCCCCACTGTATTTTGGGAATGCCAGTTTTTTTCAGGATATCCTCACCGGAATGGTGGAAGAGCAAAAAGATCGTCTCCATGCTATCGTACTGGACGCCTCCGGTATCAGCGACCTGGATTCTACCGGAGTAAGGGCTTTTGAGCAGGTGCTGGATTCTTTGCACCAGCTCCGGATCCAAATTTATGTTGCCGGGGTTATTGGTCCGGTAAGGGATGCTCTTGAGCGGCATCAACTAATCGAAAAAATAGGCGGGCCTGATTGTTTGTTTTTTAGTGTCCATGAAGCGGTGGAAGCGTTTAACAAAAGGGTAAAACCATCGTTTTAATTGTACCTCAATAAGGAAGATATGCCGTTAGTGGAACAATTTCCTGTGCAGCCGGAGGGCCACCTCGGCATCTGGTCCATAGAAGAATCTGAAGAAGTACTGGTTGAAAGGCTGGATCTGTCTGGATGGGAACAGCAGCAATTACAGACTTTGAAAGGCACCAAACGCCTGGAATTTTTGTCTGTTCGCCTGCTGGTACACCAACTGAGTGGAAGCAGGGTGCGCATTCCTGTTGAAAAAGATATATTTGGTAAACCCTTTCTTCCGGATTTTCCCTGGTCGGTATCTTTGAGCCATTCAGGGGAATTCTGCGCTGCTTTACTTGCCCCGGGTAATATCGGAATAGATGTACAGCGTCTGGTGGATAAAATTGGCCGGATTGCGCATAAATTTATCAGCGAAGCGGAACTTCCGCACCTGGATGCTGCACATTATATGGAGCATTTACACGTGTACTGGGGTGCCAAGGAAGCTATTTATAAGGCTTATGGCAAAAAAGCGCTCGATTTTTGCCGCCATATACGCATTATGCCCTTTCCCTTTGAGGCAAAAGGGGGAATATTTTTTGGACAATTGCGCAAAGACGAAGTGGCAATGGATTTTTGCCTCTGCTATCGCCTGAGGGGGAGTTATATGTTAGTATGGGCGCTACCTGTCTGAGAGCGGATACTTAAAAAAAACACCTGTACATTCCGGGATTTAGGGACAGCACAGGCTCTTGTGCCGTATCGTACCCGCATTACCAAAGCATTGGACTAAAAATAATATTTCCGTAAAGCGCGAAAACTCGTTAAATTACGCCGCACAAAATTCAGTTTAACGACAAAACAAGGTTATGGGAAATATCTCGATAAATCGTGCCGGCAGTAGTCTGCTGTCCGGATTGGCAAAAAGTGCCTGGGTCTGGATATTGATTACGGTTGCTGCAGTGCTCAATTGGCTGGCATTTGGGCAAGGGAGCGTTCCGGTAGTAGCTGCACTCATTGGGCGCTGGGCAGCTATCCTCGCCCTTGGCTATCTGACTTACAAGCGTAAAAGCCTGACGGTCTGGATTCTTTTTGCACTCATTCTCGGCGCGGAGCTGGGGTTTGATTTTCCGCAATTTGCAGAGTGGTATAATGTGCTGAGTAAAATCTTTATCCGGCTTATCAAAACGATTATTGCGCCATTGCTTTTTGGGACTCTGGTAGTTGGTATCGCCGGCCATGCAGATATGAAGCAGGTAGGGCGTATGGGTCTCAAGGCCCTTATTTATTTCGAAGTCGTCACAACAATCGCATTGTTGATTGGCTTGGTGGCTATCAATATCTCTCAGGCAGGGGTGGGTATTCCACAACTCGATCTGGGTGGTGAGCTTCCAGAGGTGCGAAAACCCATGACCGGGCCGGAAATCGTGCTGCATACCTTTCCCGAAAACTTCATCCGTTCCATTGCCGAAGGGGAAATCCTGCAGATTGTAGTTTTCTGTCTGATTTTTGCCTTTGCAATGATGAAAGTCCCTTACGACCGTCGTCGCCCGTTTCTGGTATTTGCGGAAAGTCTTTCAGAGATAATGTTTAAATTTACAAGCCTCGTAATGTATACAGCGCCTTTTGGAGTAGGCGGTGCCATTGCCTATACCGTTGCAAAAATGGGGCTGGGGGTATTCTCCAATCTGGCCATGTTGCTGGTTACCCTATACATCGCTCTTGCAGCCTTCATCCTGCTGGTGCTCCTGCCTGCTGCACTTTTGTTTAAAGTGCCCCTGCGCAGGTTTTGGAAGTATGCCAGCGAACCAGTAACGATAGCTTTTGCTACGACCAGCTCGGAAGCGGCACTGCCAAAAGCACTGGAAAATATGGAGAAGTATGGGGTTTCCAGAAAAGTGGTCTCCTTCGTACTCCCTACCGGATTGAGCTTTAACCTCGATGGCTCTACGCTCTATCTGTCCCTTGCAGCAATCTTTGTAGCACAGGCAGCCAATATTGATCTGAGTATCGGCGAACAAATCGCTATCCTTGTAACTTTGATGCTTACAACAAAGGGTATTGCCGGGGTTTCCCGGGCTTCTCTGGTCATTCTGCTCGGTACCGCCGCTTCTTTCGGCTTGCCGGAATGGCCCATCGCAGCTATCCTTGGAATAGATGCGTTGATGGATATGGGGCGCACTGCTACCAATACCCTCGGCAATTGTCTTGCTACAGCTATCGTAGGAGGCTGGGAAAATGAAGTGAATTTTAATGATGAAGCACCAGCAACGCCAGCTGTAGCTACAGAAGAGGCGTAATAATTGATTGTGATTATGGAAACGATTAAGCAAAAGCAAATCGGGGAGCTGGTCAAACGGCACTTTAGCCTGGTATTACAGGAAGAGGGAGGGTATATCTATGGTTCAGCCCCCCTGGTGACCGTCACCTCGGTCAAAATGTCGCCCGACCTGTCGCTGGCCAAAATATACCTGAGCGTATATAATACGGAAAATAAACAGGAGGTCATCCTTGAACTGGAAGAAGAAAAATCCCGGCTCCGGCAATTACTTGCTGCCCGGCTCCGCCGTCAGGTGCGCCGCGTACCGGAAATTGATTTCTACCTGGATGATACCCTCGACGAAATGGCCCGTTTGCAGCAGCTCTTTACACGCCTGCACGCAGAAAATGCCATGGGTTCGGACAGCGAAGAATGACAGGCGTTTCACCCTTTTGAGAGAAACTCCCCAATCATACCCTCCTTGAGGTCAAAACGTGAGACAAGGAGTTTCTTGAACGGGTGAAGCCCAAGTACGAACTCGATAAGGAGGAGTGCCACGACAATCATATCTGCCCTGTAGCGCGGAATGGCTTCCATGCTTAACCGTTGTTCCACCGGGGAAGTAACAATTTTCTGCAGGATTCCGGGAAAGCGGTCGAGCGACAAAATAACGGATTGCGGAGATAAGGGGTGGCTTTCCAGCAGGTTTTCCAATACGTCAAAAGTACCTGCCACCCCTACGAGTTCAGTAACGGGAAAGCGGGAAAGTGCCGCTTTTAAAGGGGCGAGTTGTTCTGTCAGAAAGGCGTGTAGATTGGCTGTTTCTTTTGGGGAAATGGGTTCCGTGCGGTGGAAATTCCGGTAAAGGACGGCAACGCCGATGGGAAAACTCTGCATCCAGTAGACCTCTGTGCGGTTTGCCAGGAGAAATTCCACGCTGCCCCCGCCAATATCCATGATGAGGCGTGGCGTTTCTTCAAAAGGTAGTGCCAAGCGCACTCCCTGAAGAATGTAATGAGCTTCCTGCTCCCCACTGATCAGCTCAATGGAAATCCCGGTCTGATCTAGGATATCCTGTCGCAGTTCCGGACCATTTGCCGCAGTGCGGAGCGCGGCAGTACCGAAGGCCCGGATATTACTTGCGCCATGTGCGTCAATAAGCTGCCGGAAATCCCGCATCGTGTCGAGCGCCCGTTGATAGGGGGCCGGACCAATATGGTGGATGCCATCCTGGGCGAGTTTGATGAACCGCCTCTCGCGAAAAATCTCGGAAAAGGTCCCTTCGGGATGTAGCTGGGCCAGGAGCAGGTGAAAGGTGTTGGTACCAACATCAATAACGGCAATGGGTGGGTTTTGCATGCTCGTGTTGTGCTTAAAGCCGGAGGAAACCGTGCAGGTTAATGGTGCGCCCTATCCAGGTGCCCGATAACCGGTCCTGCCGGAGGTTGTGGAGGTTTTTGTACCAGCGGAAGCCAAATCCGGCATTTTCCTTCAGGAATACCCGTGCTTCCACCAGGGTGCTGAATTGGTTGTCCTGCAAAAGATACAGGTTGGTCACATCAACGCCCGTATCATCTACAACGCGCGACCGTATCAGTCGGTTGAACGCGACACCGGCACCAATCTGGAATTTCCATTCGTTGAAATGCAGCATTAGCGGCATCTCTATGGTATGGAGGCGTATATTCCGCAAGGCAGCGTTGCCGCTTAGGGCATTTTTCCGCGCTCCCTGCTGAGCGTAAGATAGTCCAAGACTCCATTCCCACCGCTCGTTCAAAACGACATTGCTCTGTATCCCCCCGCCCAGCCCCGGCTGATTATACCCTGCAAGCTGGTCGCCGTCAATCTGGGACATGTTAAGCCCCCCGTGCAGATTGGCCCGAAAGCGTTGCCCAGCAACAGGATGCGCAAAGAATAGCACCAAAAATAGCAGCAAGAAAAAGTTACTGCTTTTTTCTAACAAAAAAAATTGCATAATTATGGTATTTTCGTTATTATTATCTTTAAAAGGTATGTGAAGAGTAACAGACGCTTGGCGTGTGTAAAAAGTTATGGGGCGGTTCAAAAAGTATTACGCCGCCTTCGGCGGCGAAAGAAAATTTGGAATGGACACCATTTCAAATGATTGTTGGCGGCGCAAGCCACCAAAAGACTTTTCGGACAGCCTCATAAAATTTTAAATATTCTTTGGCGGCGCAAGCCGCCAAAAGCCACTATTTAGCGGCCGACGTCGCCAAATAATAACGTTCTTTCGCCGCCGAAGGCGGCGTAATACTATTTACACAACCCCGAACATCCATAGCGCAATATTATGATCAAGTACAGCAAGCATTTCCTTAAAAAACTGGAGTCCCTGTTCGAAGAACTGGGATATGTGGTCCGTTATGAAAAAGGTAATTTTCAATCGGGATATTGTTTAGTGCAAGATCGTAAAATTGCCGTAATCAATAAATTTTTTGAAGTGGAGGCACGGGTGTCGGTCTTGTTGGAAATCCTGGATGAAATTTCTCCTGATGCGGCGACGCTGGATGAAAAAAGCTTGAAATTGCTTAAAGCATTGCAAAACAGGGAGATAGCTATGGTTGAACAGGAAGAACAGGAGGAGTCATCGAACTGATTGTCACATTGCTGGGCACTGGTACCTCACAGGGCGTACCGGTAATTGGCTGTAATTGCCCGGTTTGTTTGTCCGATGACCCACGAGACAGCCGACTGCGTACCTCCGTGCTTGTTCGCAGCGGGGAGGTTTGTGTCGGAATAGATTGTGGACCCGATTTCAGGCAGCAGATGCTCCGCGCAAGGGTATCCCACCTGGATGCCCTTCTGATTACCCATGAACACAACGATCACGTCATTGGAATGGACGATGTACGTCCTTTCAATTTTATCAACTGGCAGAAAATGCCAGTGTACGCAACTGTGTCCGTTCAGGGAGAGTTGAAAAAGCGCTTTCCCTATATTTTTGAAGAAAAATCCCGATACCCTGGTGCACCCATGGTGGAGCTGTTTTCTCTCCACAAAGACGTACCTTTTGCTATTGGGGATATGGAAATTGCACCGATAGAGGTGCTGCACGGAAAATTGCCTGTGCTAGGCTTTCGTTTTGGGGATTTTGCCTACATCACAGACATGAGTGCGATTAGCGATCAGGAAGAAAAAAAGTTGTTTGGCGTGGAAGTGTTGGTTGTCAATGCTTTGCATTTCGACCCACACCACTCCCACTTGAATGTGGAGGGGGCGTTGGAGTTTATCCGACGCCTTGGGCCCAGGCAGGCCTTCCTGACCCATATCAGCCACCGCATGGGCCTGCACGCCCAGGTGGACGCAGTGCTTCCACCGAATGTGGCATTGGGCTATGATGGCCTCGAAATCAGGCTTCCTTAGTGTCGACCTGGTGCAAAGTATGTAAAAGAGGACTTTTAGTACAAACAAATAATAAATACTATGTCCCGTTCAGATTATTTCATCATTATTGTCGTCGGCCTCTGCCTGGGGGCGTTGATTTTTCTGGTGTATCAATTTTCCCGCCTGAATAAGGAGCGGGAAGCGCAACTTCCGGAAGCCCCACTGTTTGACAAGGAGGACAATTTACCCCCTCTTGAAGAAGATACGGCACTGTATGCGCCATATCCCCCGCTTGAGGATACGTTGCCCGAAGAGAAAATCCCGGCTGTCACGCCTGTCCCACAGCCTAAAGCAAAGCCAAAGCCAAAGGCCGCCGTAGCACCTTCCATTGCTGAACCTATACCTTCGGGGTCAGGAGAGTATCTGGTCCTGGCAGGTGCTTTCCGCCAGATGATAAACGCCGAAGATATGCTTCGCCAGGTGCGGCGGAAAGGGTATTCCACAGCAGAAATCGGTTTATTCAACAGGGGGGCTTTCGCCGCCGTAGTGGTAGACCGTTTTCCTACAGATGGGGAGGCAGAACAATTAGCCTTTGAATTGAGGAACAAAGGTATAGATGCCTATGTACAAAAAAAGCGCTGATGGCTTTAGTTAGCTGCCAAATACAGCTTGCCATTCCAGTACTCCGCCGATTAGGTTGCGCACGTTTTTGAAACCAGCCTGCTGTAACAGGTGTTTGGCGGTGGCACTACGACTGCCCGAGCGACAGTATACGATGATTTCCTCCTCCATCAACGCCTCCATTTTGGGAATGGCCTGCTGGAAAATACTCATAGGTACAAGCTGACCGCCAATATTGAAGCCTTGGTGCTCCCCGGGTTCCCGGACGTCTATCAGGATGTAGGAATCATCGCCCTGGTCCATCCTTGCTTTGAGTTGTTGCACGTCTATATCCATGTGTGATATTTTTTTGTGTTTATTTTGCCTCTGTTGATGCCTGATATTTACTGACAGGACTTGGTACAAAAATAGCTTGTTTTAACGGCAATGAGTTTAATATTCCTTGCAATTATCCGGTTTTTCCTCTTGTAGATAAAGGTTGATACCCTCGCCTACACTGAGTTTTATAGTAGGGTTAAACACAGGCTCCGGCTTATAAACGTAGTGCCAGGGCAGCGGTTCGCCCGGTGCAAAGATAGAACCAACAGTCAGCTGGCTGCTTTGAAGCAGAAAAATGGCCTCTTCATAGGTCCTGCATACCAAGTCCGGAATATCTACGGTACCAGTGTTGCGAATACTAACGACAACTTCGAGCGTGCTTCCTTTCGGAACTTTTACGCCCCTTTTCAGATCGCCGGGTTCAATGCGTTTCCCTTTATAAACGAGGTATAGAATGGTATTATCTTCCAGCTCGGCATTAAATTCCCGGTCTTTGATCCGGGCTTTGATACCCATCCTTTCCAGCTTTTTCCGATACTGTTCAAAATCATCATTTCCTCCGACCAAAGAGGGAAGGGGGATATTGGGGGGTGTCGAAGAACTAACCGTAAGGTAGATCAAGCGGTTTTTCTTAATCCTGGAGCCCGGCTTGGGTATCTGGTCCAAAACGATATTGGGGGCCTTGCCTACAATATAGATAGAATCATTGACAATAGTGGTGAAGCTGCGGGACCTGGCTTTCCTGCGCGCTTCCCGGGCGGTCATCCCCTGGTAGTCCTGTACCTCTACCGCCTGCCCGTGGTTCGTGTAAAGCTTTAGGCCGACAGAAATAAGGTTGAAGAGGAGAAAAATAAAGACGATAGCGGCGCCGAGGTTTTTTAGGAAAATGGCAGAACGGATAAAGTACCAAAAATCTAGTATCCATCCCTGAATGATACCTAGGATGCCAGATGCCGGCAGCCGTTCGTGGATTTCCCGCGCATGGTTACGCGGAGAGGGGGGAGGTGTGTTTTCCATAGAAGGTGCCGTATTGTGGGCCTGCCCGTTCAAAGGCTCACCCTGGTCTGAATTCAGTGCCCCTGCATAGGGGGCAGGTGCAGAAATATGCTCCGTCTGAGCAGCCAATGCAAGCTGCTCGAGACGCGGTTTTGCAATGCTATCGTGCAGGATTCCCGCAAGGGTATTCCCAGGGAACTCCCCTTGCTGGATTATTGCCCGGACCATCTGTCCTGAAAGTTTCCATTCCGGAAATACTTCAAGGTGTTCGATGACAGGCTCAATATGCCCGTTTGCATAAATCCGCACGGTTAAATCAACACATACCGCCCCCTGTAGGTTGAGTACGCGGACAGCGTTTTCGGCTGCTTTGTTGGATACGCTGGCAATGGCGTTTTGTAAAGAAAAGTCAAGTTGGTCAAAGCAAAGCCGTTCCTGTACTTGTTGAAGGGGGAGCAAGCGCTCGTTACTGCGCTCCTGCGGCCCGGGGCATTGATATACCGGACTTCCTTCCTGATCTACTTTACCGATAAGCGGCACGCTTAGTGTAAGCAGGTGACTGGCTCCGTGAGGCCGGGTTAGCTCCTGAAAGAGGATTTCTTTCTGAATGGGCACAATCTGCTGAGGCTTTATCCGGAGGATTTTCCGGACTTCGGTCCCCTCGGTCCCTTCGGGCCGGAAAAACAGGCGGATAAAAGCCTCTAACTCTTCCCGCCGGTAAATGGGCAATGCGCCCCACCCCGGAACAATTCCCGTGAAGGGATAAGGGAACCTGCTTTCTATGCGCTGTATACTGGCATTGGCGTTTGCCTGGAATGTAGGCTGTGCAAGCAATATTTGCCCACAGACGGCCAGGTCAGTGTTGCGGCGCAGGGCTTCCATACACTGGAAGGGGTGTACTGCAACGCCTGCCGCGGCGGCTCCAGGACCATTAAATGCTATACCACTGGTTTTCAGCGCTCGCTGCAACTGCCCCTGGACGGTTTCGCTTCGGATGTCCAGGAAAGCCGCGCTGACCATGGTTGCAAGCTGGCCAATGGGGAATCGGCCTGTAGGAAAAACAGGTACCGCAGGAAAAAGCTTCTGCAGGAACGGTATAGATGCAGTCGCACCCTCCTCACGTAGGAGCTGCACTGGTGGTTGTTGCCGAAGGTAAAACGCAGTCTGTATTTGCTCCACAAAGAATGGAACAGGCCTGAAACTACCCTCTGCGCCCAGGAACTGGACGATTTGGCCAGTACTTTCCTGGAGTACCTGCTTATCCGGCGTACCAGTGCAAAGGATTCCAATAGTTTGAGGGGGATTTTTGGCAGCAAGGATTTCCAGGAAATACTCCAGTAGCCCCCGCCAACTGATTTCTGAAGGGTTTTCAGAAAGCTGGGTACGCAAATGGAGATATAGCAGGGCAGTTAGCCATTCACAGGGAATGAGCCCCGCCTGGGCGGCCGCAAGAAACAAGGGCTCGCCAGGAAAAAAATGCATGCCCGTGCTTACGTACTCTACATATATTACCCTGTCCTGGGCAATTCTTCCGGATACGGTAAAAACCTGCCTGAGCCCTGTTACATCGGCTATTTGCCCAGCCGTTTTTCGGATGGCTTCGGATTCCTCAGGTGAAAAAATATTTTCCGACCATTCTCCACTTCCATTATTGTAGAAGGCGTTATGGCCCCCGCGCCCGATAGGGGCAAAAGCCAAGGGGCCCTGATCTGTGGTCAGAACCGTGGCTGAAAAGGGTTTTCCTGCCGGAAGTGCCTCCAGGACGACGTCACCTGCGGGCAACGCACTGGATAAATGACAGGTGCTGTTTTCTTCCAGGGTAGGATTGGAAATGCAGGCATTGAGGAAATGTAACAGCCCTTCAGGGTGATAGATCAATGTACCTGGACTCTTGGGGGGGGTAACATAAACCGGAAAACCCAGTCCGATGCGCAGGTCGGCAAGTTGCCGCAGATGGTCGGTGCGCTCGTACAGGCTCATTTCCTGCCACTGCGAGAAAGGGAGGGTCTCTTCGTAAAAGCTGGTTTCTACTGCCGTACAAAAACCATCAAGGTCAGTTCCCTGATCTACTTTGGCACAAAGGGCAGGATCGGCAGTGGAAAATATTTTGAAAGGGAGACCTATTTTTTGTACGGCGTTCTGATAGATTGCCCCAGCATATTCCCGCTTCCATTCAGTACGGCGCATGATACCGGAAACAGGCACATGGAACCCTTTTTCTGCTAAAAAATTGCGGGTAGCGGCGAAACTGGCCAAATGCCTCCGCGCTATGGGACTATGACCAGCATAAGGAATATGTGCCGACTCGAGCAGGGCATACGCCCATGCATCCTCTTCAGGTGTGCCACAAAGCGCAACAATGGCGAAGTTGATACGCTGCGGGAGGGACGCTGGAGGGATAACGTTATCCCCAAAAGCGGGAGGATCGCCATTTTTTGTGCTTTCCCCCAGGCTTTCCCCATAAACCGGAAATGGTGCTTCGGAGAAAGCGGCATTTTCCTGGCCTGGAAAAAAATCAGCAAGGGATTTCCGGAACAATAGCTGCCAGTCCGGTAAATACAATCGCTGCTGGCTATCGGCAAAAATAGGGACAGGCTCAAACAATTGCCTGTCGAGATTGGTGAAAAGACTTCTCGCGTTCAGAAAAGACTGCTCCCGTTGCCTGGAGGAGCCGCCAAATAGGATGCCGATATTGAGTTTCATGCCGGCGAATTGCCAATTTTAATGCTAATGTACAAAAAACCGGGCAATCCACCGGAAAATGGCCTGTAGGAAAAGATTTTAGCGTTGTATTGCCAGCCTTCGTACAGAAAACCAATGCTCCCCTCCTTCAACACGAAGGAAATAAAGCCCTTCCGGTAGGTTTGCCACAGGCAGGAAAATGGATTGCGCCCCTGCTTCTATGCTTCTGTCCAAAAGGCGCTGTCCCTGGACGTTGAAGAGGGTTGCCCGGCCATTACCCCGCAGCGGCATATCCCACTCCACCTGAAAATATTCCTGGCCTGGATTAGGGAAAATTCGTAAGGTGTTTTCCTGTACCTGCAGGTTTTTATTCGCAACGGGGGCAGCAGGGTCTATAGCAATATTGAAGCGGCGGGATGGAAGGAATCCACCCTGCCCGTTTTGCAGGACAAAAGTGAAGAAATCGGCTTCAGCGGCATTCCCAATGTGTTGGTATTTGACCTTGAGTGTATTGATGGCTGCCTGCGTAAACCGGCTGCCTACACCTAGTGCTACCCCATCTGCCTGGAGCGTGCCTTTCGCAGGGGCTTTGACCAGGGTGAAAACAAGTTGTTCAGCGGGAGCGGAAACATCTTGCGCAAGGAGCTCTATGTTTCGGATGGGGTTAAACCTTCCCGGGGGCACACGCAACGTATCATTGCGCACAAGGGCGGGGTTGGGGGAGGCTTGGGTAGAACAAAACTCCAGGCTCCAGCTTTCCAGGCTTCCGGAACTCAGGCTCTCGTTCCGCAAAATCCGGGTGCGCAGGGTCCAGGTGCCTTCGGTATTTTCACCCTTGAAAGCAGATAAAGTTTGTACCGGGCGAAAAACAATCCCTTTGTCGGGAGGACAGACCCCCGCACTATTTACCGCTTGTGGCGCCTCATCGTCAAATCCCATAAAAAGCCGTCCGGTGAGCGCGCATAAGCCGTTGTAAAGCACTACCTCTGTTCCCTTAGGACTGATCAGGCTGACCTGCAGGTTTCGCACAAATTCTTTGTTGATGCGGATTAAAGGGATATTGACATCGCTGATGGTACCCTGTGCTGTAACCGTGATGCGGGAATCCACCGTAGGCGTACCTGCACCAGGTATATTCAGGGGCACATTGGTACTTTGCAGGGTGTTACATGAGGTGGTGGCAGTGTGGAAGGTAAAGGGTTCGGAAAAAGCTGCTGCACCGCATTCATTGACGGGCTGGACACGCCAAAAAAACAAGCGGTTGTTTTCCAGCAGCCTGGAAGGCTGGAAGTCAGTGGAGGTGATGCCAATTTGCCGGACCAACGTACTGTCGCCAAATTTCGGACTTCCGGAGAGTTCAAGGTTATAGCTCTTGGCATTGGGAGACCCTTTCCACTTGAAGGCACTGGATAGTACAATACCCTTTTCCCCGTCGGCAGGCTGTTGTAAGGCCATGCCGCTAAAGTCATTACCCAGGGTGAAAAATGCGATTCCGCGCTCCAGTACGGGCCCACCAGGTACACTGGCCCGTATTTTGAGTTGAACACTATCTCTGGGCGCGTTTGCCAGGGCAATGTTGAGCATGACGACATCTCCAGGCTGAATGGGGTTCATACTGAAAGAATGCGTACTTCCTTGCGGCAACTGCCCCACGAGTTCGAGTTGAATGGGGCTGCCGAAATCCAGGAGCCGGTTTGTGGAAATAGTAAATTGCAGGGCCTTGGGCTGGCAATGGAGCGGAATGGCATAAGGTTGTACCGCCATGGAATAGCTAGGCTGGGTCGCAGGCTCTATTTTGAAATTCTGGTTGCTGATATCGAAAAAAATATTGTCTGCCGCACGGCCACGACCATCCATGCTGATCTGGATACCCTGATCCTTCAGGCACTGGGTGAAGGCCAGACTGGTAAACTGCGAACCCTGATCGGTATTGAATATCCCGGGCACTCCGTACCGCTTGAGAGCCTGTTCCAGGCCCCCTACGCACAGGGTGACATCCTGT
>CAZGOT010000017.1:16236-22955 GCA_964527495.1 uncultured Haliscomenobacter sp.
ATGCGGGCCTGAGCTCCGGTCACTGCAGGTACGGTGATGATAGCCGATCCGTTGTTGCGGGCATTTTCCGCAAGCAGATAGGGATAGGTAAAGCCCCCGTCGAGGGAAAGACGGATATGGACATACTGGCAGTTGACAGGGTCGAGCTGGGTGTTTGCTACATCCCAGGTGATGGTTTGGGTCGAGCCGGCAACCCAGGTTGTCGAAGCGGTATTCGGGGAGGTCACAACAAAAGGCCCTGCCTTGTCTGTAGCATTAAACTGAACCTGTGCCCAGGTCACCCCGCCCGCACCAGGGTAATTATCCCTTACGGTACAGCGGAAGGTGAGTTTTCTGGCATAGGTTGGTAGCAGTTCCGATAGAGGCTTTTCGCCGTTAACAATTGCACTTGTCCTGGGAAAAGTCCTGACTGGACTCGGGGTAGGGGGGAACGAACGGAATAAGGGGGAATTGAAAAGGGCTTCACCCAAGGGCACGGATGGGCCAGTGTCGTATTGTTCCCAACAATAGGTAAGGGAATCTCGATCGGGATCGCTAGCCTGTGCTTTGAGCTCAAAAGGGGTTTGGATGGGGATGGAAAAACCAGAAGTATAGGGCAGGGTAACTTCAGGTGCCCGGTTGGGTGTAGGCACAATAGTAGCACAGGAATTCCCCTGAAATTTGCGGCTGAAGCTGATGAAATCTTCTAATGATCCCACATGAAAATAGCCGTCGGAACTACTTTGCAGATTTTGGCCTGCACAGCCACCGGCATACGACATTATCGTACTGCCACTTCCTGGTTCGAAGGCGTCATCAAGGTCGTACTGATCTGAAAAATCTGAGCATCGGTTCCAGCTATGGGCACAGGAAAATTGATGCCCCAGCTCGTGGGCCATGATCTGGATTGCGATGAATTCGGTATTGGAAGTAAAATTACAGGTCACGCCGGCGCCTTTTAAGGTACTGCAGGCAGAGGCATAACGCGCAATACCCCCAATATTGCCAGTGCAGCCAAGGGTAAAAACATGGCCTATGTCATAAGCGTTTGCCCCTATAAACTGGTTCAACACTCCGGTATTCTGAGAAAGCAGGGAAGGCGCGTTGTCGGCATTGGTATAAGGGTCGGTCGCTGCATCGAGGAACACCAGGGTGTCATTTTGAGGGATAATCAACAGTCGGACAGCGGTTTCGGCTTCCAGTACCTGGTTTACGCGGTTGATGGCGGAAACCATCGCAGCCATTGCCGCACTTTTTGTGCCGCCTTTGGCCTGGGCGTATTCTCCGGTACAGGCCAGTGCCAGGCGGTAAGTCCGCCGCTCAACGGACTGAACTTCTGCACTCCGCAGGAAGCTGCCCATGGAGGGTTGCATCTCCGTGAGGGGCAGGAGCTCTTTTGCTATCCGTATTTCCTCGTCGCCCAGGCCACAACGGGGCATTTCCAGTCCCTGCGGCCACTGTAGGTCTTTGGTGAAATAGCTGGCATAATAACGGGTAAGCCCCCTGGCGAGGGGGTCAATATAGACGAGGCCCTCGCTGGTGCGGATTGCGGCATGGAACCCCTCGGGGCTTATGTCCAGCCGCGCTGTCCACCCGTGGTGCCTTACTCCCCGGGCAAGAAAAGTATGTATTTCGGGAAATTTTTTCCCCAGTTCAGGGGCCATTACCGCAGATTCTTCAGTGATAAAGGCTTCTACCTCTCCGTTGGGCAAAGGAAGGTGGAATACAAGTCCGCCACCCTGACCTTCCTGGGGTGCCCGGCGCAGATAAATAGAGGCGCGCTCGAAATCCAGTTCAAGGGTACGGTGGTTTACTCCCTGCAGGGAGTGGTTCGCACCTCTGGGGAGGGCAACCTGTGCCGCCGGTATATCATTCCAAAAGCTGAACCCCGTCTGCCCATTGGCCAGGGAAATCCCAAGAAAAAAGTACATTGCGGTCCCCAGTATAGTTTTCATCTGCTTTTTTTTTCGCCCCAATATCGCAATTTATTTGATGCGCCGCAATGTTCGAAGCACACCTGTTTGTTTTGAGGTATTTTGCAAAAAGGAAATTGCTGTCTTCCGGAACCACTCAAAAAATAGCGGTCACCTGGGCTCTTCCGATATGGGCAACGGCATTGTTGCCGGTTTTTCGTCCTTCATAGCCAAACCGCAACTGCATCCCGCGGGCAATCTGGCGGTCGAGGCTGATTTCCCAAAGGATATTCCTGCCTGCCTGAAGTCCGTTCAGTAGGGCAAAACCAACGGGGCTGCGGGGGTTGCCAATGTATCGGATGTTTATCAGCGACGAGCGGAGCTGCAAGGCAGTGTTTGGGGCAGGGTTGTAGGTGGTTTCGATGCCCAGATCATGGGTGTATGTCTGGTCGGGAGCATGTAGCAGGGTATTTTTGTCAGATTGATAACGATATTTGCCCTGTAAACGCAATTTGGGCCCCGAAAGCCAGGCAATCTGTGCCTCTGCCCGGTGAAAGGCAATATACACGTCGCGGGCGCTATAGGCCTCGGAATTGCTGCCGCGATGTCCAAACGCATACAGCGGCCTGAAAGTCCAGTCGGTAGCCCAATTCCACCGGAGCTGCAGGGTGTTTTCCTCCAGGTGGCGGGTTTCGAAACCCGCAGTTTGAAGCAGCTTGCTGTCGCTGCGGTTGCGTGCCCATTGTAATTCCCAGCGTGGGTGCGCCCGGTTGAAAACGATCATTTGCCGGATGCCAGCATTAAGGGAAATCAAAGCGCTGTCGGCGGGGTTCAGTACAAAGGGGTTTTGGATTGGGGCGGGTATGCCTGGGAAAATCTGGTGTTTCTGGTGTAAACGCCAGGAAAACTGCCCGGAAATCTTGCTGAGGCCACGGGCAGCTACACTTTTGGCGTCTTTTATGAGATTACCAGGCTCCAGATGTAGGCTCTGGTTGATAGAAGCGTAGTTGCTTCGCACAAAAGAGCTGCCAATGGCAGATACCCGGATGTAATCGGCCTGATCGGCGAAAGGGGCGTTTTCCATTTCGTAGAACTGTATGACGCCGTCGCGATTGTAGAGCGAGTCGAGCCAGATGTACGCCCCTTCTCCGGGGGCTACTTTGATGAAAGTAAACTCCCGCCTGGGTTCCTGCCCTGTTCCGCTTTCATAAACATTGGTGCTGCGCACCAGCCCTTTCAGAAGCTGGAGGCTACTTTCGATCCTGCCCAGGAAAACAGTACCAGTCGGCTGTGTTAGCGGTATGTCGCTTTTGAGCTGGCGATAGTTGAGGACGCCCTGGAGCCTTGTACGTTGCTTTTGCCATCTACCGGAAATCGAAAATTCACTGGCATCGGGGCCACCCTCCCATTTGCCGGCGTCTGGAAGATAGTCGCTGCGCCGCATATAGCGTGCCTGCCACTGCCAGGCTTCTTTTTCAGGGCTTTCCAAAGAGAACTGGTAGCGGTAAAATGCGAAACTGGCAGCAGTAAGGCTGTCGCTACCGGGCAGGGTGCGCCGGTTGGATTCTCCTTCGAAGCTAGTGGCAAAACGCCAATTGCCCAACCGTGGAAATATTTTGCCAAGCTCCAGCATAGGCCTGAGGAAACGCGCAGATTCCTGTTCCTGCTCTGCATAGTTGAGTTGCGAACTACCCCTAAACTGCCAGTTTCCGGATTTTAAGTCCCATTGGACCTGGTGGAGCCTGCCCCGGTATAGGTTTTTGCGCAGGAACGACTGCAGACTGTAAGAAAGTTCCCCTGTGCCGGGATGCTCAAGGCGGGCGGTAAAGGTGGCATGGAGCTCACCGGCAGGTGTGGTACTGCCGATGCCCTGGAAACCCGCCAGGCTCCAGTCGCGCAGGAATTCGGGGTTGCGGTAGGGGTTGACCGTACGAAAATGGGCATGCAGGGTTTCGATTGTGGTACGGAGGCTGAGGCTCCAACTATCTGGGGCGGGATGGAAAACATATTTTTTATTGAAATCAGCAAATGCGGCCCAGCCGAAATCGTCACCGGTATCGGATCGGGATAGTCGGTTGAGGTCCAGGCGGGAGAAAGCGATTTCGGAACGCAGCGATGTGCGCGCATCCGGCGACCATACCTGCCCCAGGACGGCCATTTGCTGCTGCCTGGGGGATAATCTTTATGACCGGTTCGTAATCGCCCCTGGGGATACAGGTGAGGGGATCCAGTCCAACCCATTGATATATGCGTTCGTTGGCAGACTGCATGGGACCGAGGGTATAATGGCCTCGTCCTTCACCGACATAGGTAAACCGGGCACTGAATATTGCTACTGCGGCATCGGTGCTGTACACTAGGAAAGAGTCCCGGCCGCCACATCCGCTTAGGGTATCCCGCATAGCATAAAGGACCCGGGAAGGGGAAAAATTTTCCTGCCGCTGGATGCCGGAGATCAGGGCTTTTTCCGGATTGTCCCCGGCAGCGCGCAACAGCAAGGCATCCTGCTCGCTGAGGTTTAACCCGGGGCCGGGGCTGCGGCTGTCCTGCAGGGAATATATCTGGGCATAAGCGCGCAGGTTTTTGGCTCCCCGGACGGCATCCAGGGCGATTACGCTGCGCAGAAAGTCCTGGGCGGCGTATTCATATTCTGCAACAATGCGGCTTTCACGGGTAACCTGGCGCCGGGGCATGAAAGTGATTTCGCCGCGGTTATAATCCATAATGTAATCCTGGTCAAAGCCCCGCTGCAAGAGCTGGCCGTTGAGGAATACCTTCTCTGTTCCGGCAAGTATTACGATGAAACGCTCTCCACCTGCACCACGGAGTGGGTAGGGGCCCTGGTTTCCTTCTTCCGGTGTAAGGGCGTAGCGGACAAAGCGGCCACGCGCGACCGCCGTCGCTGCACGAATCCCCCCGCCCTCATATGTCTGCCGGTATTGAGCACCCTGGAGGCGATTGTAATAGTGGAGGAAATAGGAGCCGTCCTCTGGCTTGAGATCAATATCTCCCGCAGTAAGTTGTTTGCCAGCACGGGAAAGCTGTACAAATATACGGTCGAAATCCCGCAACTGTAGGGAATTGCCTTCAGGTTGAAGAGGGAGCTGCGCATCGGAAATGGCAGCAAGGATTTCCAATCCATCGCCAAGGTCCCCTGCAAGCTGTAGGTTAAAACTGGACTGAAGGGCGAGGTCCTGCCGGTTGCCAGCAGAAATTCCCCGGGAAAAGCTGCCGCTGTAGGCTGCTTTGCGAAAATGTATAAGGGTACCAGCATCTTGATAAGGGGAATAAATCCGTCCCGCTGGTACAGAAGGGCCACTGCTGTCCACAGGTTCCAGGTTCCGCCGCATCCGGACTAACCATTCCGGGTAAACCCTATACACCATTTCCAGAGGCAGGGGCAACAGGGCAACAGGGGCAGTCCAAATGACCTTCCTGCCTTCCAGCCTATACAGGGAATCTGGAATGGCAATACCTGTTTCCCGGGCCACCAGGCGCAAGGTATGCGGGAGCAGCTCATCCTGGGAGGGAAGGGTCCAGAAAGGCAGATATTCGGTGATCAGGATTTTTTTTGACGTGCCAGGTGACGATGGCAACTGGGCAATGGCACTAAACGGCAGGACCAGTACGAAAAGGTACATATATATAATGGCGTACACCGCATTTTTGATCCTAAAACCCATAGAACAATTTCATGTACAAAAAAAATCTTCCGATTTGTGGACAAGTAAATAAAAATACTGTACATTTATGGCCGAAATGATTTCGACCCCAAGGATTCGTGCATTTTAATCTCAAACATCGTCCCATGAACAAAAAGACTTTCTTTGCACTGCCTATCGCAGATGTCATCTGCTTGCTTCCGCAAATTGCAGTTATTTTTCCTACCTCAACAATAAATTTCTGTTCTTTTCGTACTTTTTTCAACTATGCTATGAAAAAAGATATAAATATTTTTTCGTCATTTAGTTTTATTTTTAGAAAAGGGTACGTATTTTCGCACTGATTATTCTTTGTGTAGTTCTGGATTTCGAGGCGACCTAAACGTGTGAAAAGAAATTAGCGTGGCTAACTTTTTTTGAACAATATTTTTTTTAACCTAATTTTCAACAAATTGTAGTCTTATGGAAAAAACGAACTTTACTTTCGTTCGTCCACTCCGCGGGCTCGGTATGGCTCTTGTGGCCCTCGTGACTATGTTCTTCGGAACGTTGTCACTCCAGGCACAATCGCCTTCCCCAACTTGCGGGTGCGTTGACGTCACCGTGACGCTCAACGACACTACCTGTACCTTTAGGCTGGATACAAACATCGTTCGTATGAACGGTGGCCTTACCAGCTGCGTAGGTACTAACATCACCGTCAGGGTAGCGGATAATAACCCGCTCAACGGGGATGTCATTGATTGCCCAGGTACTTATACCTACGGCCTCTTCCAGGGTTCTACGCTCCTCTGCTGGGGCCGTGTTACTGCTGAAGACAAGTCAGGTCCTAAATTGGTAGAGTGGGATGGCCGCTGCAACGCAGCTGCCGGCACCAATGGTAGCCAAGGTACCTTCCCTGCTGGCAACAACCCGACTATTGTGCCTCTCAAGCTCGATTCTGTGCGTACGGATACGTTCCTGTGCATGGATATTGACCAGATTTACAATGTTAATGCAAGCTGGCAAACTACTACCAATCCTTATTTTGCCGGTCGTCCACAGTTCCTGGATGCCTGCCACAGCCGTCGCAATACCGGTAGCTCCAACAACTCTGGTAATGACATTCTTTGCGATTGCCGCACAGATGTGCGCGTAAACGACCAAATCCGCTACTTCTCCTGCC
>CAZGOT010000018.1:0-17878 GCA_964527495.1 uncultured Haliscomenobacter sp.
GCGTTTTGCCTCATTTTGCTTCACAAAATGAGGCAAAACGATGTCCATTCAAAATTATTGTTGGCGGCGCAAGCCGCCAAAAGACTTTTCGGACAGCCTCCTTCAAAACTTTCTTTAATCGCCGAAGGCGCCGTAACACTTTTTGGATATCCCCAGACTTTTGAGAAAGTCCCGGAAAAAATACCATTTAAAATAAAAGAGCATGCAGTCGCCTCGCACGACTGCATGCTCTTTTTATCTTAAAAAGAACTGTCCCCACCTTCTTTGAGGTCAGAATTATTAATCTTGCTCCTGCGCTCGCGGCGGTTACCGGAGAAATCGAGTTGACCGAAGCGGTAGTTGAAGCTCAGGCCGAAAGAGCGTTGAGCGGTAGCAAAGTTATTTTCCTGGATAAAAGTTGGGCCCTCGAGGCGGTTCGGGAAGCGAAGGTCCCTGCGGAAAGGCTGGTCAATGACTAAGCCAAGGCTTGCTTTTTTGTTGGCAAAATCCTTGCGGACGCCAAAGCTCGAGCGGGAGTGCGAAGCACGGTAGCCCTGCAGCGAATAGCGTGGCGAATTATAAAAGCCGGAGACCTCAGCCCGGAAACTTGACGTAAAGGAGTAGGTGACATTGAGGTTGCCCCGGTATTGCAGACCATTATTACTCAGGCGCTGACCGTTGATAGTAGCTTCTGTATAGTAATTGGCAATATTTACGCCACCCCGGATATTCAGCTTATCCTTCAGGTTGAGGGAAGTAAACAAGTCCAGGCCATAGGTGTAATTGGTACCGATATTCTGATAGGTCGTCGTCGAAACTCCCTCCCTGTCTACCTCCAGGTAGTTTTCGATTACATCCCCAGTGTGCCGCAGAAAGCCGGAGATATTGAGCACGAGCCCTTTAACGAAAGTATTATAACCGATTTCAAACGAATTGGTCGTTTCCGGCAGCAACTCTGGATTGCCCACGGTAATATTGCGGGGATCATCAAGGGGGATATAGGGATTGATAAAGCGCAGGCTGGGTCGCTGAATACGCTGGCTGTAGCTGAAGCGCAGGTTGGAAAACTGCCCGAGCTTGCGGTTCAGGATGACACTCGGCAAGAGGTTGTCGTAATTGAAAGTAAATTCCGTTTCATTGGTATTGAAGTCGCCAAATATATATGTGTGCTCGTAACGGCTACCGATGACCACGCCGTATTTTTCGTTCAGGGCGATATTAAAGGAAAGATATCCTGCGAGTACGTCCTGCTCATAGTTCAACACATCGGAGCGGTTTTTGTCGGTGACAAAGAACCCCAGTCCGGAATCGAAATTCTGATACTGAAAATCGCTTTCGATTATGCGGTAAATTGCCTTTGCCCCAGTTTCCACTTTAAACTTTTTAGAGAAAGGGTGTACATAATCTGCCTGTAGGGTAGTCTCCACATTAAGGCCATCATTGCGGTTGTTTTCTTTGCGGTACAAAGACACATCGCTGCCTTGCTGCAAAATTTCATTTTTCTGAAGGCTCAAATCGCCATTGACCTGCAGGGCCAGGGAGAACTCCTGGTCTGGTTTTTTAAAGGTACGCCGGTAATCTGTGGTCCAGTCGAAGCCCCCATTGACAGAACTGCTTTTCGCATATCGGTCATAGGTTTGATAGCGCATATTTACAGGGTCATTAAAGGTAGATTCCGTATCGTTTTCAGAAGTCCGGCCAAAGGCACGCATAGAGAAGTTGCTGCTAACACTATTATAGGCGTTAAAATCATAGGTGAGCCCAAGGTTGGCACGAGGTCCAAAAAACGTACCGTCCCCTGCACTATACTGCTCGAGGGTACGGGTCTGGTTGCCGATAAAATCCTTCCGGATAAAATCCGATGTCGAAGGCCTGGAGAAAGAATACCAGCCACCAGCCCCAAAATTAAGGCCGAAGCGGCCACGGACCAGGTTGAGGTTGACATTGGAATTGGCATTTCGGGTACCTAAAGTGCCACCAACAGAGCCCGTAAATCCTTCCGCCGCTTTGCGCTTGGTAATGATATTCACAATCCCTGCCGAGCCTTCGCCATCATATTTAGCAGTAGGGGAAGTAATCACCTCTACGCTCTTAATCTGGTCTGCGGGAATAGAACGCAAGGCATCTGCCGGATTCGCAGCAAACATCCCGGAGGGCCTACCGTTTATAAGGATCATAACCTGGGACGAGCCCCTAAGGGAGAGGTTACCTTCCGCATCTACTGCCAGCAAAGGGACGCGCTGCAAAAGATCGGTCGCATTGCCGATAGAAGTATTGACATCTTTTTCTGCGTTATACACAATTTTATCTATCTTGTTTTCGAAAGTACCGGCCTGGCCGGTCACTTCGACAGCGGCGAGGTCAATGCCTTCTGCTACAAACATCAGCTTACCAGCATCAAAATCCGGGTTTTTAGGGGTAAGCTCGATATCGGAAATAGTCTGTGACTGATATCCGATAAAAGAAATTTGCAGGCTATATTTACCCAGCTTAACATCGTTAAATTTAAACTGGCCCTTTTCATCAGTGACCGCCCCGCCCTTTTGGGTTTTGGTCTGGGCATCCAGAAGTACGATGGAAGCAAATTCCACTGGTGATTTATCCCCGGAATCCAGTATTTGTCCGGAAATACGACCAGTTATCGCCTGTGCTCCCATAGCAGGAGGGCCACCGGCCGGGCGCTGGCCAATCAGGGGGAGGGCAAAAAGAAGCGAAAGTGCAGTAATCAAAGTTTTCATCTTCGGGTATTCAACATTATTTTGACAAAAGTATGACTCAAACAATCCCATAAAAGGCCAAAACAGCGTTAATTGTTTTAGCCGTGCCGAAAAAAAGCCCCAATAACCTATTATCATAGACGAACAACCGTTGTTTAACACATAGTTGTTTGAAAATACTTTCAAAAAACAGTATATTTACGGGAGTATTTGATTGTAATACATTATTAGGGTGGCAATATGCGGTTGGGTAGAAAGGGCTGAGGACAACCCCTATATTTGCAACAGACGAAAAAAACAGGACTTTATGTGGTACAACCGAGTTTGGATTATTGTAGCATGTGCACTTGCACCAGTATTTGTCAGCGCTCAATTTCAAGGAAAGCCAGCGGGCAAAGGACTAACGGTAATTGTGACGGATGGCACTTATGGAGGTAAAAACAGTCCGCTGAGCACGGGTTCCGGCGGACCAAAAAATCAGTTCAAAGACCCCATCCGGCCTTTGGGGATGGAGCAGGCGATTCAGGCAGGTGCATTCCTGGAGCGCCCTATTTATGGTGAATTCGGATATATCCTGGTATTTTGCGTGGGGGATTCCATTGGGGGAAAGCAAGGCGACCTGGAATTCAACGGCGAGTTATATAAAGGGGTGTACAGGCTGATCCGGCAAAAGGTAAGCCCAAAGGAAAGTATCCCAAAAAACAAGACGTCTTATAAGCTGGAAGGGCTGGTATTTTTCCTGGGTATTTCCGGAACCTGAGCCTTAATCAACCTGCCCAACGGATTTTTTGAGTTCAAAAACCATTACAGCCAGAGGTGCAATTTGAATAGCAATAGAATCAGACCTGTTGTTCCATTCAACCGGCTCGCTATCGGCTGCCCCATTGGCATGATTTCCTGCTCCGCCAAAACGGGGATCATCGCTATTCAGGGCTTCCAGCCACCTCCCGGGAGAAGGTACGCCTACCCTGAAATCCGTGCGGGGCACGGGGGTGAAGTTGCATATTACGAGCAAAGGTGAGTTACCGTCCTTGCCTTTGCGCAAATAGGAAAGTACAGAGTTTTCAGCATCCCCGTGGTCTATCCATTCAAATCCATCCCCTGAAAACTGTAGCTCAAACAGGGCCGCATGGCTGGAGTAAAAAAAGTTGAGTGTCCGTACCCACTCCTGCATCGCCTGGTGGTAGCGTAGCCCCGTCTGACCCCAATCGAGGCCGGTTTCGATGTTCCATTCCGATGTCTGGGCAAACTCTCCCCCCATAAACAGCAGCTTGGTACCTGGATGGGTGTACATATACCCATACAAGAGCCGTAAATTGGCAAATTGTTGCCATTCATCTCCAGGCATCCGAGCAATCAAGCTGCCCTTGCCGTGCACAACCTCATCGTGGGAAAGCGGGAGCATAAACTGCTCTGTAAAAGCATAAATCAGACTAAAGGTAATTTGGCCATGGTGGTATTTTCGATGAATGGGGTCCAGCTTGAAGAAATTGAGCGTATCGTGCATCCAGCCCATCATCCACTTTTGACCAAACCCAAGCCCTCCGGAAAAGGTCGGATGGGAGACCCCGGACCACGCAGTAGATTCCTCTGCTATCGTGATACAATCCGGTACTTCCTGATAGGCCACTTCATTGAAAGTTTTCAGGAAAGCAATCGCTTCCAGATTTTCCTTTCCCCCAAATTCATTCGGTATCCACTGATCCCCTTCCCGAGAATAATCCAGATAAAGCATGGAAGCCACCGCATCTACGCGTAACCCATCGGCGTGAAACCGCTCCAGCCAAAAAATAGCATTGGAAATCAAGAAATTGCGCACCTCGTTTCTGCCATAGTTAAATATTGCACTCTTCCAGTCCGGATGAAAGCCCTTGCGCGGATCTTCATGTTCATAGAGAAAAGTGCCATCAAACTGGGCAAGCCCGAACGCATCAGTAGGAAAATGCGAAGGCACCCAGTCCAATAATACCCCTATACCCGCCTGATGGAAGCAGTCCACGAGGTACATGAAATCTTGTGGAGTACCCAAACGGCTCGTACATGCAAAATACCCAGTCACCTGATAGCCCCAGGAGGGATAATAGGGATGTTCCATCACCGGCAGAAACTCTACATGGGTGAACCCCATATCCCGTACGTAGGGCACAAGGGTTTCGGCAAGCTCCCTATAGCTCAGGGAAAAAGTCGTGCCAGGTTTTTTGCGCCAGGAGGGCAGGTGGACTTCATACACAGCAAAAGGCTGTGCCTGCCGCGATTTTATCTTCCGGTCCTCCATCCAGTCCTGGTCCTTCCAGTGATAGCGGAGGTCCCAAACGACCGAGGCAGTTCGGGGCGGCATCTCCCACATCAGTGCATAGGGATCCCCTTTTTCCAGCATTTGTCCGCGGGCCGTCTTAATACTGTATTTATATAGCTCCCCCTTACCGATACCCGGGATGAAGCCTTCCCAAATACCCGACTCGTCCAGCCGGATATATAAAGGATGGGCAAATGGATCCCATCCATTAAAGTTCCCTACCACCGAAACGCTCTGGGCATTGGGGGCCCATACAGAGAAATATACTCCTTCCTGCCCGTCGGATTCGACGACATGGCTCCCCATTTTCTCAAATATTCGGAAATGCCTGCCCTGCTTGAGCAAATAAATATCATATTCGGAAAACAGGCTGTAGGGAATTACGCTTTGCATAGGCATTTTGACTATAATGTCATAAAAATAACAAATTCCTGCCCGTGGGCAGGAATTTAAACAATTATTTCTTTTTCTGCCTTCAGCGCCGTTTTACTTGCCCCCTTTCAGTTCTGCCTGGAGTTTCGCCAGGGCATCCCATTTGCCATCAAGTGCTAGCTTGGCTTGCTGGGGCCAGGTCGTGGGATCGTGCATTTTGTAGCGAGAACCTGCTTTTTCCAGAACTGTCTTTAGCATCCTGGAGTCGGCTTTGGCAAGGTCTGCAAAAGAAGTAATTCCTGCTTCTGCGAGGAGTGTTTCAATTTTCGGACCGATACCTTCGACTTTCTTGAGGTCATCCTTTTGAACTTTAGATACCTTGGCCCTGCTTGCAACTGGTGCAGCGGCGGGTTTAGCCTCTACAACAGGATTGGCAGCATTCTCATGCTCGACTAACAAGACAACCGAATTGTCGGCACCAAAATACGGTGACGGAGCGTAAGCATCAGCCTGCCAGTCGTTTTCCCAATCAGCATTATTTACCAGGTAGCGGAATTCATAGGCGCGACCAGTGGCGAGCTCTGCAACTGCCGTGTATTCACTTTTCTTCAATTCCATTGTCAAACCCTGCTCCCAGTTCCAATTGTTGAAATCCCCGACTACGCGGACTTCGCTCCCTTCCTTCACCGCCAAAGCAGGAAGACTGAAGGTTACCTTGCATACCGGCTTGTTCTTCAAAAATTGTTTTTTAAGCATGTCTTCGAATATTTAGTGTTGGAGTAATACAATGTTTTGGTTCGTGTATTTTTTACACTATGCTGCAAATATATTGCAAATAAACATTCCACCAAATTGATTTTCAACAATTAAGGTATTCTAACCTTCCATTGGGAAGGTTGAATGGCACACAAAAAGAAGCTTTTATTTCCGTTTGCAGAAAAAAAAATAGCTATCCGGGTGAGGAGAAAAAAAATAACGGGTGAAAGGGAAGGTTTCCAAAATTTAAAAAATTTGTGCAAAACCGTGTTTTTTGTACCTACGAACGCTTATAGGGAGTCTGAAACTCCCTTCTCTTCCTGCTCCTTTGCACAACCATTCAAATATACATAAAAATTGCCTTTTTGTCAAGGTTATTCTGCAGCTAAGCGAAGGTTCCCCCAAAAGGAGGCTCTTTTCTCTAAAGATTTTTCCTTTTGGGTACCTACAAACACTCCACCAGGGCACTTTGGAGCAGAAAATGCATGAATACCCGCACTTCCCCCATATCTGCCGTTTGGCGCAGGGCCTCCCGGCAATGATAGGCCCATGCCCCATAGAGCTCCATAGCCTTTACCGGAAGCTCTGCAACCTCAGCAGAAATAACCGCGTGCTGTATTATGACCCTACCCCCACCGGATAACAGCAAAAACTGATCAACTTCTGTTTCAAAAATGCGCCCATCTACATAGTAACGCAGGGGATATTTGCGGTATTCCCGGCTAACTGTAAACCGCGAGCCTACAAAAGCAACCCAATTTTTACCTAGCTCCTGTAAATGCTGCGGTTTTACCATGCCCTGTGCATTATAATTGTCAATAAGTTTTGCAGCAATTTCTCCTGCCTCTGCTTCGGAATAATCCGCATACAGCCATAGCAGAAACGCAACGGCGATTTTTGAGGTGATATCCCTCGTCCCAGCATCGGGAGGCAGCGGATATACGCCGTAACACTCCAGAGCCCCGGCACGAAGCCGGAGATTATTTTTTTCCAATCGAGGATGGATAAATAGCGCAGGGTGCTGCTTTCGACCCTCCGGTGCTGCAATAAAGCGAATAGCCTGTTCCCCGAACGCTACAGGGGTGAAAGTCCTGGGATAAGCCCGCAACTTTGTCTCAATCGGTATCAGCTGCCCATTCCAGGTCCAGGGAGATTCCGGGATATGGGGATCAAGGGTAGGCAGGTCGTCCTGCCCCTGATGCCAGGTCCGGTTGAGCCAGCGGGTAGGCTGCAGGCCATAAGGAAAAATGAGGTAGTCCCTGGCCCGGGTAAGCCCGACATACAGCAGACGGCGCTCTTCTTCCAAAGCAAGCAGGACGCGCTTTGCACGCGCGGGATGTTCGGTGATACGATTAGCAAGGCAAGTATTGGCCGCCTGGCTTCCATAGGGGTTGACCCAGTATTGAAGATATCGGTTGCCCAGGAGATTGTCCAGGTCCACCGTAGGGGTATCAAAACGGATTTCTACACCCCAAATATCCGAACGTAGCCGGGATTCGAGGTTATGACAAATAACGACCGGCCACTCCAGTCCTTTACTTTTGTGGTAGGTCAACACATTGACTGCCCCCTGACTTTGCCCAGGGCTTTGGAAGTCCCTACCCGAAGCCTCCAGCCGGTTGAGCCACAACAGAAAGCCACCAAGGGAAGAAGCTGCCTGGAGACGGTTGCAGGAATCTTCAAACTGTACCGCCAGTTTTCTGAAAATCTCCACATTGTCCAGGCGCTGGGCAACATTGCCCCAACTGGCGATAATCCTCCTGAGGTCGAGTTCGCCAAGAAGCAGGTCCAGGGTTTCTGCACAGGATAACTCCGCTGCCCTGGGTTTCAGCTGCTGAAGTTCTCTTATCATGGTATAGGCTTCTCCCCATCTGCCCCTTCCGGCTATAGCGGCCTCCTGTTGTTCCAGGTACAGCAGTCTGTCTTCTATCATTGCTTCGACAGGAAGATTTTCGGCCAGCAAAAGGATTTCTGCTACCGAAAGGGTATCCTGATAGTGCAGCAGGTATTTCAGGCAAGAAAGGATAAGGCGTGCCTCTGCAGTCTGCATCAGGCCGGGAAGAGAGATAGAGACCCCCAATCCTGCCGTATGCAGTGCTTCAGCCATCGTGGCGCAATCCGAATTAGTCCGGCAAAGAATGGCCACATCGCCGGGCTGGACCGGGCGCGCGACACTTTCATCCTTTGGCAGCACGTAACAGCCGCTATTTAGGAATTCCCGCAGTGCAAAAGCAATACAGAGTTCTGTCCAGGGCTTGCCAGGCGCCCTAGAATTTGTCTTTTTTTCCTCTTCGTCCAGATCAAATTTCCACAAATGCAGGGCATTGGCCATCTCCTGCGGCTCTTTAGCTTTCAGGCGTTTAGCATTCAAAGCAACCTGGTCGGGGTCCATATCGGAAAATGCCCGACAAAAGAGGGCGTTGACAGCACCAACGAGGTCTTCCCGAGAGCGCCAGGAGTCCGATTGAATATCCTCTTTCCGGATGCCCCCGGTTTGATGAATGATCGCGTACATCAATTCCGGCGCAGCACCCCGGAATCCGTAGATAGACTGTTTGGGGTCGCCGACCCAGACCGAATTTTTAGCCAGGCGTGAGAGCTTGAGGAATATTTCGAGCTGAATCGGACTGGTATCCTGGAATTCGTCAACCATAAGCAGATCAAGCTCCTGGCGGAGGACTTCGCATACGTCGCTGCGGTCCAGCAGATGATTGACCAGCACCTCCATGTCGGTGTAGTCTATCAGGCCGCGTTTTTTCTTATATTCTGCATATTCCTGCATTGCTGCAGCAGCCAGGCCAAACAGCTCCTCCAGGAACCCCCTGATATCGTTGTGGAATTCAGTAAAGCAAAGATGGGTGCGCACCAATTGTTTCAAGGGTTCCATGTCCTCCTTACTTTTCCTGGAGGGTTCCAGTTTTTCCATCTGGGCCCAATATCTCCAGGGAAGCCGCTGGCGCAGATCCAATTCCCGGAGTATCTGCCGCAGTTTTCCTGCAGCGTCAGCAGTTACTTTGGTGGTATCGCCATTTGCCTCCAGGCTTGTCAGCACTGCTGAGATGACATCCTTCAGTCCCATTTTGGATGCCCGTTCGGTATCAGGGTCTGGTTCATCGAGAAATTCCTGGAAAGCGGCGAAGGAGCGACGGGCGCTCTCCTGGAGCATTTCTTCGCCAAAACCATTACTCCGTGCAATTTCAATTAGCGCACGCACCTCCTTACGCCAGTCAAAACCATCGCCTGCATCCATCCCAAAGAGTTCGCAATAGGATTCCATCCGGACTACCCGCTCTTCCGAAAGTACCGTGGCGAGGGAGAGATTGAAAAGCGTCTGGTGATCCTCATCGGCAATAATGGCTACCTCGGGTGAAACACCGGCCTCATAGGCGAAGCGTTGCAGGAGCTTTACCCCGAGGCTGTGGACAGTACCGATCATAGCGCTGCCAAGTGCTTCTGCTTCCTGTACCATCCCCTCCTTCAGCAAGCGGACCCGGACTCTGTCCTGGAGTTCTGCAGCCGCTTTTTTGGTAAAGGTGGTCGCAATGATCCCCTCCGGTCGCACTGGGCCTTTGAGTAATTGCACCATTTCCTGGGTTAGGCGAAAGGTTTTACCACTCCCTGCGCCTGCAGAGATAATTTTTAACTGCATAAATAGCGTTTACATCCTCGCCTTGAGCCATGCTGCAATCGCTTGCAAGACTTCAGGGGCAAAAGTTTCTTCTATTTTTTCATATTCCTCTACGGCACCGCTCTCCGCATGTTGAAAGAGATGGTTCAAGCCGGGAAAAATCCGCACCGTCACATCTTTATTTTTAGCCTTTTTCAAGGCTGCCTCAATAGCCGGTAGATTTTGGACGGGGTCAACCTGGAGATCTTTTTCCCCATTGAGGGCCAAAACAGGGCACTTTACCTTCTCCCAGACCGTTCCAGGGTTAAACTGCACAAAAAACCGGAACCAGGGACTGAAGAGGGTTGCCATAGTCCGGGAAAAAGCAACATCCTGTTGATTTTTTGGGAGTTCAGGTGGCAACAAGGCGATAAAATCTGCAAATAAGACCTTGTCTGCGCTGTCACGGCTAATATTTGCCTTGATGGCCTGGTAGGCTTTTTGGTTAAAAGACCTGGTTTTATCCAATTCCTCTGTTGACATTCCCACTGATTTGCCAATAAGTTCCTGTTGGCGCAAAAGCAGCACTTCCCCGGGAACCCCTGTACCAGCCAGGCTAACGATAAAGGAAAGGTCTTTACCTGCTTTTTCTGCCACCATTGGAGCAATCATCCCACCCTCACTGTGTCCGATAACGCCAATACGGTTGGGCAAAACTTCCTTTCGGGTTTGGAGAAAAGTGATGGCGGCACGCGCATCAGAGGCAAAATCTGATGAAGTGGCCGCTTCGAAATTTCCGGTGGATTTCCCCACGCCCCTATCATCATAGCGCAGCACGCCAAAACCCTCGCGCACGAGGAAGTCGGACAATACCAGAAAGGGTTTATGCCCCATCAGCTCCTCATCGCGGTTTTGTGGCCCTGAGCCCGAGACCAATATTGCTACAGGAAACTTGCCCTCCTTCCGGGGTAGCGCCAGCGTACCCGCGAGCACCAAGCCTGCTTCCGGATTTTCAAAAGACACCTCTTCCGTATAATATGGCAAAGGAAGCTTCGGTTCCTGGGGCCGTTTTGGTGCTGCCGGAGCCTCAATCGCCCGACGTTGCAGTTTCAGGGGAAAAGAAGCCCCGCCCTGCTTGAAGGTGCCTGCTATTTCCTCCCCCTTATCGTTCAGTGTTCCGGAAAATTCCAGGAGCAGTGCTGCAATTTGAATGCGCAATAAAGGAGAGGTAAAAGTTACTGACGTAACCGGGATACCAAATGCGCCCTGATCGGGGCTATCCATAGTAGCCGATAAGGCACCTGCTTTTTCTTCAACATGAAAAACCAGACGCAACTTAATTCCAGGAGCTTCGAGCAACCCATTCCAATCACCGGAAATGGTTTGGGCAGATAGCGACAGGGGGCCCAGTAGGATAATCAATAAAAAGAAGCGGATTTTTTTCATTTCCAAATTATTTTTCATCCGGACGGTGCAAAAAATAGCCCATCAGGTGTTCTGCCGCATGAAAAGGGCTGAGCTGTCCGGCCAGCACACGTGTCTCTTCCCTCGCCAGGGCTGCTTTAACCTTTGGATGCTCGAAAAACGCACTTTTCAGCAGGTCGTTTATAGTTTCATACATCCAGTAGCGTGCCTGGCTGCGGCGTTTTTCCTCAAAAGTGCCATTCCTGCGCACATGTGCTTCGTAATCTTGGATATTTTGCCAGATTTCCGCAATACCAGTCCCTTCGGTGGCCGAACACAATTGCACAGAGGGAAGCCATCCTCCTGGCCGTGGAGGAAAAAAATGTAGTGCTGCGGCATATTCTGCTTTAGCCTGCCGGGCCCGCTGCAGGTTGGCCCCATCTGATTTATTCACAGCGAGCCCATCGGCCATTTCCACGATACCGCGCTTAATCCCCTGAAGTTCATCCCCTGCCCCGGGAAGCAGGAGCAGCAGAAAAAAATCTACCATGGAGTGCACGGCAATTTCGGATTGGCCCACTCCAACGGTTTCCACAATTATAACATCAAATCCGGCAGCTTCGCAGAGGACGATTGTTTCACGGGTTTTCCGGGCTACTCCGCCGATAGAGCCCCCGGAAGGTGAAGGGCGGATAAAAACCTCCTTGAGTACGGCGAGGTCATGCATCCGGGTTTTATCTCCAAGAATACTGCCTTTGCTCAACTGACTGCTAGGATCAATAGCCAGTACGGCCACACGATGCCCCTGCCCCACCAATAATTTGCCAAAAGCCTCTATGAAAGTACTTTTTCCTACTCCTGGAGATCCCGTAATGCCAATCCGGAGTGCATTGCCGCTCAACAGCGTACAATGTTCTATCAGCTCCCGCGCAAGAGCTTGTTGCTGGGGCAGCGTACTTTCTACCAAGGTGATTGCACGGGCGAGCATAACCCTGTCGCCCTGCTGTATAGCCTGGACCAGGGACCCGGTATCCGGAAGGGGCTGGCGGCGGAAAATTTTTCCGATACCAGGATTAAACTGTCCTGGGGCACTGACACCCTGGCGCACCTTGAGTGCTGATTCCGGATCCGATTTTTTTTTCATCATACCTACTTTTTACCCGTAAAAACAGGCGTCCGCTTTTCAAGAAATGCCTGGACACCTTCCATAAAATCACTCGTGTATCCCGCACGCTGCTGCAGCGACTCTTCTAATGCAAGCTGAGCATCCAGGGAATTGTGCATGGAATCGTTCAGTGCCTGTTTTGTCAGCCAAAGCCCGTAGGTAGGCATGGCAGCAAGGCGGACAGCAAGGTCCCAGGAAGCTTTTCCAAACTCCTCATCGGGCAAACAGCGAAAAATCATTCCCATTGCTGCCGCTTCCCGGGCACTTACTTTATCCCCAAGCATCATGAGTGCACTGGCCCGGTGAAAGCCGATGAGGCGGGGCAGGAAAAAAGTGCCCCCACAATCGGGCACCAGTCCAATTTTACTAAATGCCTGTACAAAGCTTGCTGATTCGGTAGCTACCACGATATCACACGCCAGGGCAATATTTGCCCCTGCTCCGGCCGCGACGCCATTTACTGCTGCAAGGACCGGCTTCTCCAAATGGCGTATTTTTTGGATAATCGGGTTGTAGCACTCACTTAGGATAGTGGTAAAGTCGGCCGAAGAATTCGCCATAACAGATTTAAGGTCCTGTCCTGCAGAAAATGCCTTTCCGGCCCCGGTCAGATAAACCGCACGGACATCCGGGTCTTCCTGACAAATATCCAGCAATTTCTGCAGGTAAAGTGCCATTTCGCGATTAAAACTGTTGAATACCTGCGGACGGTTTAAGGTAATACTGGCAACATTTCCTTCCAACGAAAACAAGATGGGCTCCATATATTAGTGGCATTTAAAGTAATCAAAAGGCTCCCGGCAATCCAGACAACGAAACAAGGCCTTACATGCCGTAGACCCAAACTGACTGATCATTTCCGTTGACTTACTGCCGCAAAGAGGACAGGGAACTTCCCTAATGGTTTGAAAAAGGGCATTTTTATCCAGGGACTCCTGCTGTGGGGGGGCAATACCATATTCCAGCAATTTCTCCCGCCCCCGCGGGCTGATCCAGTCCGTCGTCCAGGCAGGACTCAGTACTGTGGTCACTTTTATGGGATCAATGCCATTTTCCTGCAGGACTGCCCGAATATGTATCTCTATTGCGTTCATCGCAGGGCATCCGGAATACGTTGGAGTAATCAGCACCTCCACCCCGTCGCTATCCGTTCGCACACCGCGCACAATACCGAGGTCATGTATAGTGAGCACAGGGATTTCCGGATCACAGACCTGCTCCAGGATTTGCCAAACCTCTTTTTCCGAAAAAATCGTTTTCATACCTGTAAAATAAAATCCAGGACCTGCCATTTTTGTCTCTTCAAAGCCCCTGAAGGTCCTTGATCAGGAGCAGAAAAGACCTGGCAAAAGCCGGAAGGTTTTCAAAATTTAAACTTCCGGAAGAAGCCCTTAGTTTTGGAAAATCTGCTCTGTTCTCCGTAATCACCCGATTGATGGCCTCTTTGATAGCCCTGGGGCGCAACTTTTTGTTTTCCGGCGAATAAAAGGGAAACGCGTACCCCAGATCGTGGAAATATCCAGGTTCCGTAATAGCATAAAACAACTGGAGCAGGTTTTTAACCGGACGGGGAGGAGCATAATAAAAAAGGGAATATCCGGTGATATACCCTGGTACTGCAAGGGCGACCGCATCATGTCCATTTTCCAGATACCAGTCCATATTCGGCAGCTCTGCTTCAATAAAACGGGCAATCCGGTCGTGATTGACTGGTGTGGTAATCCCGAAAGTACAGCGAACATTATACATTTCCTTAAAATATGCATCCTTGGGCCGGGCAACAAGGGTATCCAGCTCCTTGTCCAATAATCGGTTTTTTTCCGTCATAGACTTACCGTCATCTGAAAAATACAGCCGGTGCATACGCTCAAGCGTTTCCATCATCACCCCCTGAGGCTCCGTCAGATAGTCCAGTTTGTACATCAGGTGGAGGACGGCGTAGGCGTAAGCACCCGGGTAATTTGTTTTATTGACGGGTCCTTCCTCTATCAAAGACCTCGTCTTTTGGATTTCTTCCTGGATAAAGCGATATTTAACTTCTTTTTCCCAAAGGGGCAACTCCCCGACCGGAGCATCCTGTATGCGTTGCAGCCTGGAAAATTCATCCAAAAGCAAATCGTCCTGTTTATCCGCATTTGCTGCAATCTCCTTCAACGCATGATATAATTTATAAGGCGATCCGTCAAGCGCAAAGGTATCAAACACAATACAGATATTGCCGTTGTCGTCAAGTGCGAAGCGGGAAAACTTAAGAGAGTAGTTTTTTTCTACCAGGCTGCGCATCAAGCCGACCATGAGTTCTTCTGCCCGGGCAATTTTTGCTTCTGCACGCACTTTCCCCGCATCTGCTGTACCGCTGACACACCTGGACCCCTGGTACACCTCAAACCGGATACAATCCTGCTCGCGTACATATCGTACATTATCCTCCAGAGGGTCGCGGAGGTATTCAAAAAATTGGGTATAAGCATCCAGATAGCGCCCTTCCTCAAAAAAAGCCATTGCCCGGTCCCATGCGGCATAATTTTCCGCGCGCTTGTAGGTATCGCTGTACCTGCCCATTTTTATCTTTGGAGCAGAGCCATCTTTGCTCATCGCTTGAACCAGCCTGTCGAAAAAACGCATAATCCGGGTTTAAAGCAGATAAAATTCTTTACTTAGTGACAAACGCCGTCTCAAAAGTCCTTTGCCGCAGTCAGACGTTGTGCAAAAAGATATCCTGCCCCGCCTGCCACAAAAAATTATGCTTAACGCGGGGTTGTGGGAAAAGGAATTTTTCGCCTCCGGAAGGATATTATTTGCCGGACGCACCCCGGGAATTTTAAGACCAGCCCTTTTTCAACTTCGGGCAAGGACTGTACATAGTGCCTGTAATAATCAAAAAATACAAATACCATACATAGGGTAAAAGTACGTATTTTGGCGTTCAAATATCCGGGAAAATTTCCATCAAAATTACAAACCTGCTTTATGAAAAACTTTGTATTGCGCCTCTTCAGCCTGACCCTGTTGTTTTCTGTGACCACAGGACTATCTGCACAACAACTGATAAGCGCGACCTTTATACGCAACTACACCAAAGACCAGGTAGCTGCTTTCCTGCCCATACCCGGATTGGCCAAGTACGATGTTGGCGTTTACAAAATCCGATATACTACCCCGGATATCCGGGGGGTCCGGGATACAGCTTCCGGATTGTTGGCGTTACCAATCGCCCCCAATAATTCCTGGCCCATCCTGGTTTACCAGCATGGTACAGCGGGTTCCAGGGAATCCGTACCCTCCCGCATGAATTCCGAAGCCTCGGTCGGTTTTATAGGTGCTTCCCTCGGATACGTCTCCGTATTGCCCGACTACCTCGGTCTCGGAGATTCCCGTGGTTTCCACCCTTATGTACACGCTGCCACGGAAGCTTCCGCAGCAATGGATATGATACGGGCAGTCCGACAGTATGCCACTTCCACTAAGCTCACGCTCAACGGACAAATATTCCTTACGGGCTATTCGCAGGGGGGGCATGCCAGCATGGCACTCCACCGGGAGATGGAACAAAAATTTTCAGGAGAGTTCAAGGTTACGGCTGCAGCACACCTCTCCGGCCCTTATAGTATCTCCGGAGATATGAAAAATCGCCTCCTCAGCGATGCGGAATATTTTTATCCTGCCTATACCCTTTATACCGTTTTATCCTATAATATGGCATACAACCTGTATGAAAAACCCGAGCAATTCATCAACCCGCCTTACCTGGAAGTTGCAAAATCCTTTTTCTCGGGTTCCGAAACCGTCCTTGATTCCATCCACAACCGGCTTGCCCGAATCCTGATTCAGCAAAAAGGGAAAGTAATTCCACGGTTTATCTTTCAGGATAGCCTAGTGACGGCTGTGCGTAATAATCCCGGACACCCCTTCAACCAGGCAATGATAGACAACGATACTTACCGTTGGGCCCCTAATGCCCCAACGCGTTTATTTTATTGCAAAGGGGACGATCAGGTTTTTTTCACCAACAGCACCCTTGCCGATTCCGTGATGCGGACCCTGGGCGCAAAGGATCTGCAGGCATCAGACCTCAACTCTGCCTTCAACCATGGCCAATGCGTACAACCTGCATTGTTTTCTACTATTATTTTCTTCAGTTTCTACCAAAGTATCCAAACCGATGTGGCGGAGGTCCCCATTTCCCGGCCGCTGTACTTCTATCCCAATCCGACCCGGGAAAGCGTTCACCTGGATCAGCTACCTGCCGGCAGTCATATCGCATTATGGGATTTCGCCGGTCGTCTGATCCAGGATTTTGGTATAGTAGAGGAACAAAATCCTACCCTCGCCCTGCAAGGACTACAGCCAGGCGTGTATATTTTGCGGGCACGTGCCGAAAAAGGCACCTGGAGCGGTAAATTGATTATAAAATAACCTTTTTTATACAAGCCGCTGAACCGAGGTTTGCATATTTACCTGGAACGAAGGCCCCAAACCGGACAATAGGAGGATGCCCGGTTTTTTGCCGGGTTCCAGGCTTCCCAGCTCGTCCTCAAAACCCAGTGCCTGTGCACCGTTCAGCGTAGCCCAACGCAAAAGAGCATCAAAAGGGACATAAGACTGATACCGCGCGATGGTCTTCATCTCCTCCAGAATAGAAAGCTGCCAGTTGGAGGTCAGACTATCAGTACCAAGCGTTACCCTGGCCCCTGCGTCCAGGAAATATTGATAATAAGGCAAGCGGTTTTCGATGTATAGATTGGCATTGGGGCAAGTTGCCCAGTAAACATCGGGGTTCCATTGGTGGGCAGCTTCAATATCCTGCAGACCAGTCGTCGTATTATGTACGAACAACACCCGCATATCCGTGCGCAAATTTTCCATTGCGTAATGTATAGAGGTTTTTCCACTGGGCTTGAAATGATCCAGCGGAAAACCAAACCGGGCATAAAAATCCATGAAGCCCCCACTTTTTTGCAGGAAAAGTTCGTTTTCATGCGGCGTTTCCTGGTTGTGGATGCTCACTGTCTGTCCGGCATGGTTAGCAGCGTTCGTTTTCTGAAACAAAGTCCTGGAAACCGTATAAGGTGCGTGGGGCACACAGCTTTTTCGGTTGCCATTAGCAGTACTTTGTTGTTCAAATACTTCCCAATAGCGGGAAAAAGTCGCCTCCGCCATATCCTCCTGCAGGAAATCGAACATTTCGACAAAAGTATAATATCGCAGAAGGCTGCGGTTTTTTTGTACAACCGTATCCGTTTTATTGGAAATATCGCCCACCGCCACTATCCCCCCCTGATACATCTCTTCGTCTGCACGAGTAATGGCTTCGAGAATTTCCTCCCTTTCCGTTTCCCGGCAAGCCACTACACTGTTTTTGAAATTGACGGAACAGAATGGTCTATTAGGGAGCTTGGAGAAAAATCATCAATTATCAAAAAACTAAAATGAACCAACAAAATAAGACCGAGGTCCTATTCCATCATTCCATGCTGTGATATTCAGGCGATTGATGTACCTGCTTTGAGCACTCTAATTTGTTCAAAGTAAACGTTACCGGCCGCCCGAGACACCTTGTTAAGGGCACCCCGAACTGTTGA
>CAZGOT010000018.1:17888-22676 GCA_964527495.1 uncultured Haliscomenobacter sp.
TGGCTTCGAGAATTTCCCCCCTTTCCGTTTTCCCGAAAGCCCCTACACTATTAAGAAAAGGCCCTAGGGAAGTTCCTGTAAGCACGCGCCCCTTCATGTGGGATAACTCGAGATGGCAATGGGTATTCACGAAACCGGGGATGATTACCCCGTGGTAAATTTCTAAGCTGGCGGGGTCATGTGCGTCGCGGTTCTGTTGGATTTCGAGGATACGGCCTTCGCCATCAGTAATAACGACCCCAAAAGGAATCGGCTCCGAGCTTACCGGGCAAATACAATCAGCACTGATTTTCCGCATAAAAACCTTTTTTGGATTCCTGTAACGAGCAAGCAATCAACCCCGGCTTCATCCGGGGCTCAAACCAGGTAGACTTTGGCGGCAGCATAACTCCCTGGTCGCTGAGGGCAATGAGGTGATCAAAATGAATTGGATACAGGATAAAGGCAGCGGCATCGCCGTCTGCGATATTTTTCTGCACCGCCTCAATACCTGCAGGGCCTTCCGAGTAGGAAAGCCTTCCATCCTTTCGCACATCTGCAACCTGGAGGATATCCCGCAAGATTTTTTCGTTCAGCAACTGGACGTCGAGCAGGATAGAACCGCTATCATACGCCTCCAGAAGCTCTTCCCGCCAGCGCAGGGAATAAAACCCATCTCCCAAAAGCAATAACATCTCGTATTGCCGTTTTGGATATTCCGGTACAGACAGGCGCTCCACCACACAACAACCTGAAAGGCGATTCAGAAAAGTTAGGGGGGACAATCCCTGCATATCCGTTACGATGCGATTATAGCTATGAATCTCCAGGTCGTCGGCATCAAAAAATGCGCACATGACCTGCCGGAAAGGTTTTTCAGGCGATTCCAGAAAAAGCCGGGAAGCCGCTGCGAAGCGGTGATGCCCATCGGCAATATATACCTCTTGCAACTCCTCGTGAAAAATCGCCTGGATTTCCGCTATTTTTCCGGCATCTGTGATATCGAACAGACGGTGTTTTTCCATTTCCGGGGCAATTACTGCCTCCAGCATCGGCTTATTATTCAGGTTAAGGCTACTAAACCAAAGGGCAATCCTACTTTTGGAAGGGTAGGTAGCCAGTATTGGTTTGATAATCGCCTGGTTTTCCTCAAACAGGTTTATCTGAACCTGCTCCTTTGCCAGCAGGGTCATTTCATGCTGTTTGATTTTGCCTTCCAGATAATCCTCAACAGCGACACAGGCAATCAGGCCGCGAAAAACACGGAGATCCCGTTCTATCTCATAGACATAGACCCCTGGCCCCTCTGTCGGGCAAAAACGCCCTGAATCTTTTAGCAGGCCATAAGCCGATTTGAAATGTCCGAGCAGCGATTCGTCCAGAAGAGGTCCATCCAGGACCGGCAGGAAAGCTTGAAAGGGATTAATCCGCATAATGCCGTTTTGATTGGCGTTTATGCCGCAAAGATATACTTTTATAAGGAAACGAAACTACCCCGGCAGGAAAGCGCGGATTGAATTATATTTGCAGTCATTTTCAACGATAACAACGGCGCAATGCAAAAAACCTATATGATTACCTCGGCGCTGCCCTACGCCAACGGCGCCCTACACCTTGGCCATCTCGCCGGCGCTTATCTGCCTGCAGATATTTACGTCCGCTATCTCCGGCTAATGGGCAGAAACGTCTTATGGGTTTGTGGCTCCGATGAGCATGGTGCAGCGATTACGATCCGGGCAAAAAAAGAGGGCGTAGGCCCGCAAGAGATTATTGATAAATACCATTATCTCAACAAGGACACTTTCGAACGCCTGGGTATTTCGTTCGATTATTACCACCGCACCAGTGCCGCCCTGCACCACGAAACATCACAGGATTTTTTCCTCAACCTCTATGCCCAGGGCAACCAGTTTGAGGAAAGGATAATCGAGCAATATTATGATGCGTCGTACCAACAATTCCTGGCCGACCGCTATATCACCGGAACCTGTCCCAAATGTGGTCACAAGGAAGCCTTTGGCGATCAATGCGAACAATGCGGCAGTGCCCTTTCCCCGCTGGAGCTCATTGACCCCAGGTCAACCCTGAGTGGGGAACCCCCTGTCCTTAGGCCTACCAAACACTGGTACTTCCGGCTTGATATGCACGCCGACTGGCTGAGGGAATGGCTGGAGAAAGGAGTTCTCGACGGGAAAAAGCACCACGACCCCGCCACCTGGAAAAACCATGTGGTAGGGCAGTGCCTCTCCTGGCTGGATGGCGGACTACAACCCAGGGCCATCACGCGTGACCTCGATTGGGGTATCCCTTTGCCCCTTAAAGACGAAGATGCCAGGGGGAAAGTCCTCTATGTTTGGTTCGATGCCCCCATTGGCTATATTTCTGCTACCCGCCAGTGGGCCCTTGAAAATGGCAAAGATTGGGAAAGCTACTGGAAGGGCGAGCATGTGGAATTAATCCACTTTATCGGCAAAGACAATATCGTTTTCCATTGTATCGTCTTTCCCGCTATGCTCAAGGCCTATGGGCGTTATGCCCTCCCCAGAAATGTGCCCGCCAACCAGTTCCTCAACTTCGAAGGCAGGAAATTTTCCAAATCCAAGGGTTGGGGGATAGAGCAACACGACTACCTGGAAGAATTTCGCAACTTTCCCAATAAAGAGGATGCGCTTCGCTATGCGCTCATCCGGAACATGCCTGAAAACAGGGATGCAGACTTTAAATGGGATGAATTCTCCGATTTCCATGACAAGGAGCTCGCAGATAACTTGGGCAACTTTGTCAACCGGGTTATTGTGCTTACGGAAAAATATTTCGGAGGCATAGTGCCCCAAAGCCCCGTTGATTTTAAGGTGCACCTTGCTGAAATCAGAGCCCTGGCGCTTGGGCTTGTCAGCGATCTGGAAGCATTCAACTTTAAGTCCGCCTGCCAGGCCCTCATGGAGATCTCGTCTTTTGGCAACACCTACTTACAGGATAGGGCTCCCTGGGCAGTATATAAAGATCATCCCGAAGATCCCGGTATCGCAGAAACTATGTCCGTCTGCCTGCAAATCGTCGCGGTACTCGGCCTGTTGTGCGAACCATTCATACCCTTTACCTCCCCACGCATTCGGCGCTTAATAGGCCTTGAGCCTGTTCGGAACGGGGATTTGGATGCTGCCCTCCGCACACTGGAAGCCGGGGAGCTACTGATTCGACCAGGGCACCGGATCGGGACTCCCGAAGTGCTCTTTCCCAAGATTTACGACCGCAAAGATCAAAGCAGACTCGAAATTATTGAACGTCAGAAAGAAAAACTCCGCATGATTCTGGAACAGGAAAAAGCGCAGGAGCGCGAACCCATCAAAGCAGAAATTCAATACGACGACTTTGCCCGCCTCGATATCCGGACAGGGACTATTTTGAGTGCAGAAAAAGTGCCGCAAGCAGATAAGTTACTTAAGCTCAGTGTTGATATGGGAAATGAACAGCGGACAATTGTTTCCGGGATCGCCCAGCATTTTGATCCGGAAAAAATTATTGGCCAACAGGTGCTCGTTGTGGCCAACCTGGCACCCAGAAAGTTGAAGGGGATAACCTCCCAGGGTATGATTCTGACTGCGGAAAATGAAAAGGGAGAACTTATGTTTGTTTGCCCTTCAAAACCTTTCGGCAACGGGTTCATGGTAAAATGAGCACAATCATTGCCCAGGGCCGTGCCCCGGAAATCCCGCAGGCCCCATCCATCAACGGACGGGCGGCCTGCGGCGCTTCCCTCCTGGCTTAAGCGGAATCTGACCTCCCTTTACCACACCCATACGGTTTGCCGCTTTAATTTGCCCTTGTTGCTGCAGGACTTTTTCCACCTGGGCAATCTGTTCCTTTAGAGAAGGTTCTGTGACCTTAAAATTTCTTATATTCCGCATGTGCATCTCTGCCTGTTTCCAGCGGCTCTTATTCAGGTGAATACTGGCAAACTGCAGTTCAATCATAGCTCTTTCGTTATCTGAGGGCAGCTTAAGCGCTTGTGCCTTACGGAGCCACTGCTCCCCCTCTTCCACATTCTTCGCCGCCATGGCAATAGAACCTTTTAAGAGAAAATAATACGCCCGCGTTGTGACATACAGCAAACGGGGGGTAAGGGTAAGGCCAAGACGCTTTTCAGCAGCCACGAGATCCCCTGCCTGGAGGATTAATGCGGCAGATTGTACCGTTCCCAGCATTAGATATCCAATAAGCAATACCAAAAAACCGAGAAAAAATGGAAAAGCATACCAGAAGCCGAACAAGACTGCCAGGAGGATCCCTGCAACCAGGGTCAGACCCATCAGTGCAAAACGCAGGTAAATATTGATTGAATACATGGAAATGTTCTTTTGATGCAAATGTAAAATTTTATAGCCATTTACCGGGAATATCCAGCTTTTCGCCCGGAGATTTTTTTGAAGGAAAAGAACTGCCGACAGGCTTTTACACAACTCCACGTCCCCAAATTTGCATCAAAATTGCAAATAGCGTGCAAAGCGAGGAAGAACAGGCTTTCTTTTTGCGCAAAATCCCTATTCTTTTGCGAGAAAACCTACTATCATGAAAAAGACCTACGCTTCCCCAGTTTCCCCGGGCACTATCCCGCAGATAGCTATTTGCCGAAAAGACAGTATTGTTATTGTTGCCGATGAAACCATTCATTAAGGTAATGTAAATGGGGGTGTCTCAAAAGTATTCTGCTGCCAAAGGCGGCAGAATACTTGGGTTGTGTGAAAAGTATTTTGCCGCCTTCGGCGGCGAAAGAAAGTTTTGAATGGACATCGCTCTACCTCATTTTGC
>CAZGOT010000019.1:0-22340 GCA_964527495.1 uncultured Haliscomenobacter sp.
GTAGGAAAAGGGCACTCGCCGGCCATATAAAATAATATAACCAGAAGGCGGCACCTCCACCCGATGACTCGTTCCAAATGTTTCCGAGGGATGGCGTGGTGGCAAGGGCCAGAAAAAAGGGGGTCAAAAAGAGGAGTATGTTGAATATCAACAAGATATTTACCAGCCTGCCCGCTTGGGTTTTTGGTCTTTTACAAACAGCAGTGCGATGCTCAGGAGCAGGGGGAGCAATAAAAGCAGCAGGTATCCAAGCATAACAGATATTTGGATAAAAATAGGGAATAAATGGACTGCCATGGGATTCCCCGCGAGTATTTTCACTTTTTTCCCGCAAAATGCTTTTTAGCCGCTCCGGGAGCACCTTTTAAAAAGCAAATTCCATCCCCGCTACAAAACTTCTTCCGGGCATCCGGTAGCGCTCGAGTTCCTCATACTGGGCGTTGTTGAGGTTGTTGACGGCAAAATAAAAGTGGTTGCTGCCCGTCGTAAAACGAAGTTTGGCATTAGCAACAAAAACAGCTTGTGGCTCACTGCCCGGATATATAAAGACTTCTTCAATACGGCTCCGGAAGCGGGCATTGCTGTGCAGCATCCATTTTTTGTGGGTCAGCGTGGCAGAGGCACCAAGGCTGTGACGCACTTTGTAGGCGAGGGCGTCGTTTATGCGCTCCGGGGAAGTATCCCGGGCATCGAGAAAGGTATAAGACAAATTTAAAAAGAGCAGGTCTTTCCACCGATGCTGGAAATTCAACTCAAAACCCTGCATCAAAGCTTCCCGTAGGTTAATGACTTTATACGTCAGGGCTTCAAGAGGGCCGGAGACCTGTTGAAAGGAAATGAGTTGCTTGTAGCGGTTGTGGAAAATAGCAACATCAAAAGTACTGGACTTTCCCAGAGTCCATTTTGCACCACTTTCAGCAGAAAGGACGAGTCGCTCCGGCCTAAGGTCTGGGTTGGGCTCGAAGGCAAGCCCGCCACCTTGTTCAAATTTAATGAAACGCTCTGCAATCGGGGGATCCCGAAACGCCTGGGCAATTAAGCCACGCAGCGAAACCCGCGGCGTTGCACGGTATAAAATAGCTACTTTTGGGCTAAAATTGGATTCCTGGACTTGACCGTAAATTCGGTAGTGATCAAAACGGGCACCGGCTGTAGCGGTGATTTTAGAACCTATGGAAACTTCGTCCTGGATGTAAACACCCCCGCCGAATGCTCTGTGCCGCCCATACAAATATTTTTCCGGCAGCCCTTCGATGTTATCGGCTTTAATATCCGCGCCAAAGGTGATTTCGTGCCGACCCAGGGAAAGATCCGCCTGGGTAATGTTGCCGAAACGCTGGGATCGGACGCTGTATTCCTTTACGATCTGCTTCCCAATGTTGATGTTCGTACTGTCATTTCCGGGGTCGCTGTCAAAAGTGAACAGGGAGAAATTGCGGTAATGGTAGAATCGGGAAGAAAATCTAAGGCGCTCCCCGAACCTGGCGCGGTATAGCAAATCAGCATTGAATTCCTGCCTGTCCTGGTAATCGTCGTGCTTGAAGTCGGCAACATGATATGCTTGTCTGCGGCTGAGCCAGGTTGCTGGTGCATCGCTGTACATACGGTTGGCATTGGCCGAAAACTGAAGGCTATGGCCAGGTTTGAATTCCCAGCCGGCTTTTGCAAAAAAGTTGTACAGGTCAAACGCCGTTTTTTCCCGATGCCCCCCGTCGGATTTCCAGCTTCCGTCCAGGAGGTAGGAAAACCGGTTGATTTTCCGGCTGTGGCTAAAGTCAATCCCATGAAAATCACTGTACTGGCGATATCCTGTGCTGCGGGGTGCTGGTCCATACGCACCATAATGCGCATGGATACGGGTTTCCGGCTTCGTTCCGGGTTGACGGGTAATGACGTTCACTACTCCTCCCATCGCACTGGAACCGTATAGCGAGGAATAGGGCCCCCGGACTACTTCTATGCGTTCGATGGAGCTCAGAGGGACGAGGTTCCACAAAGCACCCCCGGATTCAGGGCTCAACGCAGGTCGCCCGTCAATGAGCAATAATACCCGGTTGCCGATGCCTCCCCCGGCTACTTCAGAAGCGCCGCGAATGGAAAAAGCCTGTACATTAGCCCCACTGGACCTGGTGACAACAACTCCCGGCATTTCGTCGAAGGCCTGGTCAAAGGTGAAAATACTTCTTTCCCGGATGTTTTTGGCGCTGATGACACCTATACTTGCCGGAGTGAGCTGGGTGGCCTGTGCCCTGGCACCTGCCGTTACGACGACCTCCCCTACGGTTAAAGGGGTTGGTTCGAGCCGGATGTCTAAGGGCGCAGTGCCTTCCGGACGGATTTCGACCACTAGTTGCAATTCCCGATAGCCGAGATAAGAAAAAATCAAGGTGTAGACGCCCGATTGTAGGCCTTCTATGGAAAAATGGCCATCCGGAGTAGTAGAACCTCCCCCGGGGCTGCCTTTTACCCCGATATTGACATAGGCCAGAGCTTCACCAGTATCGGCATCGCGCACTACTCCTCGTACCGGGGCAGCAGGTTGCTGGGCTATAAGCGGCCTTGCTGCTGCAAAAAGCAACAGCAGCCAGGCTACAGACAAGCGTGTACGGGTCTTCATCACTTAGCGGTACCAGGTTTTGACAAAATTGAAATCTGCTTTGAAGTTGATTTCTTTTTCTTCTCCTGCCTTGATTTCAAATGTAGCAGGGGCTGGAAAATTAAATACAGGCACAATACCCCCAGGGGTGCGGACCTTAATAACGACCCCATGGCTCACCTGAGCCGGATTTGCCCAGTGAACACCCAGTGTAGCTGTTTTGCGGTTGGGATCAACAATGCGGTTGTGGCGAAAACCCAGCGCGAGCGCAGAATAAATGCCTGGCTCCAGTTCAATGGAATAAGGATAAACGGTCTTCCCGGACGTATAATTCAGCACCAAAGGGTTTTGTGAATTGTACGGTGCTCCAACTGTGAATACACCTCCGGGTACGTTGGGCCCCAAAAAGTTATCCGGTATCTCTCCCCAGCCGGCCAGGGGGTCCAGGCTGAATTTGGGGAATACGGTGACCTGGACCTCCCCACTATCTTTCCAAATGGCCCACGTATCCGGATTTTCTACGGTTATCGTGCCATAAATACGGGTGACCTGAACTTCTTCTTCTTTTTCACAACTGGTCAAACCAGCCAGAGCAGAAAATGCCAGCACCAAAGGCAGGAAAAACTGCGTACATACTTTTGCCATCATCGTTTTTGTGTTTTGCGGCAAAAGTATGGGTGTACACACAGGGAATTTTCACAAAAATGTCATAATAATATAATGGAGCAAATTATTACAATCCTATGACGGATAAGGGTCTCAACGGATCAGGGCAGTATCTCCCCGATAGAGGAGCGTGACCCCATCGAGAAAGGTTACTTCCACAATATATACATACACCCCTGCAGGGGCTTCCTTGCCTCTCACTTTTCCGTCCCACAATGGTGCTCCACTAAGACAGTCAGGACCTACATTGCGTGTCTCCCATACCAATCCACCCCAGCGGTCATACACCTGGGCGTAACGTACTTCTACCACGCCATTGCAGGCAAAGACCCTGAGTTCATCATTTCTTCCGTCACCATTGGGCGAAAAAACATTCGGGATATACACATTCCTGTTTCGGTCGAGCTCTACAAGAATGCTTCCGGTTGCAACGCACCCATTCACATCCCTGACCCGGAGCGTAAACAACTGATCGTCCAGTAGCCCGACAATCCTGGGATTTTCAATGTTCGAGGCGGATAAAAATGTTTTTGGCGTCCATAGGAACGTATCAATGGGCAGGGAATTGGTGATAATAGGCTCCAGTACTGTGAGGGAATCACCAAGTTCGGCAATGATTTCTGCAGGGTCAAACAATACTTTGAGCTCATCGGGCTGTGATACAAACAGCGTATCGGAAAAAGTACAACCCAGGGGGTCTTCTATGGTTACGACAATTTCCCCGGAGAAAATGGTCGCAGTCTGGTTTGGAGGGAAGCTAATTCCGCTGTTGTTGATACTGTACACATAATCGAGGAAGCTGGCGCCATTACCGCCAAAGATGGTAGCTATTTTCAGTTTGGTGGGTTCTCCATAGCAGCGTGGTTCGACAGGAGGAGGAATGATGGCGGAAATTGGCCCAGGCTGGAGAATAGCATGGGTAAGGGAAGCCCGGCATCCCTTGACGTCTGTCACGGTCACAGAATAATTACCTGCGGAAAGTTGCCGGGCGGTAGCTGAGGTTGCCGGGGTTTTTCCGTCTGACCAGGTAAAGGGGGCTGGTCCCAGTGGGTTGATCTTGTCTCCTGTGTTGACTTTTACAGTGATGCGCCCGTCCTGGCTGCCATTACACCGGGCATTATTGGTGCCGGCAGGGTCAATCGCGATTTTTAGCTCGTCGGGTTCGGTGAGGACAAAGGAGCGTTCTTTTGGGCACCCCCTGGCATCAGTGACCCGCAGGGTATAAGTCCCTGCCCCAAGTCCGCTGATAGCTGTTCCGCCCAGGCTGTTCTGCAACCACAGATAGTTGTACCCCGGCGTTCCCCCGTTCACCAGGGCACTGATCCGGCCATCGCGGCCCCGGTTACAGCTGATTGGATCTGCAGTAAATGCGATGGTAATTTCAGGCGGGCTCGGGATAATTACGGTATCGAGAAATGCACAGGCATTGGTATCAACCACAACCAGGCTGTTGGGGCCCCGACATAATTGTACCGCCCGGGACGTGACCACCCTGGAAGCACTTTCTCCGCTGCCCCAGGTAAAGGTAAACCTTCCCGCCGCCCCGTTGGAATACCGCCCTGTTGCGGTCACGGCGCCATTACACGCGCCCTCATAGCAACTTACCGCCGTCGTATCTGTATAGGTCACCTGAATGCGCGGGGGATCGTTGACCCGGACGGTATCCCGCACTCCGGGGCAGTTATTGGCATCGGTTATGGTAAAAGCATATCTTCCGGCAGCAAGACCTGGCCGAAGGGGGAAAAAGGTGGTATCGTTCTTGCTGGTACCGGCCCAGATATAGCGGTAGGGGCGCGTGCCGCCTTCCGCACTGAGGGTCGCTTGTCCATTGGCTTCTCCGGGGCAACGGGGAGACTGGACACTGACATTATTGATCCGAATGGGTTCCGGAGCCACTACAAAGGCTGTATCTGTAGTCTGACACCCATCGGCTGCAAGGATTATCACTTCATAAGCCCCGGGAAGTAGTTTATTTATACTAGTTCCCGTGCTGCCATTGCTCCAGTTGATGGAGACTATTGGTGCTCCCCCAGGGTTGACAGTGACGCTCAGGATACCATCAGTATCGGTAGAGCAGTTAAGGGTATCGTTGGCAAGGGCAGTAATTACGGGTGCTGCAGGTGCGGTGATAAGGCCTTCAAACTGGGCATTTTCGCAGTCATTGGCATCCAGGACCCGAAGGGAATACCTTCCGGCAGATAAATTAACCGCTGCAGAATCGCGCTGCCCATCGCTCCAAAAATAGCGGTAGGGTGCCGTTCCACCGGATACACTTACCGACAGGCGGCCATCCTGCCCGATTACACAAGTCTCGTTGATGCGCTCCACCAGGGCTACGTCCAATGGCTCCGGCTCCCGAATAGTGAATGTATCGGTAACCTGACACCCGGCAGGGTCACTATCGCGCATAGTGACGGTAAAAACTCCGGCACAGAGGTTGCCAATAGCGCTGCTGTTGGAGGTGTTCTGGGGAGAACCGCCCAGACTCCCTGACCAGGTAAAGGTGTTGGGGAGGGCGGGCAGCGTACTTCTTCCCGTTGCGGTAATAGTCCCGTCACAGATACCGTTGCAGGAAGCGTTGGTGATGACTGCATCAATGCTCAGAATCTTTGCGGCACCGACCGTAAAACACCGCTCTACGGAACAACCATTGTCGTCGCTGACGGTCACGCAGTAGGTACCGGGCAATAGGTTGTTGAAGATAGACACCTGCCCGCGCTCGGGTGCCCGGCCCGCCCAGGTAAAGGTGTAAGTTTCCGGATTGTTGACTAATCTACGTGAAGCACCAAGAACAATTCGGCCATTTGCAACACCGGAACAGGTGGCATTGGTGATCGTGGGGGTTAGAATGATTTCTGCTGGTTCTGGGAGGTTGGTGCTGGCCTGTGAGCTACAGCCGGCGGCGTTGGTAACCGTGACGGAGTATGGTCCCGCCGGGATATTGGACAGTTGTGCGGTGGAGACTCCGGGCACATTCCATTTAAAGATAAATTCCGGTCCCGGGTTATTCACCTGTACAGCATCAATGAAAATGATTGCCCTGATAGAGCCATCAGAAGATTTATTACAACTGGGTATTTTGGGATCAACAAGCTGAACGGCAACGATCGGCGGTTCCAGGATTTCCACTGTATCGGATGCGGAATTGAACCCGGGTGTTGTTTGAGAATCGCGTACCTGCACCCGGTACTGGCCAGCCAGTTTGTTGGAGATGGTCAGGCTGCCACCGGAATTGGAAATGGTACCCGTTCCGTTGTCCGAGAGCAGAGGGGGAAGGCTTTGCCAGGAAATACTATACGGCGGTACCCCATTGGCGACGCGGATAGTAAAAGCCCCCGTAGCACCCCCCTGACAGCCGACGCTGTCTTGTTGCAGATCGAGAAAAAGGGCACCGGAAGAGATATTCACCTGACCGCTGTTCAGGATATAGCCCAAAGGACGGGGTTCTGTGGTCCCCACTGTTTCTTCTGGGATAATGGAAGGTGCAATACGCACCGGGCTACTGGACCCAAAACTGCCTTTTACCCGGAAGCAAAAATCGAACAGGACGGAATTATCGGATAGGGTAACGCCTCCGGTGAAATTGGCATCTAACCACGAAAGCACCAGTTTTCCTGAGGAGGTACTAATACTGCCAGCGCCAAGACCTTTCATGGCAGTATTGAAATTGCGTGCCTGAACCAAATCCAGGACGGTGGTGTCCCAGGAAAAACTCATCTCCAGCGCGCCTACCTTGTTGAAATTCCCTACGCGTAGTGGCAGGCAGACTGTATCACCCGGGCGCGCATTGAGAAAGGGCAGGGAAAAAGAAACAGCTTCGCATCCTGCCATATCCACGGAAAAGCGTGCTTCGCAGCTTTTGCCATCTTCGACTAAAACTTCGTAAGTCCCGGGTCTTGGCACAAAAAAGCGCACGGTATCCAGATGTCCGGGTCTGGAAGTTCCCAAAATCCTTCCGGTGATGGACGGATCAGATGCCAGGCGGATGGAAAGGGTATAATGCGTGAGGGTATCGTATTCTGGAAGGCCGCCGCGCACCACAAAGGAGCCCTGGCAAGTCTGGCCGTTGATATTGGTCTGGATATTGCCGGCCTGGATAGCGTTGAGGTAAATGACCTCGAAGGCGGCATCGCGGCCTACATGGACGCAGGGCCCTGCTTCTCCTGTTGTCGGATCGGGCTCATAGGCGAGATTGTTGAAATCGTCAACGGTAATCGGAGCAAACCAGAAGGCGATAGGCTTTCCGCCAGCATAAGCACTCTGGTATAGTCCCCGGTTAAATAGGGAGATATTACCGGAGGGCGTTCCATCTGTGGTGATCCAAATACCTTTGGACTGCAGGACCGGTTGCCCGTTGACGAGGATCGGACTGGTCTTGTTCAGGCAGCGGTCTTTGAGGATATCAGCCAGCTTGGGTCCGCTGACGCTGGGAGGACAGTCGTAAAGGGCATAGCGGATACCAGGAGGGGTAAACCCATCCGGGTCGCCACTCACATTGAAGTCATTATTGTGGAGGACTTTTAGGGAGTCGTTGAAGCAAAGGAAAATCTGTTTGCTGGTAACCGAATTGCTTTGTCCGGTAAACGGCCCAAAACGCAGGGAGCCTGCATCGTTGGCACAAGCTGCCCTCGATCGGATAAAATTTCCGTCGAGTTTTCCTTTAACTTGAATATTCGCAGGCAGTTGCTGCGCCTGTGCGGCCAGTGCGAAAAGCATGCCGGCCACGGCGGAAAAAAATCTGATCATGCGCTGGTGCATTATAGCTATGCGGTGATGGTTTTCGAAGGAAAAAACGCCATGGGCGCGCAATTATTGCCGTTTCCCTCCAGTTCATAGAACAAGGTCGCAAAATACAAAAAGCATTAGAGCATGTTGGGGATTTTATGTGCGGGAAAAAAATCCTGCTCAAACCCGAAAAAAGGTTCCACGCCGGGGTTTTCCCTGAATCAGTACGTCGGCAATCCAGTTGCTGCCAAAGGCATAAGGGAGATACTCTATCGAAGGGACAGGCTCTGTAAGGATCAGGTTGGCCAATTTGCCCCGGGTAATGGAGCCCAGGGACTGCTGTTCCTCTAGGGCAAATGCCCCGTTGATGGTAGCGGCGTTTATGGCTTCTGCAGGTGTCATGCGCATTTGGGTACATGCGAGGGTCAGTACAAAGGGCATTCTCCCGGAGGGGGACGAGCCGGGGTTGAAATCCGAAGCGAGGGCCAGGCCAAGTCCTGCATCTATCATACGCCGTGCCGGAGGGTAGGGGTCGCCGAGAAAAAAAGGTGCAGACGGCAGCAGCGTGGGGATGACTTCACTCCGGGCCAGGGCCTGTATTTCGGATTCTTGTAGTATTTCGAGATGGTCCACGCTGAGGGCTCCGTAGCGAATCGCTGTTTCTATCCCGCCGATACTGGTGAATTGATTGGTATGGACTTTCCCCTTAAGGCCATATTGCTGACCTGATTCCAGCAGTTGGCCCATCTCCGCAGCACTGAAAAAATTGCTTTCGCAAAACACGTCCAGGTAATCGGCCAGTCCTTCTCCCGCAACCCGGGGGATCCACTCCTCTGCTACTTCGCGGACAAATGCCTCCCGGCGCCCCTGGAACCCTTCAGGTAGGGCATGTGCGCAAAGGAAGGTGGCTTTGATAGTTGCCGAAGTGTGCGACTTTAGGGTGCGTATGACCCGCAGCATTTTCATTTCCGCTTCCAGGGTTAGCCCGTAGCCGCTTTTGATTTCTACTGCGCCGGTGCCCATATCCTGCATCTCCTCCAGGCGTTGTACAGCGGTCTCTAATAACGCTTCCTCAGGGGTTGCCTGCAGCCGGCGTGCAGAATGGAGTATGCCGCCCCCTTGTCGGGCAATTTCCTGATAAGTAGCACCCTTGATTCTTGCCAGAAATTCCTGTTCTCTGCTCGCCGCAAAAATAATATGGGTATGCGCATCGCACCATGCAGGGAGGACGTACCGTCCCTGAAGATCTATGCCTGCATCGGGATAAGGGCATTGGCTGTCAGGGCCATAGTCGGCAATCCGTTCGCCTTCAATTAGCAGAAAGGCGTTTTCTATGCGGGGCAACACGTCCATGGCAGCACCCGAAACCAACCGATCCATTTGGGTACTACCAACTGGTGGGGGATCCCCAATGGCTTGTACCAGGCAGCCAATATTCCGGAAGAGGAGGCGGTTCATGTTTCAGTATTCTCGGATGTATCCCTGGCGTCCGTCGCGCACCAGCCTTTCGAGTAATGGCATTGCTTCCTTGTCACTCGCGTATGCCCCAATGACGACTTTGAAAAAAGGTGCCCGTCCGGGAGCACTGTCCTGTATGACGACTACCGGCAGCCGATAGCGGGTTTCGAGTTCTGTCTTCATGTATTCAGCATTCTCCATACCACTAAACGCCCCAACCTGAATACCGTATTTTTTTTGGGGTAAACTGGACCCATAAATTGCTTGGTTGGGCTTGCGGTCGTTTGGGTTAGCTTGTATGCCCGATCCAGAAGAGGAGGGATTAGTAGGGGAATTACCAGTGTTGCCAATAATGAGCGCAGGACGGTTAAGATGGTCTGTTTGGGCTTTGGGTGGGCTCATCCCACCTGCTGCTGGTGTGGTTGCGGAGGAATAACGCTGCAGCACCTGCAACAGTCGCTGGGGCTCCATCATTTCCTGGTGGGTGCCGATTAGCTGCTTCATAGCATTAAAAATCAAAATAGTAGGTAAGGTGCTTACCTTGTATCGCACTGCTTCTGCTTGCCCCTGTGCATCGTCGAAGTCTAATTTTATCGCAATAAAGCGCTCCTGGAGGTAGGTTTTCAGTGCGGGGTCGGTAAAGGTATTTTGCTCCATCCACTGACAGGGCATACACCAGGATGCCGAGAAGTGGACCATCACGGGTTTGCGTTCTTTGGCACCGACAGAAAGGGCCTCCTGAAGACTCAAAGGGCGGAAAGTGGGCTGTTGTGCAAAAAGGCCTGCAGCGGCCAGGATCGGAAGGGAAAAGGTCAGAAATAGTTTTTTCAGGATCATGAGATTATGGTTGTCAGGGATTTTAATGGCCAGTGTATTTGCTCCATCAAATCACAAAACGACTGGCGTTTACTGCATATTTGCACAAATATATATAAAAAAATACACTTGTCAGTATGGATCGCCAAAGTGGGAAAGACTTTTTATTCCTGCCGGAACCTATGGTGTGGGTTTTACTCAAAAAGGAATCTGTTTCATCAGTATAGGATTGGGGTTGTGTAAAGAGTATCCCGCCGCCTGCGGCGGCGAAAGAAAATTTTAAATGAACGACGTTTCACCTCATTTTGCTTTGCAAAATGAGGTGAAACGTCGTTCATTTAAAATAACATTTGGCGGCGTCAGCCGCCAAATGAAATGCCAGGTGCTTTTTACACAACCCCATCTTTTTGGACATCTCCGGAAAGTCTTATGAGACTGCCTCATTACCCGAAGGCTGGTCCTGGTCCGATGGCGTTTCCTGGGAATGTGGTACTTTGTCCAGTACCTGTAGCAGTGCAAGGTGTTCCTGCATGAGGGATTGGGCGGCGTTGAACAATTCTTCAAAGTGCATGGCAACGATTTGAAGGTCTTTTACAGAGGCTTCTTCCGTGCTTTTTACCTTGAATTTACAGCAGGTGCGGAGGCCTTTCATGACATCCTGTAATTCCTGCGCCCTCAGGGCATATTGCTGAAGGGCAAGCGGGTCTAAAGGAATGGGGGAGGAAAGGGCAGACTGACCGATTTCAGATGCGGAGGGCTCCCGCTCCAGGTCTTTATGTGCCAGATCATGGATGGAAACCCCGAAAATCGCAGACATCTTGAGGAGGTTATTGATTTTGGGCTCCGCAGTGCCATTCTCATAAGAGGCAATATTTCCCCGGTTCAGGCCAACGCGCACGCCGAACTCTTCCTGGCTCCAACCCAGTTTTTTGCGCAGAAAACGAATGTTCCTGTGCAAGTACGTTTGAACGGAATAAAAATCTGCTCCTTCCATATTTCTCGTGAGAAATTTTTTTGCCAAATCAACCAACGTCCGGCTTCCTTACTACCTCCTTATGCAGTAATATGCCAATTTAATCCAGAACACACGCTTGAATGCAGATATCCCGCAAAGCACTGAACATGCTATATGGATTTTTAAAAGGCACATTATTATATACACTTCATCGGCAACATGGTTTATCCCTGTTAAAAATTTTAACAAATGTCGTCTCAAATGCCCAAATTGTCGTTTTATTGTCTTATTTTATCGAAACTACCCCAGAATCGCATAAAATTTTTGCACTTAAGCAGGGGATGGTATAACTTTGTGTAAAAAAAGATTACAAAAGAATCCCTGACCAAAATACTAGCAATGGAATTGGAACTTAGAAATCAAATTCAAATCCAGCTCGATAAAATCAGTTCTTCCCTGAGGGCTTTCGCGCTTAAACTGACCGGAAACCCGGCAGATGCAGAAGACCTCTACCAGGATACTGCACTGCGGATTATCACCAATGCGGATAAATACCACGCAGGTACCAATTTCAAGGCCTGGGCGGTGACGATCATGCGCAATATCTTTATCAATAACTATCGCAAGAAACTGCGCCGCAATCTCATCATTGACCAAACGCCAAACAACTATTACCTGGATTCCGGTACCGAGGTTATCCCCAATGACGGAGAAACTTCCGTAGAATTTACCGAGCTTATGGGTATGGTAGATACCCTGCCGGAGGATTTCCGAAAGCCTTTTATGATGGCTTTCGAAGGGTTCAAATACGAAGAAATCGCAGAAGAACTCGGATCCCCTCTCGGCACCATAAAAAGCCGCATTTTCTTCGCCCGCAAAAAATTGCAAAAGCTCTATCACGAATATTACCTGGAAAGGGCTTAGAAAAATGCCCACCCTAAAACTTTAACCCATGGGTATTACCACCATCAAAAGTGAACAAGGCGAAATCAGGCTGCGTAAAAGCAAACGCCTTGCTGGCCTCCGCCTGACGCCCTCCCGCAGCCTGGAAGCTCCCGACTATATCCGCCAGGAAGTATACCCGCAAATCGCCGGTTTCACGCTGGTTGAACTCGATACTTCCGAAAAGGCACTGGACGAAAAACTCGATGAGGTCCGTGCACTGGACGAGGTAGAGCTTGGTACCCATGTGTATTATTCCGAAGGCAGCAACAGGCCGCTGGTGCCCAATGGCTACATCTTTCTTACGTTTGAGGACGGCGTCAGCGAGGAAGAACAACAAATCGTTCTGGATGAATTTGCGCTGGAGCTCGTGGAGCGCAGAGAACCCGCCTTACTGCTCGTAAAAGTTACTGCGAAGAGCCCAAACCCAATCAAAACCGCTGCACTGGCCCAGGCTTCCTGTCTCGTTAAAATAGCCCAACCAGACTGGGATACCATCCTCGATCAATACGATCTTTCCCTGCCGTCCGATTCCCTGCTCGCGCATCAGTGGCACCTCCAGAACAATGGCTTCGTGCCGGATACCTCTTATCCACTGGTGAGAGGCGCTGATGCCCGCGTTATCAACGCCTGGAAGCTCCTGGGGGGAATGGGCGATCCTTCGATTACCATAGCCGTCGTGGACTCCGGTTTTGACCTGTCCCATTCGGATTTCCAGGGAAAAATTTTTCGCCCCTTCGATCTCTATAACCGCTCCTCGGCCCTTCGGCAGGGTGAAGGTTCCCACGGTACCCCCTGTGCAAGCCTCGCACTCGCCAGCCCTAATGGCAGTGGCATGGTGGGTGTTGCGCCCAATGCGCGCTTCCTTCCTTTCAATGGATTGACTTTCAGTGATGTAGAAACTGAATTTACCTTTTCTTACTGTATGTCCAATGGGGCAGATGTCATCTCCTGCAGTTGGGGCACTACAGAGGATAACTTCGTCCTCGGCTCGCGGAAAGCAGCCGCCATCGCCCGCGCAGCCAGGGAAGGACGCGGGGGGAAAGGTTGTGTGGTGGTTTTTGCTGTTGGGAACAATAGCTTGCTCGGTAAAGTGAATTACTATGCCGCCTTGCCGGACGTTATTGCCGTTGCGGCCTGTACGAGCAACGAACAGCACGCCAATTATTCCAACCAGGGCATAGAAGTGACAATCTGCGCCCCCTCCGCTGGGGATTGGCCTGTACTTGCAGCCCGCACCTCCTGGGATCCCGGCGATCAGCAAAAGAGCGGGGAGTATCGGTACTGGGTAGATGGGCGCTCCCGGGGAAATGCATATAAACACTTCGGAGGCACCTCTGCTGCAACGCCTATCGTGGCAGGGGTATGTGCCCTTATCCTCTCTGCAAACCCCGCGCTTACTGCCCGTGAAGTAAAAGAAATCCTAATCCAAACCGCAGATAAAATCGGCCCGTCCTGGGAGTATATCGGGGGGCATTCCCGAAAATTCGGATATGGAAGGGTGAATGCAGAAAAGGCCGTGGCCGAGGCCCTGCGTCGAAGGGGCGCAGGCAGTATTTCCCCTTCGCCCGGTTTTTCAACGGGCTCTTCCTCGCCGTCAAATACCCCTGTATCTGGGGGTAACCAGCAAATGCCCCTAAATGGATGGAGCGTTCAGGTAGCAGCTTTTAGTAGGTACGAGCACGCTGCCCCACTGGCTTCCCGCCTGAAAGCGCAGTTCGGTCAGCCTGTGTATATTTTTGAGTCGCGGGCGAGTGGGCGCTTACTTTTCGTTGTAATGGTAGGTGCGTTCACTAATGTACAACAGGCAGCAGCACTGCAAGCTCAGATGCAACAGCAATCAGTGAATGGGTTCGTCAAAAATTTTGCGGATCTGCGGTAGGCAGTTGTAGGACCACCTACTCAGGTCCTGTCCGAGAACCAACCAGGAAAGTCTCCCCGTTCCGTTTTACGCTGCTCCCGGGTCTTTTCAAAGGTATCCCTGTCGAGAAAAAAACGTTGCTCGGGCTCCGAAATAGGGGGTGGTGCTGGTGCCTCATCAGCTTCCAGGCGGTTTTTAAATAAAAAGGAAACAAATATGCCGGAAAGCCCACCTAATAGATGGCTTTCCCAGGAGATGTCCTCCTGCATGGGAAGGATTCCGGTGAGCATGGAACCGTAATAGAACAGGACGATGGCTGCCAGGGCTATCGCCTTGATATTTCGCCGGAAAACCCCGTTCCAGAAAATGAAGGCGACCAATCCATAAACCACACCGCTCATACCAATATGAAAAACCTGCCGCCCGAATACCCATACGGCAAGACCTGTTAAAATATAGATAAAGAAAAATGCAGTCCGCGCAATCCGGGGATAAAAAAATAGGGTCATGCTGCCAAGGACGAGAAAAGGTACCGAATTGGCCAACAAATGCCCAAACCCTCCATGGATGAGTGGCGCAAAAAGGACGCCCTTCAGGCCGGGGATTTCCCGGGGAAAAATTCCCAGAAACCCCAGGTCAATTCCTGTTAGCCATTGCAATACCTGGATAGCCCAAAGCAAGGCCAACAAGAGGAGCGGGGTTTTCAGGCTGTCGCGCAGCCGCTTCGAAAAAAATCTGGCCATAAAAGTTTTATTTGTTTTGCCGCTTTTGTTCAACTCAGGATATCTACCATCTGCAGGATCCGCGGATTGATTTCCTGGTTGTGCTTAATGGCCTGTTCAAATGGGGTGTAACAGGTTGCATCATGTATTATCCCGACCATGACCCCTTTCTGCCCTTCTATTAAGGCTTGAACCGCCGCCATTCCAATCCTGCTGGCGCGTAGCCGGTCCATACAGCTAGGGTGGCCGCCCCGCTGGATATGGCCAAGGATGCTGACCTTGATTTCATAAGCGTCCAGTTTTTCTTTCACCATTTCCGCAACCTGAAAGGCACCGCCCGCTTCTTCTCCTTCAGCGACAATGACAATGCTGGAGGTTTTCTTTTTGAGGAAACCGCTCTCCAGAGTTTCTATGAGCTTATTGATATCGGTCGGCATCTCCGGAACCAAAACGGCCTCCGCTCCGGTGGCAATCGCGGTCGCCATAGCGATGAACCCGGCATCCCGCCCCATGACCTCAATGAAAAAGAGCCGGTCATGGGCATTGGCAGTGTCCTTGATCTTATCAATAGCTTCCATCGCCGTATTAATGGCTGTATCGAAACCGATGGTGTAGTCCGTGCCGAAAAGGTCATTGTCTATGGTGCCCGGACAGCCTACGATGCGGATATCCGGATATTCCTCCATGAATACCTTTGCCCCGGTGAAAGTGCCATCCCCTCCAATCGCTACGATGGAGTCAATGTTGTTCCGGACGAGGTGGCCGTAGGCTTTACGGCGCCCCTCGGGCGTGCGAAACTCCAGCGACCGGGCCGAGCGCAGGATGGTACCGCCCATTTGAATGATATTGCTGACGGATTCCCGTTTCAGGGGTATGAAATCGCCTTCGATCATACCCTGGTATCCGCGCATAATCCCATATACGTTATAATCGAAATGTAAAGCGCTGCGCACTACTGCCCGAATGCAGGCATTCATGCCAGGGGCATCCCCCCCGGACGTGAGCACGGCAATGTTCTTCATTTTTTAAGATAATTTTGCAGAAACGGCTTTTTTAAAAATGGGTACCGTTGAACAGGGTTCCCCATAGAAAATGCTCTGTGCATACGGCAGCAAAAGCCGGGTGAGCTCCAAATATGCTGCTGGGGGCACCGGGTGCTGGCTACATCCCTTGATTACAATGCGTTTCCCTGCATACTGCCGGGCATCAAAGCTTGCAAGGGCTCGCAAAAAAGCTGCATCCAGATAGGCCGCTTTGTTGCCGCAGAATATGTCTTTGGCGAAAGGTTCTGCATAGGCAGTAATCAACATATACGCCCAAACAGGGATAATGGCATCGGCGGAGCAATGGATCAACAGGATTTTGTCCTGGTATTGCGACCAGTCGTGTGCTTTCAAAGCCTCCCGGAAATCTTTTTCTTTCAGGATAAGCTCCATGAAAAGATAGTCCTTGAGGTCAAAGAAAGCGATTTCCCCGGCAGGAAAAAAATCTTCCAGATTGAGCGTAATTAATCCGCTCTCCGCAACGCGGTTGACTAAAGGTTTTTCTTCTGTCATTTTTTTGACGTTTTACACAACCTGCACTTCAAAAAAGAACATATCATGCAATATTTTCTTCTATAGCCCCCTCCTGGCCGATACTTTGATCAGGAGACTGAAATTCCTTGGGCTGGGGCAGGTCGCGTAGGCTGCGCAGGCCGAAATAGTTCATAAACTTTTCACTCGTCCCGTAGAGCAAGGGCCTGCCTGGGCCTTCGCTGCGCCCTGTTATAGAAACAAGCTCTTTTTCCAATAGTTTCTGAAGGGCATAGTCACAGTTCACCCCCCTGATTTTTTCCAGTTCTGATTTGGAAACCGGCTGCTTGTAGGCGATGATGGAAAGCGTCTCCAGAGCAGCCTGCGATAGGCGGCGGCGGTTGCGCTGCTTGAGCAGGGTGGATACAGTGGGGTGGAAGGCACCCTTGGTCATGAATTGAAACCCGCCGGCAATCTCTACTAACTCAAAGGAAAAGCCGTCTCCGGCGTACTGTTCCCGAAGCTGGCCAATACACTGTGCTATTTCGTCTGCATGAAATTCCAGTCCAAAAGTTTCCTGCATACAAGCGTGGATTTCTTCCCTGGACAAAGGAGTGTCCGATGCAAAAATCAAGCTCTCTACATGTTGCGTAAGGCGTTCCAAATGGTTCTTTTTATGCGAAATTAGGAAAATATACCTGTATTCAAAGGATTTTGATACCAAGGTTGTGCAATAAGCTCCCCCGCATTCCTCTGCAAAAGGGTATATTTCGGCCAGCTACGGGGCTTTGGGGCTTATCATCAATAACGAACGTTTGTTCGCGAAAGGCGTTATATTTGCGGTTTAGAGGATTAAAATATGAAGTTGAACAATTATGCCTTAGGCAAATGGATGCCCCACCAGGGGGAGGGTATCCCTCAGTTTGATGCCGTTACCGGGGAATGTATTGCTACCTGCGGTAGTGAAGGACTGGATTACGCGGCCATGTCCGCTTATGCACGTCGCGTGGGAGGACCTGTCCTGCGCCGCATGGGCTTTCAGGAGCGCGGCCGCATGCTGAAACGGCTAGCCTTGTATCTCACCGATATCAAGGAAAAGTATTATACATTGAGCTTCCGTACCGGCGCTACCCGATCCGATAGCTGGATTGATATTGACGGTGGGATCGGAACGCTGTTTGCCTATGCCAGCCTTCGGCGGAAGCTGCCGGACTCGAATATTTTTACTGACGGTGAAACCGCAAAACTCTCCAGGGAAGGGACCTTCATCGGCCAGCATATCATGACACCCCGGCACGGGGTAGCGGTACATATCAACGCCTTCAACTTCCCCGTTTGGGGTATGCTGGAAAAACTCTCCGTCAGCCTGCTGGCAGGGATGCCGTCTATCGTTAAACCCTCTGAGGTGACCTCTTACCTGGCGGAGGCCGTAGTACGGGATATTATCGCTTCGGGTATTTTGCCGGAAGGGGCACTTCAACTGGATTGCGGAAGCGGTATCGGCATCCTGGATCCGCTGATAGAGCAGGACGTTGTCACCTTTACAGGCTCTGCAGAAACAGGCCAGATGCTGCGCACAATGCCAGCTATCGTACAGCATTCGATTCCTTTCAATATGGAGGCGGACAGCCTCAATGCAGCGGTACTGGCACCGGATGCACTTCCCGGCTCCCTTACATTCGACTTGTTCATCAGGGAGGTGCGGCGCGAGATGACAGCTAAGGCAGGCCAGAAATGTACGGCTATCCGCCGGGTAATCGTCCCGGAAAACCTATTGGACGAGGTCGCAAAAGCCCTGGCAGGGGAGTTGTCCAAAATTACGTTGGGAGATCCCCGCGAGCCACGTGTGCGCATGGGCGCTCTCGCGAGCAGGGAACAGCAACAGGAAGTGCGGAATAAAGTAGCGATGCTGGCACAATCAGCTACCATAATGTATGGGAATCCGGACGACTATGAGGCGATTGGGGCAGAAAAGGAAAAAGGGGCTTTTTTCCCTCCCCTCGTCCTGCTCTGCGAACGCCCTTTTGATGCCTCAAACGTGCATAGTACCGAAGCATTTGGCCCGGTCGCAACCCTCTTACCTTACAATGGCCTGGATGAAGCCATAGCATTAGCCAACCTCGGCAAAGGTTCCCTGGTTAGTACCATCGCGACTTCCGATACGGGTTTTGCCCGGGAATATATTGCAGAATCTGCGCCTTATCATGGCAGGATCCTCCTCCTCAATGAGCAGAGCGCACCGGAAAGCACCGGTCATGGCTCGCCAATGCCTTTGCTGGTGCACGGTGGCCCGGGCAGGGCAGGGGGAGGGGAAGAAATGGGCGGCATGCGTGGGCTCAAACATTTTATGCAGCGAACGGCAATTCAGGGCCATCCTACTATGCTCTCTGCAGTGACCGGAGTTTTTCAGCAAGGTGCAGCCTACCGGACCTCAGAAATACATCCCTTCCGCAGGTATTTTGAAGAGCTGGAAATCGGAGATACCCACTTTACCCATCGCCATACCGTTACGGAAACCGATATCATCAATTTTGCCAATCTGACGGGCGATCACTTCTATGCGCATGTGGATATGACCGCACTCGAAGGAACCCCCTTTGAGCAACGCGTTGCACATGGATATTGGGTTCTGTCCAAAGCTGCCGGAATGTTTGTAGAACCCCGCAAAGGCCCGGTCTTGCTCAATTACGGTCTGGAAGAATGCCGCTTTGTCAAACCGGTCTATCCGGGTATGACGATTGGGGTTAAACTTACGGTGAAAGAGAAAATACCTCAGGAACAGCGCGACGAGCAGGATTCCCCGAAGGGTATCGTAAAGTGGCTGGTGGATATCTATGACGAGCAGGAAGAAACAGTGGCCATTGCCACAATCCTGACAATGGTACGGAAAAAAGAAGTCCCAGCTACATAGGTTTTTACGGATTGCGGGGACCACAAACGTATATGGAATGGAGGCTACCGGAATTTTAGCCAGTGGAGAAATGGTATTTCCAGAAAAAATAATCGGATAATCTATCTATATCCTGCACTATAGGGTTTTGTGCAAATTTTTAAAGTGGGTTGGATAAAATGCGGAAAACCTGTTGGTGCAAAGTATAATTCCTATATTTATGCAAAACGAGCTATCAAAGGGCCATATTGGTATTTCTGTTGAAGAAGGGGTCGGAACCCTTTCTTTTTTTCATCCCGCCCAGAATGCACTTCCTGGGGAGCTACTCGCAGATCTGTGCAGCGCAATAGAACGCCTGGGCAAGGATGAAACCGTGCAGGTCGTTCTGTTAAAAAGTGGCGGTGAGCGCACCTTCTGTGCCGGGGCAAGTTTTGAGGAACTGAGCGGCCTGACAGAAATCCACTCAAGTGTGGAGTTCTTTAGTGGCTTTGCAAAATTGATCAATGCAATGCGGAAATGCCCGAAATTTATCCTCGGCCGGGTACAGGGAAAAGCGGTTGGCGGGGGCGTAGGCCTGGCGGCGGCAACGGATTTTTGCTTTGCTACGCGGGATGCGGCGATCAAACTCAGTGAACTTGCCGTGGGCATAGGGCCTTTTGTGGTGGGGCCTGCGGTAGAACGCAAAATAGGTGCTTCTGCCATGAGCCAGTTGGCTATTGATGCACGTTCCTGGAGAAGTGCCCAATGGGCCATGGAGAAGGGCTTGTATGCAGCTATTTATGATACTATTCCGGAAATGGATGCCGCTATGGCCAGCCTCGCCGTTCAGCTGTCTGCCTCCAGCCCGGAAGCGATGCAGGCGCTAAAACGGGTTATCTGGGAAGGCACCGACCATTGGGACGAGCTGCTTCTGGAGCGCGCCGCTATAAGTGGCCGTCTGGCACTTTCCGATTTCACCAAATCTGCCATCGCCGCCTTCAAGAATAATCCAAAATCCTGACGATAACCGGATCATGATGACTAAATCAAAATCCAGGCCTCTTCCTTCCAAGGAGGTCCTGCTGCAGGCATTCCGCCTGATGGCAACCGCCAAAACGATGGCGGAGGTGTATGAAGAAAATTTCCGATTTTCTTCCCGCTATGTACACGCCACCTCAAGGGGCCACGAGGCGATCCAGCTTGCGGTGGCGATGCAACTGCTGCCTCAGGATTTCCTTTATCCCTATTACCGCGATGATGCCATGCTGCTGGGGATTGGAATGCGGCCATATGACCTTATGCTTCAGCTCATGGCAAAGCGCAGCGATCCCTTCTCCGGTGGGCGTACCTATTATGCCCACCCCAGTCTGAAGGATCCCGATAAGCCCCGCATCCCGCACCAGTCGTCGGCAACGGGGATGCAGGCAATCCCTGCTGCAGGGGCCGCTCTGGGTATCCGGTATACCGAACTCGAGGGCCTACAGGATCCGGCTGCTGCGGATAAACCTCTCGTCGTGTGTTCCCTCGGGGATGCTTCGGTGACAGAAGGGGAGGTAGCAGAGGCATTCCAGGTAGCAGGGTTAAAACAACTACCCATACTGTTTTTGGTCCAGGACACCGGCTGGGATATTTCGGCCACGGCCCGGGAAACCCGCGCTCAGCATGCAGCGGAATACGCCCGGGGCTTCCATGGGCTGGAAGCGATAAGCATTGACGGGAGCGATTTTGTTTCTGCTTTCCTGGCTGTCGGTGAGGTGATAACCAGGATTCGCACCGAACGCCGTCCCTTTCTGCTCCATGCTACCGTTCCCCTGCTCAACCACCACACTTCTGGTGTCCGCAGGGAATGGTATCGCGATGATCTGGAAGAACATTTCCAGCGCGACCCCTACCCTTTTCTACGCCAGTTTTTACTGCAGCGGGAAAAAATTTCGGAAGTGGCATTGCAGGAGATAGAGGAAGAAGTGCGGAAAGAGGTGGTACGCGATTTTGAAACCGCACAACAGGCTGAAGATCCGCGCCCAGAGGATCTCTTTACCCATGATTTTGCCCCAACGCCAGTGCTCCAGGAAAGCGGACAGCGCAGGGGCAAGGGTAGCGAAGAAGTCCTCATGGTAGATTGTGCCCTGCATGCCATTGAAGAACTCATGCAAAAGCACCCCGAATGCCTGCTCTATGGCCAGGACGTAGGGGGAAGGCTCGGCGGGGTAATTCGGGAAGCGGCCACCCTGGCACAAAAATTTGGGGAAACAAGGGTGTTCAATACGGCTATCCAGGAAGCCTTTATTATAGGTAGCACGGTCGGGATGTCGGCTGTAGGCCTGCACCCGATCGTCGAAGTGCAATTTGCCGATTATATCTGGCCGGGTCTGAACCAGTTATTCACGGAGGTGAGCCGCTCCTGCTATCTCTCCAATGGAAAATGGCCGGTTAGTATGGTCTTAAGGGTACCTATCGGGGCCTATGGCCACGGCGGCCCTTATCACAGCTCCAGTGTCGAATCCGTGGTCACTAATATCAAGGGCGTAAAGATTGCCTATCCAAGCAACGGAGCTGACCTCAAAGGAATGCTGAAAGCCGCGTATTATGATCCTAACCCGGTGGTCGTTTTTGAACATAAGGGATTGTATTGGTCAAAAATCAAAGGTACTGAAACGGCAAAAGTCATCGAACCCGACGAAGACTATATCGTACCCCTGGGTAAGGCCCGTATCGCACTGGATGCCAATACCCAGGAAAATAGCCTGCTGGTGGTCACTTATGGCATGGGGGTCCATTGGGCACTCACTGCCGCCAAAGACTTTCCAGGCCAAATAGAAATTCTCGACCTGCGTTCTCTTTTCCCGCTAGACGAGGTGTTGTTGTTCGAACGGGCAAAAAAACACGGTCGTATCCTCGTGGTTACCGAAGAACCAGTGCAGAATACTTTCGCCCAAAGCATAGCAGCAAGAATCCAGGAGCACTGTTTCGAATTTCTGGATGCCCCTGTGCGGACTATCGGCGCCGCCAACCTGCCCGCAATTCCCCTCAACGAAACCCTGGAGCAGACGATGCTGCCTTCTTCGGAAAAGGTGGCAGTGGCAATACAGGCACTATTAGCGTTTTAAAAAACTTTATTCCGCTACCGAAGGTGGCGGAATAAAGTTTTTAAGGGGCTGTCTGAAAAGTCTTGAGGTTGTGTAAAAAGGGCTCTAAGTGAAAGCTAATGGGTAGCTT
>CAZGOT010000020.1:0-22289 GCA_964527495.1 uncultured Haliscomenobacter sp.
CAGTGTCCATTCAAAATTTCCTTTCGCCGCAGAAGGCGGCAAAAGACTTTTTACACAACCCAATATTATTTGGCGGCGTCAGCCGCCAAATGACGGCCTCCGGACTTTTTACATAACCCCGGGCCTTATGAGCCAGTATTTAAAAAAATATATTCCCATGTATAGGTGGCGAAATTTTTCTGTGGGTAAACCCTGCTCAATTTAGCAGGAGAAAGGTAAGCACAAAAGGCGATTTTTTTGTATTTTTGTGCCATGGACACAGTTAATGAGAATCAGCCTCAACAGCAGGCACAAGATTACGGCGCTGAAAATATTCAGGCCCTGGAAGGTTTGGAGGCAGTGCGCAAGCGCCCTGGAATGTACATTGGCAGCACCGATTCCAAGGGGCTACACCATCTCGTTTGGGAAGTAGTTGATAACTCCATAGATGAACACCTTGCAGGTTATTGCACCCATATTGATGTTGTCGTTCATCCGGATAATTCCGTTACAGTTAAGGATAATGGGCGGGGTATTCCAACGGGTATGCACGAAAAACTTCAAAAGTCGGCATTGGAAGTGGTAATGACCGTCCTCCATGCCGGGGGTAAATTCGACAAGAATACCTATAAAGTGTCGGGCGGTCTGCACGGCGTAGGGGTATCTTGCGTGAATGCCCTTTCGGTATTGTTGCGGGCAGAAGTCCATCGAGAGGGCAAGATGTTCGTCCAGGAATTCGAACGTGGCAAGCCCCTCTATGACGTAAAAACAATAGGCGTATCCGACAAAACCGGTACTGTGATTACTTTCAGTCCCGATCCGCTCATTTTCGAAACACTGGAGTATAAATATGAGGTGCTCGCTTCCCGCCTTCGGGAACTCTCCTTTCTGAACAAAGGCCTGCACCTTTCTCTTAGTGACGAACGCAGCGGTAAGCAAGAGAATTTTTTCTCGGAGGGGGGACTACTGGAGTTCGTACGCTACCTCGATGGTTCAAAACAACCTTTGATTGATGAACCTATTTTCGTGACGAGCAAAAAAGAGGAAATCGAAGTTGAAGTAGCGATGCAGTATAATTCCACGTATCTGGAAAATATCTACTCCTACGTAAACAACATCAATACCCGGGAAGGGGGAACCCACGTGAAGGGTTTCCGGATGGCCGTAGCCCGCGTTTTTAAACAATACGGCGATGATAGTGGGGTATTCAAAAAAATTAAAGAAGGGGTTTCCGGGGAAGATTTCCGGGAAGGCCTTACTGCGGTTATTTCTGTAAAAGTACCCGAGCCACAGTTCAAAGGTCAGACTAAAGGCGAACTTGGTAACTCCGAAGTAACGGGTATCGTATCCCAGGTCGTAGGGGACGTTCTTAAGCATTATTTGGAAGAAAATCCTGGTGCCGCACGTAAAATCATGGAAAAGGTTGCGATAGCTGCCGCCGCCCGACATGCCGCCCGCAAGGCCCGGGAGCTGGTTCAGCGCAAAACGGCCCTTACCGGTGGTGGATTACCAGGTAAACTGGCGGACTGTTCCAGCCGTGACCCTCAGGAATGCGAAATTTTTCTGGTCGAGGGCGACTCTGCTGGTGGTACCGCCAAACAAGGCAGAGATCGCAATTTCCAGGCTATTCTCCCTCTGCGCGGTAAAATCCTCAATGTGGAAAAAGCCCTGGAATACAAAATTTATGAAAACGAAGAGATCAAGAATATCTTTACGGCGTTGGGCGTCAGTATTGAAGAGGGAGACGGAGGGGTGCGCATCCTCAAAATTGAAAAATTGCGCTATCACAAAATCGTGATCATGACCGATGCCGATGTGGACGGAAGCCATATCACTACCCTCATCCTCACTTTCTTTTTCCGGTATATGAAACCACTGGTAGAACAGGGGTACATCTATATCGCCGCACCTCCGCTTTACCTGGTCAAAAGGGGCAAGCAGGAACGGTACTGCTGGAATGAGGAAGAACGCCGGGCGGCAGTATCAGATTTCGCTAGAAACGAAAATGACGATTCCGTGAAGGTGCAGCGCTATAAGGGCCTCGGAGAAATGAATGCCGAACAGCTTTGGGATACCACGATGAACCCAGGTACCCGTATCCTGCGCAAAGTGACAATCGAGGATGCTATGGAGGCAGACCGCATCTTCTCCATGCTGATGGGGGATGAAGTTCCGCCCCGTCGTGCTTTTATTGAGGCTAATGCCCGTTATGCTAATGTAGATGCCTGATAATGAAGCTATTGTAGCCAATGAGCCAAAAAAAGCTGAATGTCGCAATTATAACCGGGGGCAATGTGGCAGAACGACCGGTATCGCTGAAAAGCGCAGTCACCGTAGCCCGTCATCTGGACGATGAAAAGTACTGCAAGTTTGTGCTTGAACTGAATGGCACCAGGTTTATCGAACAACATACTGGACGCGCCGTTGACCTCAATGATTTTTCGCTCCTGCAAGATAACGGGGAGTGTGTCCATTTCGATCTGGCTTATTTAATCCTGCACGGACACCCGGCGGAAGATGGCCGGTTGCAAGGCTATTTGGAACTGCTGGGCATTCCTTATACTGGATGTGATCCCCTTGTCAGCGCACTCACTTTTGATAAGCAGGCCTGTAAAGATTTCCTGCTTGCCCATGGGATTCCCATGGCTCCCTCCCGCGTAGTTTTTCGTGACCAACCTTATGATAAGGCGGCTTTGCTGGAGATGGGCCTCCCGCTCTTTGTTAAACCCAATAAAAACGGGAGTAGCTTCGGCGTTTCCAAAGTCAGTACTCCCGATACCTTAGATGCGGCTATAGCTAAAGCGTTTGAATTTGATGATGAGGTGGTTGTTGAAGGATTTTTGAAAGGTCGGGAGTTTTCTAATGGTGTTTTTAGGCAAAACGGGGAAATTGTGGTCCTGCCAGTTACGGAGATCGTTTCTTTCAATGAATTCTTCGATTACCAGGCGAAATACGAAAACCAAAGTAAGGAGATAACACCGGCAGATCTTTCTCCGGAACTCCTGCAAAAGTGCCAGGAACAAACCCGAAATATTTACGCTGCACTAGGTTGCCGCGGGATCTGTCGTTTTGACTATATCCTCGTCGGGGATACTTTTTTCTTCCTGGAAGCCAATACGATTCCCGGGATGTCCGAAGCGAGCATCGTTCCGCAGCAGGCCAGGGCATTTGGGATTTCCCTTTCGGAGCTACTCGACGCGGTAGTGAGGGAAACCGGCAAGTCCATGGATGTGGCATAGAAAGCAGCGTCAGCCGTCGAAAGTCCTATGAGGGATGTGCTGCTTCCAGCTTCCATCCGCTGCTATACTCCCGAAGAGCTTACTGGTGTTCGTACCACTCTTCGTCTGCTGTTTTTGGGCTTTGCTCCCTGGAATTCAGGATGAGGAAGACCTGGAAAAATACCAGCAGAGAGCTGGCGATGGCACCAAAAAAGATCATGCCCGGATGAGGATAAAGGGCAGTTAGCAAAATAGTTAGGACAAGAAAGACGAAAATCCAGATAGAGTGGTGCTGCTGGTACATAAGGTAAAATTTATAGTTTAGCTTTCACGGAGAACCCTTCTGCGCGCAGAAGCTCCAATATGCCTTGCGGACCGCCCAGGTGTCCGGCTCCAACGGCAAAAAAGCAGGGGGCGCCCTGCATCATTTTTTTCATCACGGGAATCCAGTTCCGGTTTCGGTTGATAAGGAGCAGGTTTTCGTAGGCCATTAGCTCCTGATCTCCTTTCATGAATTGTTGCATACCCTCGATGTCTTGTTTTTTGTACATTTCCACCATTTTGTCGAAGGAACCCTCGTCTTCGGAGACTTCCGGACTAGAGGACCGGATAGCCTCGAGGAGCATTTTCGCCTGTACCCGATAAGGAATGCTATCGAACATACTCATCTGGAATGCTGCGGTTTCTAATCCTTCAATGGTTTTTCCGGATTTTTGAGCGATGGCCATGAACTCCATTTCATAGGAGGTGACCTCTTCCCCGGAGCTGCCCGACATCGTTTGCGGGTCAAGTGCAGAGAGGAACATGGGCTTGATGCGGTCGAGCATAAACATAGGTAGCCCCATTTCCTGAAAATGGCCTTTTATCAACTGATATTCTTCAGGGGAGAGTAAATCCCGGAGGGTCGTGTCTTTTTTCATAAATGCCTGCATCATCATTGGCAGCATAGCCGACAGGTCGGTCATTTTTTCCAAGTCAATTTCAAAAACTACTTTTTCTGATGCTTCCAGTGCTTTTTGGGAGGCTTCGGTGATGAAAAAGTCTTTTCGGGGCATGACATGAATCGTACCATAGACATAAGAAGGGTTAGAAAGGCCATTTCCGCTTACTTCCCAGAGTAGGCTGGGCTCATTAAGCGCCTGGGGTGCCTGCGCAAGGGCGGTGCAACAGACAGCAAAAAGCGAAAATATTACAGATTGCAAGCGACGGAAAAGCATAGTACAGAGATTTTAATGTACTCAAATAACTTTAAATACAAGGGAATGTTTAAGCGAAGCAGGGCTTTTAGTGTGTTTGGTCAAAGTCTTCGACGATGCTGAGCAGTAGCTGGATATCCTGGTAATACCCCTTGACGAGTTCAAAGCTCACATTGGAGCGGAAGATGAACGGCTCCAGAATATCGCGGGTTTCAGTAATGGCAATGCATATTTCCTGATCAATAAAGGAAAGATAAATATCCTTTCCGCTGAGTTGCTGGTACCGGACTATGGCCTCCTGCATTGGTTCGGACAAGATTCCCGCGACATGTGTTTTTTTGGTAGCATGCGTCAGGAATACTTCCCGGAATGCTGGGTTGAGGATTTCGGTATCGTTGTTGTACCCGCCTTCCAGGGTAAAATTGCGGATGGCGCGTGCGAGGTATTTTCTTCTGGAACGAGGCCATATTACAATTTGGCCGGAAGTTTCTTCCGGAAATACCGCATGGAGGAAAATACCTCCGAATATCGGCTCAAGGCGGTTATGGATAGCAGAAAATCCTTGTACCCTCAATTCACAGAGCTGAAAGTCCATTTCCCCAACTTTCCCATAGATCAAGTCTTCTCCGAGATAGACAGGAGCAGTTTCCGGAAAAAGCATGCTTTTGAAAAAAGTTTCGCGGGAGATAAGACCATCGGGTTCATAATCGAGTCTTCCCATATTTGGTGCTTCGCTAATGAAATCCAGGACGAGCCGTACGACCCTGGGCTTGAACGTCTGGATGAATTTTCTCACCCTGAACCCCAGAAAGACCAGGTAAAAAACAATCGGAATGGCAAGGGCGAGCAGGATGGAGAGTTCGCCGGCGCTGAGCCCCAGGACGAGCAGTGCGACCAGTACAACCGCCGATACAAAGCATAACCGTAAGAGGCGCCGGCGCAGGCGCTCCATACGCATCAACTCTGGATGGATGGTGTGGTTGTAATAAATCCTGAATTGGTCGTTTCGCAGCATCGGACAAATTATATGAATAATCTTTGGCGGCTGACGCCGCCAAAAAATATTTTGAATAAATACTGTTTTCATTGATTTTGCGAAGCAAAATCAATGAAAACAGTATTTATTCAAAATTTCCTTTCGCCGCCGGAGGCGGCGGAATACTTTTTGCACAACTCCTAAACAGGGTTAAAACGCTCTGAGCGCCTTTTTTTCCAAAGATAATAAAACAAAAGAAGCCAACCTTTACACGAAGGTTGTACTCCCTGAAATTAATGTTTGTGCAATATTGCCAAAACCTGTATTTTTGCAGCTTAATGAAAACCGCCAAACCATTGTCCAGGATTATTTTCGTTTTGACCTCTATTTTGCTGCTTTCGGCCTGTAAGAGCGATTTTGAAAAAATTCGCACCAGCGGGGACCCAGAGTTGCTTTTGCAAAAATCGCTCGATTACTACAAGGAGGAAGAGTACCAGCGGGCGCAGTTGCTCTTTGAACTTATTCTGAGCAGCTACCGGGGCCGTCAGGAAGGGGAGGAGTTATTTTTTAAATATGCTTACACGTTCTACCATCTTGAAAATTACATGATGGGGAACTACCACTTCAAGACTTTTTCACAAACATACCCGCTGAGTCCACAAAGAGAAGAAGCAGATTTTATGGCAGCATACTGCCACTATCAGCTTTCGCCAGTCTTTCGACTGGATCAAAGCTATTCTCTTAAAGCGATTGACGATATGGAAAATTTCGTCGCGCTTTACCCACAGAGTTCACGCGTAGCCGAATGTAACCGGATTATTGATGACCTGCGGGTAAAGCTGGAGAAAAAGGCTTTTGAAGAAGGGAAATTGTATTTTAAGATCCAGCAGTACCAGTCAGCGGTCAATACCTTTGAAAACCTGCTTAAAGATTTTCCGGAAACCTCCAACGACGAGGAGGTGCGCTACATGGTTTACCGCTCGGCTTTTCTCCGCGCAGAGAACAGTATCCTGGAAAAACGCAGGGAGCGGTACGAAGAAGCCCTCAAAGTATGTGTAGAGTTCCTGAAACGCTATCCGAAAAGTAGCTACCGCAAAGAACTGGAAGCGGCTCAGGTACAAATTCAGCAAAGAATAAAACAATTGAACGATGTCTGATATCAAAAACAAAGTACAGGGCTTGGATCCCAATGTACGTGCGCGCAACCTCGATGAAATGGCCTCTCATACAGGCAACATCTACGAAGCGCTGGCCATCATTAACAAGAGGGCCCGGCAGCTCAATGTAGATATACGCCGGGAGCTGCACAATAAGCTGGAAGAGTTTGCAACGAGCTCGGAGGCGATCGAAGAAATCAGCGAGAACAAGGAGCAGATAGAAATATCTAAATTCTATGAGCGCCTACCCAACCCGGTGCTTATAGCGATGGAGGAATACCTGAATGGCGAGCTTGTGTACCGCTTCGTAGAGCGGAAGGCGAAAGCGCCTAAAACTGCCTAAGCACGGTTGTGCCGGCATGCAATCGCCCATTGGAGATAAGCGGATACTGCTGGGGGTCAGCGGTAGCATTGCAGCTTATAAATCTGTCACACTGACCCGTCTCCTGGTTAAGGCAGGGGCAGAGGTACAGGTAGTGATGACGGCGGCTGCAGCATCCTTTGTTGCGCCTCTCACTTTTTCTACGCTTTCCAGGCGCCCTGTCTTTGTGGATGTTTCCTCTGAAAATAGCTGGAACAACCATGTAGAGGTGGGTCTATGGGCAGACGCAATGCTGGTGGCACCAGCTACAGCCAATACGCTGGCAAAAATGGCTGTCGGGCTTTGTGATAACATGCTCACTGCCTGTTATCTTTCTGCCCGATGCCCGGTTTTCCTGGCTCCAGCTATGGATGTGGATATGTGGAAGCACCCCGCAACGCAGCGCAATGTCCGGCAGCTACAGGAAGATGGCAGTCATTTTCTGCCTGTTGGGGTTGGCGAATTAGCGAGCGGACTCACTGGAGAAGGGCGAATGGCCGAACCAGAGGAAATACTGCCCTTTCTGGAAAAATATTTTCTGCAACGCGGACTGCTTCAAGGGCGCCGCATTTTGGTTACAGCAGGCCCTACTTATGAAGCTATTGATCCCGTGCGGTTTATCGGCAACCGCTCCTCGGGTAAAATGGGGGTTGCTATTGCCCATGCCGCCATGCTGCTGGGCGCAGACGTGGATCTCCTCCTGGGGCCTTCTGCCCTGCAACCTGATGCACGTATCCATACTATACGGGTGGAAAGCGCCAGGGAAATGTATGCTGCAGCCAGGGAGCTTTTTCCTTCTTGTGACGCCGCAGTCCTCAATGCTGCCGTTGCAGATTTTCGGCCTAAAGATACAGCGGAGCAAAAAATTAAAAAAGGGGATGGGGATCTCACGCTTGAACTGGTCAAAAACCCGGATATAGCCGCTGAACTGGGTAAAATCAAACGCCCGGACCAGCGTATTGTCGGGTTTGCCCTCGAAACCCACGACGCAGAATCGTATGCAATGGATAAAATGCGCCGGAAAAATTTCGATTGTATCGTACTCAATACCCTTACTGAACCTGGAGCCGGATTTTTGTTGGATACCAACAAAATTTCCGTTTTCTTTCCTGATAACAGGCGACAGGATTTTGATTTAAAAACGAAAAAACAGGTCGCAGAGGATATCCTGGATATCCTGGTGTCCTTGCTGCCGGACAACTGAATTTTCCGATTCCACAATACCTAATTTTATGCAACGTGCCTGTTTAACATTCTTGTTCCTCATTTCCTGGATAGGGGTTTTCTCCCAGGAACTGAACTGTACCGTCAAAATCAACATACAGAAATTGCAGACGGCCGATCCCCGGATTTTTGAAACGCTGGAGCAGGCGATGACGGAGTTTATGAATAATACCAAATGGACCGAGGATGTATTCGATCCGCAGGAACGCATCAAGTGCAACCTGCTCCTCACGTTGCAGGAAGAGCTTTCTCCTACCAGTTTTCGTGCAGAACTTGCCATCCAGTCTTCCAGACCGGTATTCGGGAGTAGCTATGAAACTGTACTGCTCAACCATATAGACAACGAAATCATATTTACTTACGAACAATATCAACCGCTGATTTACAGCCGTAACAGCTATACCAACAATCTTTCTTCTGTACTTTCCTTTTATGCCTTTGTGATCCTGGGGCTGGATTACGATTCTTTTTCCCTGTATGGGGGAGAATCCTACTTTCAAAGTGCACAGGAGATTATCAATACCGTACCTCAGGCAGGAGGCGGACCTGGTTGGTCACCTACTAGTTCTGATGTGAACCGCAACCGGTTCTGGATAGCCGAAAACTTCCTTTCACCAAGGGTCCGCCCAATGCGCGAGGCTATGTACGCGTATCACCGCCTGGCTTTGGATATTATGTATCGGGATATTGCCAAAGGCAGGGGAATTATGGCCGATGCGATGGAAAATATTTTGAAAGTGAACCAGACTTATCCCAATTCTGTCGCCGTTATCATTTTTGTAAATGGTAAAAATCAGGAGGTAATGGAAATTTTCAAACTGGGAACGCCAAAGGAGAAAGAACAGGTCGTCCGCATAATGTCCAGGATTGATGGTTCAAATGCCAGTCGTTATCGCGTCCTGAACTGATTCCTGGATTCCAGGATATCTGCATTTTTCGTCTATAACCGCATTCGGTGAAAAATATAGCTATATTTGCCTCAGGTACAGGTTCTAATGCACGTAAAATTCTGGAACATTTCCAGGATCATCCCTCTGTTTGCGTAAAATTATTGTTGTCAGGTAATCCAAAAGCACCAGCGCTTGAGATTGCCCGTTCCTTTGGTGTGGATGCCCTTGCCTTGGACAGGGAGGGCTTCGCATCCCCGGATAAGGTACTCCCTTTATTGGCGGGTTATCCGGTGCATTTCATCGCACTGGCAGGATTTATGTGGAAGATACCAGAATATCTGGTTCGGCAATGTGAAGGACATATTATCAATATCCATCCGGCTTTGTTGCCTAAATTCGGAGGCAAGGGTATGTATGGTATGCACGTTCATGAAGCTGTCCTGGCGGCAGGAGAAACGGAAAGCGGGATTACTGTCCATTGGGTAAATGAACAGTACGACGAGGGGGCGATTATTTTTCAGGCACGCTGCCCTGTCTTTCCCGAAGACTCTCCGGCAGACCTGGCAAAGCGGGTACAAGTACTTGAACACCGCTTTTATCCGTTAATAATAGAGCAACTAATGGAAAACCCCGGGGAAACCCGCATTATCTCACTATTACAATCAAAATGAGCATGATCAAGAGAGCAGTTTATCTATTTCTGGCAATGGCCTTTTCTTTAACTGCCCAGGCGCAGAGCTGGCAGAAAATGGCTAAAACGGCCGATGAGTTTTTCAATAAAGGGGACTATGCCAAAGCCGCCCAGAACTATGAAAAGGCTTATGAAAAGAAGGACAAAAAAGAAATCCTTTTTAAAATGGGGGAATCTTATTACCTCCTGCGCAACTACCGCAAGTCGGCAGAGGCCTATCAGAATATCAAGGATATGCAAAAGGAGTTTCCCCTTGTGGGCCTCAAATACGCGAGGAGTTTGAAACAGGACGGCCAGTACGACCGGGCAATACGGGCATTTCAAGATTTCTCTAAAAGTTATGCCGGAGAAAACAAATCCGTCATGGAGGACATCGTTATGGATGAAATACAAGGGTGTGAACTGGGCAAGTCCCTGCCCTTGAAACCCACGCCGGAAGTCGAGGTGCTACGGGCTGGAAGGGGCATCAATACAGAATCCAACGAATTTGCACCGTTCAGTCCGGAAGAGGGGGTACTCTATTATTCCTCTACAATGGGTGGGCAGGCGAGAATATACCGATCAGAAAAAGCAAATGGGGACTGGACTAAGGGAGTGGCACCAGAAAATTTTCCGGTTATCCAGAATGGCCAGTATTGTAATGGCTCTCTTTCTCCAGACGGCAACCGCTTTTATTTTACGATTTGCGAGAACTCCGGAAATTTTGGTAACCTGAGTACGCGCTGTGAAATTTTCGTAATCGAACGGGAAGGCGTACGCTGGTCAACCCCTAAACGCTTGCCCGACTTTGTGAATGTTAAAGGATTTACCACCACGCAACCTTGGGTGGTACACCGGGGAGATGTGGAAATTGTTTATTTCGCTTCCAATAGACAAGGAGGACGTGGGGGACTGGATCTATGGTATATTACCCGTAATATCACCGGAGTAGGGGAATTTTCCCAACCAGTAAACCTTGGTGCTGCTGTCAATACGCTTGGGAACGAAATTTCCCCTTATTTTGATTCAGAAGAAGGATATCTCTATTTTGCTTCTAACGGCCATGTATCGCTTGGCGGCTTCGATATCCAAAAAGCGCGTGGCGACCTTACCAATTGGGGTGCTCCGGAAAATATCGGTCTTCCGTACAATTCCAGTGCGGATGATTTCTTCTTCGTAAAAGGGGAAAACGGCAATGTGGCTTTCTTGAGTTCTAATCGCGTATTTGCCGGAGAAAAAACCAATACCGTTGATGACGATATCTTCGAATTCCGCATAAAGCCCAAGACCCTGCTCCTCGAAGGCAATGTCTTTGACCTCGAACTTGGCGAACCCCTGCGCAGCTTCAATATCGCGCTTTCTGAAATTACCGAAAATGGCGCTGAAAACCCACTTGTCAGTCGTATCATTACGGATAAGAGCTATCGCCTGGAAATTTTGCCCAACCGCCAGTACCGCGTTGTGGTGAATGCCGAGGGCTATGAAGGCGGGTCTTATTCTTTCTTTACCTCTGCTCAGGGTAATATTACCTATGGCCAGCCTGTATTTCTCCGAAAGCTGACCCCAACGCCTACGCCTACCCCTACTCCTACTCCTACGCCTGTTCCCAAGCCTTCTGTCCCACTTCCGGGCATGGCCCCAACGGGAATTATGGGTATTGCCGGAGAAACCTATACCCTCAGAGGGACTTCCAAGATAGACAATCTGGAATATCAGTCAAACGCACCACGTTATTACGGAGTATATTTCAAAATCCAACTCGCCGCCAATTCCACTTTCAACCCCGCGGATCCTCGTTTTGGGCAATTTGCTGATCTGGGGGCTATCCAGACAGAGGTGATTATTTCCCGCAACCTTACCCGTATCCTGTTGGGGGATTTTATGAACGAGGCAGCGGCCAAGCAAGCTCTTGCACAGGTCAAGCGCAAGGGATTTCCTGCCGCTTATATTGCAAAATATGAAAATGGTGTGCGCTACGGAAAAGTGAATTTATAAGCTTTACTTTTGCAAAAACCTGCGGGTTATCAGACATAAAAGCTATACTGTCTTTTTTTGATAGTATAGCTTTTATTATATTTGCCACAAGGGGAAGGAAAAGGCCTGATGCGGTTATTGCAGGAGGGTACACGTCTGTTTTTTTACTCACTAAATTGCTTTATTAGATGAAATGGAATTTTAAAATAATTATTGCAAGCCTCTTCCTGGTGTGTTGGGGAGCTATTGCGGCTGTTGCACAGCGCACGGTTACCGGCAAGGTCACAGATGAGCGTGGTGAAGCACTTGTAGGGGTCAATATTCTGTTAAAGGGTACTGCTGTAGGTACGAGTACTGATCTGGACGGCAACTACAGTATTCCGGCACCTCAGGGGGGGACTCTGGTGATAAGCTTTGTAGGGTATATTACACAGGAACTTGCCCTTGGAGCAAGTAACGTGGCAGATGTAGTGCTTGTTGAAGATGTCAAGCAGCTTGGGGAGGTGATCGTCACAGCTTTCGGTATTAAGCGGGAGAAAAAAGCATTGGTTTATGCTGCACAGGATGTCAGTAGTGAGCTTTTGGAGCGCTCCAATGAGCAAAACGTAGTAAGTGCCCTCCAGGGAAAAGTCGCAGGGGCTCTTATCCAGAACTCTTCTGGTGCACCCGGTGCTGGTACGAGTATTATTCTGCGGGGCATCAATTCACTCGACCCGGGTAGCGATAACCAGCCGCTCATTGTTATTGACGGGATTATCGCTTCCAATGCCACCAATGCTGGCAACGTACTGCCCAGTGCAGGTACTAATGCTTTGGCAGGAAGTACGGAACAATTTTCCAACACTAACCGTCTTGCAGATATCAACCCCAACGATATCGAGAATGTATCGATTCTGAAGGGTCCGGCAGCAACTGCCCTGTACGGCTCTCTGGCACAGAATGGTGCTATTGTCATCACTACTAAAAAAGGTCAGGAAGGAAAAGCAAAGATTCAATTTTCCAGCAACTATGGGGTGGATGAGGTCAATAAATTCCAGGAGCCACAGCTCAAGTACCGAGAGGGTATTAATGGTCGGATTAGGGTGAACCCGGACAACAGTATCAGCACTACCAGGTTTCAGGATTTTGGGCCTCCTTTCGCTCCAGGCCAGCCGACCTTTGACAATTTTCGTGCCTTTTTTACCCAAGGTAGCCGTCTGACGAACAACCTCTCCGTCACAGGTGGGAGTAAGGGTTTTACCTACCTGGTTTCTGGATCACATTTCAAACAGGACGGTATTGTGCCCACGACTTCTTTTGAACGGACTACTGTGCGTCTGAATTCGGGATACCAGGCTTTCAAATGGCTGAACCTGTCGGGTTCTTTTTCCTATAACAATTCCCGTACCGTATCGGCCAATGGAGGGGATAAATCAGTCATGTCTGCCCTATCTTACCATTCCAGTACCTTTGATGTGAACGATTATAAATTTCCGAATGGTGCTATTAAATCCTACGCGGGCACGGTAATTGACAATCCGCGTTGGCTGGCAGAATTTGCGCCTTATACAGGCAATGTTGGCCGATATATAGGGCAAGTGGCGGCAGATGCAACTTTGACCGACTGGCTTTCAATCCGCTATCAGGTGGGGATTGACCAGTTTTCCGATGTGCGCAAGCGGGTGATGCCGAATGTGACGGATGTTGGTTCTCAGGTAGGTGGATTCATAGTAGATGAAAACTACCTGTCGCGGCAGATTAGCTCTAACCTCCTGGTAACATTGCAGAAGAAAATTGGCAAAGACCTGAATGCCCGCCTTTTGCTTGGTAATAGTGTTTTTGACAATAAGTTTGAAAATATTGGGGTACGCGGGGAAGGCCTGGTTATTCCCCAGTTTTATGACATCACAAATACCCGTAATTTTTTTCCTTTCTATGATTTTTCGCAGAGCCGCCTGGTGGGTGCATTTTCTGACCTGAGTCTCGATTATAAAGGAATATTGTTTCTGCAGGCATCTGGCAGGAATGACTGGACTTCTACCCTGCCCGGAGGGAATAACTCTTTCTTTTATCCTTCTCTGGGGTTAAGCTTAATTTTTACCGAGGCGCTGCAGCTTCCGGAATTTTTCACTTATGGCAAGTTACGTGCTTCCTATGCTGAAACGGGTAAGGGGACCAGTCCTTATCTGACGAGCCGCTATTTTGAAAGTGCTCCGCGCTTTCCCTTTGGCAGCGATCCGAGTACGGTAATAGCAGGCTTCCGGCAAAGCGTTACGATTGGCGACCCCAATCTTCGTCCTGAGCGTACACGTGGTTTAGAGTATGGCCTTGAAATGCGCTTCCTGAAGAACCGCTTTGGATTTGATCTTACCCTGTTTGACCAGACCACTATTGATCAGATCTTCCGCGTACCAGTGAGTAATTCGACTGGCTACGCTTCTTTTGTGACTAATTCCGGGGAAATCAACAATAAGGGTATTGAACTTACGCTCAATGTCGTTCCGGTAAGGTCCAAAGACTTTGAGTGGGATGTTCGTATCAACTTTACAAAGATGGAGGGTACTGTGAAATCTATTGCCGAAGGTAGTGACCGGGTGTTGGTCTTTGATGGTGCATGGATTGTCAACCAGCTTGTTCCGGGAGGAAAAGTCGGGGATTTATACGGATATAAATTCCGTCGGGATTCGACAAGCGGACAATTACTGATTGGCAATGACGGCTATCCAATTGTTGATCAGTCGCGTCTGCAACTCGCTGGCAATGCAATTCCCGATTTCATACTTGCTTTGGGGAATACTTTTTCCTGGAAAGGCTTCACCCTTTCCGCACAGCTGGAATGGAAACAAGGGGGCGATGTATATGATATGTCCCTGCGCAACTCTATCAGGAATGGAAATATTAAAGGTACCGAGCGGCGGCATGAGCTCGTGGTCTTCAAAGGTGTTCGCCTGGATGGGACTGCCAATACCCAGGAGGTCGCGATTGACGGGGATAACCTTTATCGGTCTGTGGTACGTTATAATGGTGCAGCCGAGATTTTGCTGCAAGATGCCTCCTGGGTTCGTTTGCGCAATGTGAACTTGTCCTATAGCCTGCGCGCAAAAACACTGGCCCGGACACCTTTTTCCAATCTTGCTCTCAGCATTGTCGGTAATAACCTCTGGCTAAATACGCCGTATATTGGTTTCGACCCGGAGGCCATCCAAAATGGTTCCGGAAGCAATGCTTTTGGATTTGCCGGATTGACTATTCCTGCGGTAAGAAATATTTCCTTCGGGCTAAATGCAACGTTTAAATAGGCCGTAGATTCCGCTGCAGCGTACATATCCTATTAAAAGGCCATTGATAAAAGAAAAATACAATGAAAAAACCAAGTATAAAATCTCTCTTATTCCTTTTGCCGGCGATAGCCTTGTTGCTTCCTGCCTGCAATGAATATCTGGACATCAATGATGACCCTACGCGGGTAACCGAAAGCCAGATTACGTTGCAGAGTTTGTTACCCACAACAATTGAGGCTAGTGGGCAGGCAAATTTTCAATATGCTTTCCCAGTTTCCCAGATTGTACAGCATATGTCGAGTGTAGCCGGGGGTGGGGTTGATGCGCATAATGAGGTTCGAATTCCATCAGCCTGGTCAACGACTTACCTCACGGCCATGGCTAACCTGCGTACCCTGATTGCGAAGGCCAATGATCCAAATAATTTTGCACCCTACTACAGTGCGATAGGAAAAATCATTCTGGCCTACCATTTGGGTATGGCCACTTCAATATGGGAGGCAATACCCTATTCACAGGCTTTTGAAATCAGTAACCTCCGGCCAGAGTATGATTCCCAGGAATCAATCTATGCAGCAATGAACAAGTTGCTCGATGAGGCACTCGTGGAAATTGACCGTACGGAAGGGCCATTACCTGGCGCTGAAGATATTACTTTTTTTGCCGGTACTACTACTGCCGCCCGTACAAATCAGCGAAACCGTTGGAAAGCTGTTGCGCGGGTGCTTAAAGCCCGTTACGCCCTCCATGGTTCACTGAAAAATCCTACCAAGGCAGCTAATGACGCACTTGCAGCACTTTCCACTGTTGCAATGACGGGAAATGCCGATGACTGGCAAATCAATTACAATACCCGTAACCTCAATCCCTGGAATACGACAGTAGCCCAGGCAATCATCACCGGAAACTTTACCGTTTCGCACTCTCAGCAAATTGTGGATGCCATGAACGGAACAACCTTTGGTCCTTTTGACCCTCGACTGCCCATTACAGGTGGCCGTACGACAGGAAATGCATCTGCAACGACCTGGATAGGCAGGGAAAATGGGACCGGACTTGGCGGTAATGTGGATTTGGTTACTACCACCTGGCATGGACGCAATATTTCACCTATTGTATTGGTTTCTTTTGCCGAGCAGGAATTTATCCGGGCAGAGGCAGAGTTTCTAAGAAATGGCGGCACACCATCTTCCAAAGGTACAACAGCTGCGGGGTATGCCGCTTATCTGAGTGGAATCAATGCCAATATGCAGAAACTTGGGGTCGCAGATACGGCAAGAACCCGTTATGTCAATGATCCAAGAGTAAATGTAGGGGCGGCCAATCTAACTCTCGACCTCCTTATGGCCGAGAAATATAAAGCGTTGTTCCTTAGCCCTGAGGTTTGGAACGATATGCGCCGCTGGGAATTTTCAAAAAATGTTTTCCGCGATCTCGATCTTCCGCGCAACCAAAACCCGGAACTAGGCGGTAAGTGGATACAGCGTGCTTTTTATCCTCAGGATGAATTCAACCGAAATGGTGCTGTGGCTCAAAAAAATCAAAAGCCGCTCAATGAGCCCATGTGGATTTTCAAACGATAACGGTCTGATTTCTTTTTTTAATCCAAAAGCATTTACCAGATGAAAATAATAAAGCCTTTTTTCTTTCTGACTTTGGTTTTTTTGGTCGCTTCTTGTTATGAAAAGGAGGAGTGGCTTGACAAAAACGTTACTTATACGAATAAAGCTGTACCTTCTATTTATCTCTATCCATTGGATTCCACCTCTTTTATTAGAGGGGGCAGGGTGCGTATGCTTCTGGAGTTCTGGTGCAACGACCCTATGAAGGAAATCCGAATCTATCAGAGTACAGGCGCAACTTCTACTACTACCCCTCGTACCCTCATTAAAACGGAAGCATATAGACCTGCTTATTCCCAAATCCGGCAGCAGGATACCCTCATTACCTTCGTGGATGTTCCGACAAACCTGGCAGCTTCTACCAGGGTTTGGCTTTATGCGGAGGGGGTGAGCCAGAAGGATGTTGCGAATGGTACCTGGTTAGTCCCGGCGAGCTTACGCAGTTATACAGCACGATAGAGGGGATTTCTGCTACACTGGTTTTGACCCATATTGTTTCGGGGCTGTTTCTAAAGTCTTTGGTTGCTTTCTGCAACAGGACAAGGGAGACAGCCCCGAATTATTTTCCTGGGGTACCGGCGCTAAAAATATTTGGGGGATCGCCTGAGGATACTACAAACAACGGCTTACAGGAGTTTTATGGAAAGATTATTGACATACGCCCCCTTGCAGACCTCCGGTATGAATAAGGCAGATAGTTGACCCATAAGGAAAATATCCGGTGCGGATAAGGTCAAATACGCCGAAAAACATCTTTGCCGTATAGACGTAATCCAGAAGGAATCCATGCCGAGCTTGAAAATCATGGATAAACTGGAGTAGCTGAGGATTCCTTTTAGCATACCCACCAAAGTGATAGCCTGTTTCCATTTGAAGCCGCAAGGGCCCTTTAAGCGGGTGTTTTTCCAGCAAACTTTGGATGTCCCCATATAGGAATGCTCCGCCTTTCAAAGCGGAAAAGCCTATTGCCAGGGGGGAATGCCCTAGTCCTGCATAGAGACCGGCAATAGTACCTCCTGTACCACAGGGAATACAGATAAAACCAGCATCGGTTTGTTCGCTAAGTTCGGCTCCAAGTTCCATACAACCTTTTAGGGCGAGGTCGTTGGTTCCGCCTTCCGGGATTTGGAGGTAATCAGCGGGGAGAGCGTGGCCGGGATCCTGCCATCCCGTTTCCCGGAGGTTTTTGAATGATATCCGGTCAAGATATCGGAGTTCCATCCCGCAAGCAGTAGCGAAGGAAAGGGTGGGGTTTAAGTGCACATGGGGTTCTCCCCGAATAATACCCACGGTACGGAATCCAAAAATGCGGCCTGCTGCGGCCACTGCTGCGATATGGTTGGAGTAGGCCCCTCCAAACGTCAGCAAACCAGCATATCCGGATTTTTTTGCTTCCAGTAAATTGTATTTGAGCTTGCGCCACTTATTGCCACAAAATGCAGGGAATGCTTCCTTGAGGGCATAAAGAGCCAGAAGGTCATCGCGCTTGACGAATACCCGCACGCCCATAGACGCAGCGTGACTGTCGTGCAGTTCCTCCAGTGGACTGGGTTCGTGGTGGAGCAGCAAATCCCAGGACATTGGGCCTAATATCCAAAAATTTCCGGGATGGTATATGTAGTTACCGGACCGAAAGAAGCCAGGTAGCCCAAGTCAACATCCTTGCGGTTGCCTAATACAAGGAAGGTATAGGCACGGGGTTTGACGTAGCGTTCCTGAAAAGCTATGAGGTCTTCTGGCTTCATTTTTTGCATAGCCAAATAGAGGTCCTGGCGTAAATCCCGGTAGAACCCGATATCGCGGTTACCTTGTGCCGTCCAGTAAATGTTAGCAGGAAGAAGGCGTTCGGTTTCAATGCGCTTGAGGATAGAGGTACGGGCCTGCTCGATTTGGCTATGAACGGCAGGCATGTCCCGCAAAATACCCAGCATGGCTGGAATGGCATCCTGAAGCTTGTCGGGCTGTGTGCCCACATAAGCCTGGAGATAATGGGCCATATCGGCACGCCGGGGCGATCCATAATAGGCATAAGTGGAATAAGCCAATGCTTTTGCTTCCCGGATTTCTTGGAATACAATAGAAGAAAGGCCATACCCAAAGTAATCGTTGTACAGGTCACGCATCAGGAATTCCTCCAGGTTAAACCGGGGTGTTCCTTTAGAAATAAGCAGGACATCCGATTGCACGATCGGAAAGTCAACAAACAATACCTGGTTATGGGTTGTATCCAGTTCTTTGAATGGACGAATTGCAGGGGCAACCCTGCGTTCAGAGGGTAGCCGATGGGCATTTTCAAGGATTCGTACCACCTGGTCAGGGGCCAGTTGACCGAAATAATAGGCGGCATGGGGGAAGGATTTCAGTTCCTGTATCGAAGCGGTGAGCTGTTCTGCCCGAAGGGAGCGAAGTTCATCCGTACTAAACCGATAGGTAAAAGGGGATTCCTTCCCATAGCGGGCAAAACTTGAAAGGGCATTCCGTAGGATGAAATTCCGATTGGTTTTGGCATTTTCCCGCTGGACCAGGATGTCCGCCACCAGGTTATCGAGGATTTCCTGATCAGGCCGGGCGTTTTCGAGGAGATATTCTACCAGTTCCAATCCTTGGACAAAGGAATCTTCGAGCCCTTGGAGAGTGATATAGGACCGTTCTTCCTGGCAGTTGACTTCAAATTGTAGGCCAAGGCGGAAGAACTGAATTTGTAATTCTTCCTGAGAATATTTTCCGGCACCGATATAGGGGAGGTATTCGAAAGCCAGAGTGAGGAGCTTGTCGTTATTTTTTCCAAAATCAAAAATGAAGTCGAGCCTGAAAATGCGGTTGTTGGGGTTATGGACATATTCGAGTTCGACACCGGAGGAAAGTGGCCGGCGCTGAATGGCAGTATTGAAATCCACAAATTCTGCAGGGAGGTCAGGGGTGGTTATCTGGAAAAATTGACTGGCAAAATCCGATATAGATTCACGTCGCAGTTCAATGGGAGTAATAGGCGGTTTTTCGACCTTAATTACACGGGGATCTTCGCCCTGATGTTTATAAACAACTATGTAGTTATCCTTGCCCAGACGTTTTGCAGCAAACTGAAGGATATCCTCGCGGCTAATCTGTGCCAGCCAATCGGTTCGGCCAGCCATTTTAGCCCAGTCAATACCGAGGATAAACGCATTGGTTATGAGGCTTACCCTTGCCTCGTTGGATTCTGCTGCCTTAATTTCGCCGAGTTTGAAATTGTTGAGGACAGCTTCCGGCAACCAATCAGGAAAATCCCCGTTTTTGAGCTTTTCTACTTCGCGTAGCAGGAGGGTTTCTACTTCTTCCAGACTTTGACCTTCCCGGGGTTTGGCGTAGAGGCCAAAAATGGAATAATCTTCATGGGGCAAAAACCATGCTTCGGATTCCAATACTTCCTGCTGCTGGTTGAGGTAAAGGTCAAAAAGTCCGGCTTGCTGATTGTAGAGGAGATGCTGTATCAGGGTGCCTATAATAAAATCATTGCTATTGCTGCCATCAAGCCGCCAGGAAAGCATTACATAAGGTGCTTCTTTGCCCCAGATATCTTTTCTTACCGGACCTACAACAGTCGGCTGTTCCTCAAAATGAAATGGAGGAATTTCAGCCTGGGCATAATGGCTAAAGTATTTATCCACCAGTGCTATTGCCTGTTCGGGATCGAAATCACCGGCCAGGACGATTGCCATATTGTTGGGGACATAATAGGTTTGGAAAAAACGCTGGATATTTACCATAGAAGGGTTTCGCAGGTGTTCCGCCGTACCCATAGTAGACTGGGTTCCATAAGGGTGTTTAGGGAACAAGGTCTCCCGAATGGCGTAGTCAACCTTTCTGAAGTCGCGGTCCTGGTTGATGTTGAACTCTTCGTAAACGGTTTCCAACTCTGTGTGGAAGAGGCGCAGTGCCATCATCCGGAAGCGCTCAGATTCGAGGAACATCCAGCGCTCAAGTTCATTGGAAGGAATATCATTGACGTATACCGTTTGTTCGACCCAGGTATAGGCATTAGTGGATTTGGCACCCAGGGCACCGGAAAGCCTGTCATACTCATTGGGAGCAACGAATTGCGCTGCTTCGGAGGAAAGGCGGTCTATTTCCGCATAGATGCGCCTGCGTTCTTCCGGTTCATGGGTTTTGCGGTGTTGTTCATATAAAAGGGCAATCTGTTCGAGCAGGGTGTGTTCCTTTTCCCAGTCAATTGTTCCGATTCTGCTCGTACCTTTGAAGAGCATGTGTTCCATATAATGGGCCAAACCGGTAGTTTCTGCTGGATCGTGTTTTGAACCTGCCCGCACGACGATGTTCGTGAAAATGCGCGGTTCATTTTTATTGACGCTCATAAACAGCTTTAGGCCGTTTGGCAGCGTATGTTCCTGGACCTGAAAGAGGTCGTTTGGGACGTTTGTGTCGGACATTGAATAGTATTTGCTTAACTGAATAGAACGTTCCATTCATGCATTAGGATGTATCCGGCACATATTTTTTTAATAATACAAATTAATTTTACATTTTGGCAGGGAATATGCCGTCCACTAATGCCTGTGGTCGCTGGTGTTGAAAAAAATGGTCTTTTAAACAAAAACTACGGATATGCGTCGAATCTTCCCTCTGTTGTTTTGTATTCTGGGATTTTCCCAGTCTTCCTGTGCGCAGGTACCTGCCCTACCCCCACTTTCGCCTTATGCCGATTTGCTGTACAAAAACCATGGTTTGTACAGGGAAAGCAGTATCGCAACCCGAAGGTTCAAGCTCGCAGATATTGAGCCATTGATTAAAAACCTTCCTGCGCCTTTTTATGCTGCGCCTGCCGGAAAATCCTTTGAAGGTAGGAATATCTATCATATCCGGATTGGCAATGGGCCGATACCGGTACTTCTATGGTCGCAGATGCATGGTGACGAATCTACCGCAACCATGGCCTTGATGGATATCTTCAATTTTTTTCGGAGGAGCGATGAATTCAATCCCCTTCGGGAACAAATTCTGCGCAACCTCACCCTGCATTTTATCCCCATGCTGAACCCTGACGGAGCGGAGCGCTTTACCCGTCGCAATGTGCAGGATATTGATATCAACCGCGATGCTCAGCGCCTGGTTACTCCCGAAGGACAGCTACTCAAGCGGATGCGCGATAGCCTTCAGGCTGTATGGGGCTTTAACCTCCATGATCAAAGCAGGTATTATGCTGCAGGGTTAAACCCAAAAACGGCAGGGATATCTTTCCTTGCGCCTGCGTACAATGAGGAAAAAGAAATTAACGAAGTACGGGGGAATGCCATGCGCCTGATTGGTATGATGAATCGGACCCTTCAGCGCTATATTCCGGATCAGGTTGCCCGTTATGACGATACTTTTGAGCCCAGGGCTTTTGGCGATAATATTCAAAAATGGGGTACGAGCGCTATCCTGATCGAATCGGGAGGGTTGCCCAACGATCCGGAAAAACAGGAGTTGAGGCGGCTTAATTTTGTTGCTATCCTGGTTGCACTGGAAGGGATAGCCCAGGAAATACACAAACAATACGACTTTGCCCTCTATGAGGCCCTGCCGTTTAACCTGAGCAATGCCTTTCACGACCTGGTAGTCCGGGAAGTTGAAGTGGAGCGTAATGGAAAGCCGTATAAAGTGGATTTGGCCTTCCGTCGGGAAGAGGCACCAATAGAAAATTTTCGTCGCTACTACTACCGCAGCAGCATTTCAGAAGTAGGTGATCTTTCCACTATGTATGGATATGAGGAATTTGAGGCCTT